>DASYXJ010000033.1:0-93812 GCA_035935095.1 Nitrososphaerales archaeon | reverse complement strand
GGCCCCGTAAGTCACCCGATTCGTCAACAGATACGCCCTGCCGTGGAGGTATGCATCCCTGGCCATTTGGCTGAGATAAACGTCAAGGGCGGCCTGCCTGCTCGAAAGGTTGGACCTGCCCGGTAGGTCCAAAGAGAAGTTGCGCGTAAGAGTATCGACGACCACCAGCCTGCAGGGGGCGGTCGGTGCTCTGGCTTCCATCCTCTGGGCGGTCTCCATCTGCTCTGAAGACGAATCGACCCTGACGTACAATATCTTCTCGAGAATTCCGTCCGTCTTCCACCTTCTCGCATTCGCCATTTCCTCCAGTCTCTCCGGCCTAAACGATCCCTCGGTATCGAGGAAAAGTGTCTGAATTCCCTGCTTCGCAGCGAGTAAAGCGGCCTGCATCGCGAGCTGGCTCTTCCCGGAGTTGCTTCTACCGAAGACTTCAGTCAGCCTTCCAGCCCTGTATCCTCCGCCTAGCAACCTGTCAATGGCGTCGGAACCTGAGCCGAAGTAACTGAACCCTGAAACTCTTTCGACCGCGTTCAACGCCGTTGATTCAGATTCTGTCACTTCTTTGAAAACCCGTCTCATCGCGCTTTCAGCACCGATGTCTTTTTAACTCTCATACGGCGGACTGCGAAAAAGTCCGAAGTGAATCCTCAAGCACCTTCACAGACAAAGCGTCCTCTGGGTGTCCTCCAGAAAGCCACAAACAAGCTCGTCTCGGTAAGACTGAAAAATGAAATCGAGTACAGGGGAAAGATGGCCAACGTCGACCCTTACATGAATGTAATTCTGGTCGACGCCGAAGAATCCGAGAACGGCGCCAAGGTAGCCAATTACGGCAAAGTCGTAATCCGAGGCAACAACGTCCTCTATGTCAAGATAGAGGACAGACTTTAGGGAGGCACCAGCCGAGTGCCGAGGTCGCTTCACGTAGAGGAAATCAGGGGTCATAGCGTCCAGGACCTAGACGTCGAGATAGTCGAACGCAAAGGGAAAGGCCACCCAGACAGCCTAATCGACGGGGCCTCGGAAGCGGTTTCACTCGGTCTCTGCAATTACTACTTGGAACACTTCGGGGCTATTCTGCATCACAACGTCGACAAGGGAATTCTCGTCGGAGGAAGGTCCGCGCCGGAGTTCGGTGGAGGGTCGATAATATCCCCGATCTACTTGATGGTCGCCGGCAGAGCCACGGAGCTGGTCCCCTATCAGGGCAAGCAAGTAGAAGTCCCAGTCGAGGAGATCGCGCGGCACTCAATCCGCGGGTTCATCAAGGATACGATGCGCTTCTTGGACCCTGACGAGCATATTCTGATAGACACGAAAATCAAGCAGGGTTCGCCCGACCTAATAGCGGTCTTCATGAGGAAGGGCACAATGCCCATCTCCAACGATACCTCGATTGGAGTGGGATATGCCCCGCTCACGCCTACGGAGAACTTGGTCCTCGGCAGCGAAAAGCTCCTCAATTCGCCGGACTTCAAGAAGAAGTACCCGGAGGTGGGAGAAGACGTGAAGGTGATGGCTATGAGGCGTGGACGGAAGCTGGAAATGACAGTAGCTGCCGCCATGGTCAGCTCAAAGACGCCCGACGCCAGCCACTATGTCAGCGTCATCAAGGACGTATCCGAGCACCTGGATAAGCTCGCGTCTGGGGTCAATTTGGATGTCAACTTCAAGCTGAACGCGGGAGACAATCCCAAGCACGGAGAATTCTACCTCACTGTCACCGGAACATCAGCCGAGCAGGGAGACGACGGGAACACAGGACGGGGCAACAGAGTCAATGGGCTGATATCTCCGATGCGGCAATACTCCATGGAGGCCACAGCCGGGAAGAACCCTGTCAACCATACCGGGAAGATTCTCAACGCCCTATCTGTCCTTACTGCCCGCGAGATCGTGAAGAAGGTCCCCTCTGTCAAGGAATCCTATGTTCGAATCCTGAGCCGAATCGGGAACCCCATCGACGAGCCACTAATCGCGAGCGCAGCTGTCGTGCTCAACGATGGCGGGAAAATCTCGGCGGTCAACGGGGAGATCGAATCGATTATGAACGAATCCTTGGCGGACATCCGACGTGTTACGAACATGATCCTCGAGAAGAAGATCGAGTTATTCTAGGCGAGTGCTCTTTCCTACGACGTAGTCATAGGCCCTCTTTGAGTCCGTCTCCACTCCGTAAGCCCTCCTGAAGAATGTAGTCACTGCATTGACGTCGTGAAGCAACAATTCGGTGCTGTTCGGGTGCGAAGCGTCCACGGCTTGCGGCCAGTCGATGAGCCATACTGAACTTCCGTCAGTCAGGATGTTGTACTCGCTCAGGTCTGAATTCACCAGCCTTGCCTCGCTGTACGCCTTCCGCATCGATTCCATCACAGTCTTCAACGCCTCCGCCGGGTCCTCCATGTACGGTCTCTGAGAAAGTCTGACGCCAGAAAGCTCCTCCAGCAGCACCGTGCTTCTGCTGTAGGCCACGGCTCTGGGAAAGACGGATGAAAGTCCCTCTAGCTTTCTCAAAGCATGATACTCCCTCTTGGCTGCGTTGTAGTTCGCTGTGACCCAACTCCTGAATTCAGCGCTCTCCGCTACCCTCTTCTTTCTGACGTTCGTGAAACTCGTCCTGCCTATCTTGTAGACCTTGAGAGCGTACACTGAGCCTTCCTCCGTCAGGGCTTCGTAGACGTCTGACTCTTTCCCTTTCGCAATTATGGCCCCCAGCGCGAAAATAAGGTCTTTCTTCACGTAGTCCTTCAGGGCCATCAGCTCGACTCCTTCTCTCGTTAGCACGAAACCATGTCCCCTCCGCGACGCCAGGTGCTTCCTTTCGAGGGCATCAATGGCAAACCTGACTCTCTCGGTAGGGAGCCTGCTCATCCTTGACAGTCTCCCCAAATCAGGGGTGCCATACCCAGTGGAGGCGCGCTCCAGGCCTGCCAGTGTCCTCCACTCTTCGTCCTTTAGGGTCTTCAAAGCACGTGCAGCATTCTCAGTTGACGACATGCTAGCCTCGTCGCAAGCCTCGTACAGATGTCATATCAAACGATTGCTTCGCTTTGGTCGGACCTTGATATCACTTGGTCCTTGCCTTGACCGAAGAATTGTAAGCCTCCCAGTAACCGTCAGATTTGGGTCGGAACCTAGTGCGACGACCACCCTCGCGGCTCAGCCAAAGGCCGGTACCAGACTCTACAATGCCGACCTCGGCAATTCGGAGTCCCGAACCCGACACTCTTTCCCTTAACGTGCTGACCCGCCCAGGCCCGCACGTCAGCAACAATGTCCCTTCGCTCAAAGACGTAAGGGGGTCTATGCCGAACGCCGAGCAAACTGCCTTGGTTTCTTCAGACACCAGAATCGAATCTGGGTCAACAACGAATGCTTTTGTCGATGCACTTGCCATTTCGTCGAGGGCTCCAAGGACCCCGCCTTCCGTCGCATCATGCATTGAAGAAACCCCCCCTTTACCTAGTCCGATTGACTTTGCAATCATGGCATCTTTCACCACTGTGCACTGATGAAGGAGGGACTTCGCGCGGGCAAAGAGCTTCTTCCCTACTTTCTTCTCGGTCATGGTCGGGAAGGCCCATGCCAGAGACGCGGTTGCTTCGATGGCAGACCCTTTGGTCATCAGCACCCGGTCCCCGACGTTCGCCATGGTGGGGTCCACATAATCATCCTCGTTCACAAAGGCAAACATCACCCCTCCCCCAACCACCGTGAAACCTGCCCCCGGATAGGTACCCGTATGCCCGGAAACCACGGTGACACTGAGCTCCTTGCAAGCGTCGCCAAGAGAGGAGACGTACTCCTTCTTCCGCGCGACTCCCATCTCTTCAGGCAGGTTCAGGGAGAAGGCGGCAAACTCTGGAGGAACCCCAGATGTAGCGACGTCGGACGCGATCAGATGTACGCTAAGCCACGCGGACTTGCTCGGCCCGACCTGTGGAATCATAGAAACTGGGTCCGTCGAGATTACCATTACTTTGCCATTCTGTAGATCGATGAACGCGTTGTCAAGACCTCGCCCTGGACCGACAATGACCTTTTTGTCAAGACGTCCCAGGTGCCTGTAAACACTATCCATGACCTGTTTGTCTGCCTTTCCGTTCCTTCCCTTGATTTCTCTCGTCGTCCTCTTCCACCCCTCGGGAGCTCAGAGCCTGAACTTCAGGGCTCCGCTCCTCGCCAATATGAGAATCACGAACTCGCTGATCAAGAGGCCTGGCAAAAGATATGTCGCATTGTAGATCGCCGAATAGAGCGCAGGGTTCTCGCCAGAGGGAGCGAAGCTCGCAAAGAAGATTATTCCCGATAAGAAATGGCTTACAAACCTGCAGCCAATGGCTGCAGCAACCCCCACCCCGGAGTAGAAAGTGGACCTGCCTCTGAAAAACCCAGCCAGACCCAATGCCCCGTACGCCAGCGGGTAATCAAGAAGGAACTGAATTGGGTTGTAGATGAAAGGCTCGAAGTAGACGTCAATGATGCCGAAGATCGCGCCCGCGAAGACGCCGACCTTGGGCCCCCTCCTCAATGCGACGAGGAGAATTGGCACCATCTCGCCGAATGTAATCGTCCCTCCTTGGGGTAGTGTGAACAATCTGAGAGCATCAAGCACCAGGGCCAGGGCGATCATGACTGAGACCTCGGCCAGCACTCGGGGAGTGAAAGTCCCTCTTGGAATAGCTGGGGTCGGGTCCATGGCCAAGAGGAGCGACCTATGCTTATAAACTGCTCAATAAGTCGTTTAAGTCGTTGCAACCACCGGACGAGCTGATGATGGACATCTTCCTCCCTTCGATGCGACAACTAGTATCCAAGCGCCTGCATGACCTAGGTCTCCCCCAAGTCCAGATCTCTCGCCTTTTGGGCATCACCCAAGCATCTGTGAGTCTCTACCTTTCTTCCAGTCCCGAGCGGGCCTACTCTTCACTCTCCACTCTTTCAATTAGTCACGAGGAGGCGGATAGGTACGCTGCTCTGCTGTCGGAAGACGCTGCGAGCGGTCCTCTTGAAGCCCAGGAAACAATGACGACGATTTGGAGAAGCATTCTTGGAAAGGGGATGGCCTGCAACGCTCACAGGGCTCTGTATCCCGGGCTCGCTGAGTGCGATATTTGTATGCGGGAGATGGATTCCATTTTGGGAGGAGCGGGTGACATCGCGGAAGTCTCCCAGGCCGTCGGGGTCCTCGAAAGGTCTACTTCGTTTCCTGCAGTGATGCCAGAGGTATCCGTGAATCTTGCCTTTGCCCCCGGCCCCGCGGAGAGCCCAGAAGATGTCATCGCTATACCCGGCCGGATCGTCAAGGTGCGAAACCGTGCCCGGACCATGGCCAAGCCAGAGTTTGGCGCCTCAAGGCACCTCGCGAAAGTTTTGCTCATCTCGCAGAAAAAACAGGCCGGAGTAAGAGCATGCATCAATCTCCGGTATGATTCTAAGATGCAACGCGCAATCAGACATTTGAGATTGAAGACCATTAGGATCGGGGGTTACCCTGCCTCCCCCAACAGAGATTCTACCCTAGCATCTCTCGCTTCCGGGCTCGCGGGATCTAAAGGTGACTTCGATGCCATCATCGACACAGGAGGGGCAGGGGTGGAGCCCAGTTTGTATTTGTTCTCCAAAGGACCAAGACAAGCGGCAGACCTCGCGCTGAAATTGGCCGGACTCTATTCAGCGGACTAGCGTTCCTACTTTCTCGCGTTTGCGAGATGACCCCTCGGCTCTTGTCAGGCACGCTGCGACAAAGGCCACGTAAATCGGCTCGGGATTCTCGGGACGACTGATATACTCAGGGTGGTACTGGGTCCCCATGTAGAACGGGTGCCCGTCGAGCTCCATGATCTCGGCCCTCCGCCCGCTGTCGCTGAACGCTGTGTATCGCATACCCTTCTCTTCGAACCTCTTCAGGTATTTCTGATTCAGCTCAAACCTGTGCCTGTGCCGCTCACGAATCTTCTCCTTGCGATAGATTTCAAAGGCACGCGATGGTCTCTTGAGGAACACGTCGTGCCCGCCGAGTCTCATCGTTCCTCCTAGGTCAGTCACCTCTCTTTGTTCAGGGAGGAGGTCTATCACTGGGTGTGGTGTCGTCGGGTCGACTTCGGTTGTATTTGCGTCCTTGAAGCCTAGGACATGGCGCGCAAAAGAAACGCTGGCTAGTTGGAATCCGAAGCAGAGACCCAGGAACGGAACTCCGAGAACCCTGGCCTTGTTTGCAGCTGCTATCTTCCCTTCGATTCCCCTGCTACCGAAGCCTTGAGGAATGACTATTCCATCGAAGGTGTCTACTAGCTCGAGCTTCGTCTCGTCCTTCTCGATCTCCTCTGACTCAATCCATGATATCCTAGCATTTACCCCGTTGACTGCGCAAGCGTGCATCAGGGCCTGGTTGACGCTCACATAGCTATCCGAGAGGCTGGCGTATTTCCCCACCAACGCCATTCTTATGGTGGCCTCGTGGTCGACGAACCGGTCCGCAACCTTGTTCCATTCTCTCATGCTCAGCCTCGATTTGATTTTCAGCTGTTTGTGAATCGGTCTGAGAACTCCCTCTCTTTCGAGCAGCCTTGGCACCTGATAGATTGATTCAACATCAGGGTCAGAAATCACATTCTCCATTGGAACGCTTGTGAATAGGGAGATCTTCTCCTTGGCTTCTGCCGGCAAAGCCCTGGACCCCCGAATCACTATTATGTCGGGCTGAATCCCAATCCTTCGCATTTCCTGGACGCTGTGCTGAGTAGGTTTGGTCTTCATCTCACCTACTACTGAGAGTTCAGGAGCTAAGCTGACATGCAGGAAGAGCGTCTTCGATGACCCCTCCTCCATCCTCATTTGTCTAAACGCTTCAAGGAAAGGAAGACTTTCGATGTCTCCTACAGTTCCACCGCACTCAACGACCAAGACGCCGACCCTTTCCCGCTTGCCCTGCTCTCGTATCCTCCTCTTGATTTCATCAGTTACATGAGGGATTATCTGGACCGACTTGCCCAGAAACCGCCCCTTTCGTTCATCATCGATTACTTTCTTGTAGATCTGCCCGGTGGTTATGTTGTTGGCCCTGCTCATATCCCTGTTGAGGAAACGCTCGTAGTTGCCCAGGTCCATGTCAGTCTCGCCACCATCATCGGTCACGAAGACTTCGCCGTGGGTCACCGGGTTCATGGTCCCGGCATCAAAATTGAGGTAGGGGTCAATCTTCAGGCAGGTGACATCAACTCCTGAAAGTTGTAATAGCTTCGCAACGGAGGAAGTGATGACGCCTTTGCCGAGCCCCGACATTACCCCGCCGGTTACAAAGAGGTACTTCGGCATATTGTAGCAAAGTGGCTTGCGTAATTAAGCATTTTGAGGTCTGGTTCTGTTAACTTGGTGGGACATGGTTCTCCTTTTCCTCGCTGTTAACTGGCTGGACACGGAGCCTCCTGATTCGAAGGATTAGATAGCCAATCCAAACGAGATAGAGGACTGAGATGTAGAGATAATACGATGGAATCGCGAAGGCTGTGATGCCAAGTAGGAGAATGGAAAGCAAGGCCAGCGCATAGATGCGACGGGTTTTACTCTTGGCGTTCATGGCTCCCCGCCTCATGGCTTGCGTTCTGAATAAGCGTTAGCCATTTGTTCTGGCCTTCTATTTTGATTCCACATCGGTCGGCTGGCGTTTGACCGTTTAGGGCCTCATGGGGCCTGATGTAATTGTGGTAAATCTGGTAGCCCGCAAAGAATGGGCTGTCTCTGTTCTTGAGGCCTCGGAATGTTTTCTCCCTGTCCCGAACCTCTCCGTTCAAGCGTTCCATCTTGTTATTGTGAATCCTCCCCTTGAACGCTATGTCTCGGACATGGACGGCCCCACCATGTCCGTGATTAGTTTGATACTCCCTCCTCGCGGCATCTCGATAGGCATGGAGACCGTCAGTTATCTCCAAGCGAGGATTCTTCCCCGCAATCTCTGCGCTCCGATGAAAAAGGCCAATCCAAGCCCATTCCTCACGGTAGGCTCTCGATTTGTTCTGTTTAGACTGGTCATGTCCAGTCAGTTAACAGACTCCAAAAATCTGCCCGTGTCCCACCAAGTTAACAGAACCTGAGGTCTGGTTCTTTAGGGGAGCTGTTGAGTGATCACTGCGAGGTCTGACACGTCCACGAGGAGTTTGCTAACTCGCTCGAGCGAGGCGACTCTCTCGGCAGTCCCAGCACCGTCCCCTGTTGGCATCTTCGCAATTGCCCCCAGTCTTTCCGTCACCTCCTGGGCAAGAGCGTTAACCTGTTTGTTGATCGTTCGTGGCCTCCCTGCACGTCTGGAAATGAAACCCTGGGTAGCCAGGTCGTTCATCGCCTTTATTTTGAGAACACATGCAGAGTACTCCTTTGCGATCTTCTTGGACCCGGGACGTTCGTGCAACTTGCGAGAGAGTTCGGTGACGGCATCTCCTATGCTCTCGAGGAAGCTAGCAAGGACTCTGTAGTCCAAGAGGTCCACCGGGGAGAGGCCGTACCGCTCGGCGACTTCCGGCCTCACTATGGCCGCCCTTGTCGCGCGGACCAGCAGGAAGTAGAGCCTGTCGACCTCATCGTCGCGCTCCCCGACCAAGGCCAGGAGCTTCGAGTCCCCCTTGACCAGTCCCTCCGCCGTGTCCTTCAACATTCCATCCAAAAGCCCTGACATCCTCCGCACTATCCTCTCCGGGATTATCGCTGAGGGCTCCAGCAAGAATTGCGCGGTCATACGTTTGGAGTCTTCGTCCATTATCTCCAGCCCGACCAGCCTTCCCATTGTCGCCTTGAGCTGCGCCCTGTCCTCCCTTGAGATGACCTTGCTCCCAACCACCTTGATGACGTCGTATCCCAGAAGGTACGCTCCAGTCAGGTCGTTTGTAACTTGGTTGAAGTCTTCTCCAGGATATTCAATCAACGCTTGCTTTGGCTCGTCTTCTCCTCCTTCGATCGGGCGTATCATGAGCCGGCGTGCTGAGAGCTCTTCGACCCCGACGGTGGCACCTTTCTTGATACCGTTCCTTCTAACCCAGTCCTTGGGAAGCGAAATCAAGATGGTCCCCTTCCCCATCTCAATCGCCTTCCTGCCTTGCACTCCTCTATAGGACTGCGAATCTCTCTATATCTACTTACTCTGCCAACTCCCAGAGGCCTGTCCCGAGCAGAACGCTGAGGTCTTTCGACCGGATCCTGAACACCGCGTTGGGAGCTCCGGCTGCTGCCCAGACGTAGTCGAATCGAGCGAGGGAATTGTCTGCAAAAACCCAAACATCCTCATTGTGTGGGAAGGGCGGAACCCCGCCTATTGGATAACCGGTCTTTTCTCTTACCTCTTCCGCCGTGGCGATTCTGACCTCATCTCCGAGGGCAGCACCAAGCTTGGTAAGGCTCACCCGTTTGTCTCCTGAAATGATGACCACCGCCGTCCTGGCTCCGACAAAGACAACACTTTTCGCTATTTCCGCAACCGTGCATCCAAGTGCTTCAGCCGCCAGCGCGGAGTTCTTTGTACTCTCGTCGAATTCTCGTATTCTCGCTTCCACGCCGATTTCTCTTAGAAATACAGCAACTTTCTCCCGGCTCCCCAGGACAGCCCACCTACAGAGGGGGCTGAGCTGGTTTGTTGACCTGCTTGTTCACAGCTTCCGCCAAGTAGTGCCCGCGCAGCGTGACCCTGGCGTCCTTAACCCCGTCGACCGACAGGAGCCCGGCCTTGATGTCGCTAGCTATCTTCAGGGCAAAAACTGGTGGGCAGAAAGGAGCGGTCAGGTGGAACTCCAAATCTACGCTGCCTCCCGTCACCGTCATCTTGTCTATTAACTTCAGGTCTGTTATCGGGCGTCCAAGTTCCGGGTCGATTATCTTCGACATCGCGGCATTCAAGGCTGTCTCCTCAACTTGGGACAATGTAATGATGAAATGAACCTCAACTGCTTATTTATCCGTTTGTAGGCTTCGACCAAACCCGAGGCACACATCGATGACTGTCGCCATTCACGTCAGAATCAAAGGCCTTGTTCACGGGGTTTCTTACAGAGCATCGATGGCTCAGATTGCCACAGAGGTAGGGGTCAAGGGGTGGGTGAGGAATGTTCCAGATGGTTCAGTAGAGGCTTTCCTGGAGGGAGACGAAAAGAACCTGAAGAGAATTCTGGCCTGGGCAAGGCTGGGACCGAGCAGAGCCAGGGTCGACAGGGTAGACGTCGAAAAGGCGACTCCGAGAAACCATCGCGACTTCCGGATATACGGATAGATTTCTCTAGTCCTTCTGGTACGCCAACCATCTGTCGTTCAATCGCGGGTCACCGAGCGTCGAGATCACGTAGTCGCCGAACTGGCTGGCCGTGGCTCCGTCTGGACGTCCCGTGACGGTTAGTTTCCGCTCAAAAACTGCGCAGATGTCTAGGGCCATGGACAGCTTCCGACTCTTCTCCAGCTTGCCCACATGCTCAAGCATCATCGCAGCCGCCCTCATCAGGCTAAGTGGGTCCGCGTAGGGCCCTCTCCCCTCGGCAATCATTCTAGGGGCTGACCCGTGAATCGCCTCGAACATCCCGAACCTTGCCCCGATGTTCGCGCTCCCGGCAGTCCCCACACCTCCCTGCAGCTCGGCTGCTTCGTCCGTCACAATGTCGCCGTATAGGTTTGGAAGAACGACTATTTCGAACTCTCGTCTCCTCTTTTCGTCTATCAACTTGGCGGCGAAGACATCGATGTACCAGCTGTCCCAACCTATTTCGGGAAAGTCTTTTGCGACCATCTTCGCCGTCTCTAGGAAGAGCCCGTCAGTGGTCTTGACGACGTTTGCCTTGGTCACCACTGAAACCTTCTTTCTCCCCGTCTTCCTGGCGTGTTCGAATGCAAGGCGGGTTATCCTCTCAGACCCGGGTCTGGTGGTGACTTTGAAATCAAGCGCCAGGTCGGGCGTCACCATCAAGCCGCTGCTCCCCAGAACATATTCCCCCTCGGTATTCTCTCTGAAGAAGACCCAGTCTATTCCCTGAGCAGGGATTCTAATCGGACGGACGTTTGCAAAAAGGTCGAAGACCCTTCTTATCGAAATGTTTGCACTCTCGATGTTGGGCAAGTCGCTTCCCTCCTCCGGCGTGGTCGTAGGTCCTTTCAGGAGAACGTGGCACTTCCTGATTTCGGCTAGGATATCATCCGGCAACGACCTCTTTACCTTGATCCTATTCTCTATGGTGAGACCTTCAATTTCCCTGATCTCGACCTTCCCAGAACGAATCTCTTTTTTCAGGAGTTCATTTAATACCCTGCTGGCTTCTATCGCGATGATAGGGCCGATTCCGTCCCCGCCAATGACACCGATGATGAGCTTCTCCAGCTTCTTGTAATCGAGCCAACTGACCGGCTTTGCGATCTTCTCTGAGCGTTCCACCTGCTGTTGTAATAGATTGTTGAAGTGATCAAGAGCAGCCTCATAGGTACGGTCCTTCTCTGGCAATCTGGTTTTGACCTCCTGCGACTACATTAAAGTCTGTTCCCAAACGTATTCGCTTACGGATTCCCAAGGGTGTGGGGATGCTGCCTGCGCCAAAGCGCACGGAGAACCGGGACCGATATGAGTGACCCGACTGCCGTGAAGAATGTACGTTCGATGGGGTATACAAAGAAGAACGACGGGACGAACCCGCGCCATGACTGCAGTGAAGTTGTTTGGTAGATCCTTACTGACAGTTCTTGGCCAACAATTGTTCCAGTAAGTTGGCCGCAGAGCAATGCCCCGAATGTGACGCCCACCACAAAGATCGGATTGAGCTTGGAGATCTTCTTCGTTTTCTCGAGTAGCAAGACACCCCCAAGGAGTATCAGAGAGATCATGTGCAGCCAAGTAAAAGGGACCGTTCCGACGAAAAGCAAGGAAATTGGGTCCAACCAGTACGAAATCAGAATGATAAGCGGCAGCGCCAGGGCCGCCTTCCACTTCCCTGTATATGCGAATCCAGCAGTCGCGACTGTAGCGAGGTCAGAGGCGGTGATTGCAAGACCGGTGCCGCCCACCGAGATATACCCGGCATAGACGTCCAATAGGTCGCCGAGCAGGGCACCGAACCCCCCCACGAATGGCCCGAATAACATCCCTGCCAAGGGAGACACGAATTTGCTCGCTGATAGAAAGTATCCCTGACCGAGCAAAATCTTCGAAATGGGAATCGTGCCCAAGACGGCATAGAGGGCAGCGAAGACCGCGCTGCTCGCGACTAGAGCCGACCTCCGGTTCAGCTTGAGCAAGGGCTGCGATTTTGGAGTATCTTTCTTAACACTTTCACGGATGCCTCTCTCCGAGGAGCCGAGTCCGACTAACGTTTTTAGCGCATCCCGCCCGGACGTGGTTTGATGGCATCCTCTGAGACAGACGTAAGGAAGGCTGCTGAGCTGAAGCTCTGGCTCGAAGGGAGGATCGCTCAGCTGCAGGAAGAGATTGAACGCCTCTCCGAGACTTTGAGCTATGTTGACACGAATCTGAGGGCGTCGACGTTTAGGCAGGCCATAGAGATGATGGCGGAGACCAGGGAGGTCCCTGAAGTCCGAGACCTAAAACGGGATAAGGGAGGGCAAATAATGGCAACAGCATCCATCACCTCCGACGCAGTGGCCATAGAACCAAGCAACGGTGTCGAACTGAAATCTGCCACTCCGCCCTTCAAATCATTCCTCGTGGGGAAGATACTCCAGGGGATGAAAACTAAGGACGAAGAGCTCGTCCGCGGGGGGAAGTTGGCAAAGGGGACCGAACTGCGGTTCGACGTGGAGGAAGCCAACGGTTCGATCGGCAAGCTGATAGTCGAGAACTACAGGGAGAAGGCGAGGCTTAACGAGATTCTCAGCACCGTCTCTTGGACTTTTTCCAGAATGCTCGAGAAGTAATTCAGTTACGAACTGGTTCTATTTGCTCGCGCGTAGGAGGCGTGAACTTCTCGCTCTCGAGATAGAGTCGAGCCGCCCTGTTGGCTAACCTCAGCCGAGGGACTTCGTCCAGGCCTTTCAGCCTGCCAAAGATGGCTCCGGCATCCCACGCATCTCCTGCCCCCGTAAGTCTTCTCGACCTTGCCTTGACCACGGTAGCTGACGCGAGGCGAGTTCCTTCACTTGAGTAGGACCTTCTGAAGGCATGCAGGTCGAAGACCACGCCTAGCCTCTCCGCGAGCTCCATGCACATCTTGCCGAGGTCCGACGACGCTATGCCCAGGGCCTTTGCCGAGGCGATCCCCTCCTGTTCGTTCATACTTACCCAGTCCACCAAGTGCCTGTCGGCGACCTGCTCCAGCAGCTTCTTGAATTCCGGGACCCTGTCTCTGAAATCAGCCGGGTCGAAGAAAATCGTCTTCTCGCTCCCGAGCCTCTTCCTAAGGGACATGAGCAGCTCTGTGCCGCGCAGATTTGCAGCCCAGTTGACCGAGCATACCAATCTTGACCTCTCAAGCGCCCTCCAATCGCTTTCGTCGAGCAGAGAAGGACCGAAGTCCGAGGCTCCCCTGGTGTCTCCGATCATTACGTTCAATCTCTCCTCGAAGGCCACCGTCAGCCCAGCGGGGGTGGGCTTGATTCTGAGTTCCGCCTTGAGACCTTCGAATGTTCTTCGAAGAAGGGGCTCATAGGTCCTGTCGCTATGAGTGATGAGCAGAGTCTTTAGCCCAAGCCTGGCAAGAGCGTGGGCTAGGTTTACTGCGTTGCCCCCCCTTACCTCCTCCTGCTGAATGCCATGCAACCCTCCGCCCCCGCCCGCTGCCTTCTCAGAGAGCATACGGATCATTCCGGACATGGACTTCACATGGACAAGCCTGTCAACGAAGAAATCATGCATGACCGCGACATCGAAGGTGGGGGCCAATCTACTTCAGAATCTTTATGCTTCTGACCATCTTCAGGCCGTTCAGCTCCTCTAGGGCCTGACCTGTGAGCCTTCCCTCTACCACCAGTGTCATCTTTGCATCCGGGACCATGTCAGGGTCTTCAGCGACCGCCTGCCTCACAACCATTTCATGCCTGGACAGTATCTCCGCGACGCTGGCCATGACTCCGGGAGACTTCGGGTCGGCTTCCACTACCACCGCAGAATAGCCCAAGAGTGAAACTAGGTCAACGAGGCTTGTCCCCAGGGGCCTGGTCTTTGAGAAAATGGAGTAAAGGTATCGGTTCTTTCTAATCTGCACCACAGTTTGCTTGACGACCCTTCTGTCCACGTCGGCGGCTCGCGCGACCGCGAGGTAGTCCACCTCCACGTCTCCGACGTAGATCTTCTCGTCATCTGACACCCTCATGCCGCATTCAATCATCTTCCTGACCACATCAGGTCTCACCACCTGCCGCTCGAACTGTCCCTTAATTCTCGGCCACACAATTTTCGTGCACTGAAATGAGCTTTTTTGAGCATTTCCGAGCATTCGCCGCACGGGTAAGGTGCTCAGAACTGTACAGGATTGCATTTGTTTTTGGAAAAGTGAACCTCTTACATGCCCAGTTTGCAACTCAAGTCAGTTCCGCTCCGGAGACCAACCATGCAGTCAAGGCCACCATAGACATCGCCCTCGAATCCAAGCGTAAGAAAGAGGCTAAATCGATTCTATTCAAGCTGAGCGGCC
This sequence comes from Nitrososphaerales archaeon, assembly GCA_035935095.1. Taxonomy (GTDB): domain Archaea; phylum Thermoproteota; class Nitrososphaeria; order Nitrososphaerales; family Gagatemarchaeaceae; genus UBA183. The sequence continues at coordinate 79,209 of DASYXJ010000033.1, read as the reverse complement.
ACGGATTACTGGATTGAAGGCCTACGAAGACAAGCTTGCAAACCGGCTGGTAGACTACGAGCCTGACTCAGCGGCTTAATCAGGCACTCGAGAGAGTTCCACTGGTCCACTAGGCGGACGGAAGTAAATTGGCTGCTCCAAACGCAGTCTTCCTCTACCTCATTCGTAGGCTCTCGTAATAGTGACGCCGTCTATAAGCATCCATGGGCACAAAGTAGGCGTGTCGACTTCCCACCATTGAATCCATTCCCTGTGTTTGGACAAGAGTTCAACGGAGGAGAAGAGCCTCTGCAGGTCGTCTCCAACCCTCATCCCCTTCAAGGCCCTCACCACTTTCCCGTTCTCAACGAGGTAGGCTCCGTCCCGCGGCACAGTAGAGAACTCGCCCGTCCTGTAATTCTTAAATCTGGTGTACCAGTTGCTTGTCAGAATAATTCCTCTTTTCATCTCCTTGACCATCTCTTCGTATGACGAATCTCCCCCCGCCACTTCCAGGTTCCACGGGTGGGGAGTCACAAAACCAGCGTTCCCAGTCGTCGAAGTCTTCCACTTTTTCGCTGTCGTGAGGTTGTGCAGATACGTTCGCAATACTCCAGATTTGATGATCGCGTTGGACCTCGTCTTGACCCCTTCGTCGTCGAATGCCCTTCCGCCCAGGCCTCCTTCCGTCACGCCGTGATCTGTCAGTGTAAATGAATCCGCTGCCACTTTCTTTCCCATCTTCTCCGTCAGGTAGGACGTCCCCGCATCGACCGAAAAGGCAGATGCCGCTCCTGCCGTAGTCTCGACCAGATTGGCTGCCACGGTGGGGCTCAAGAGGACCTGGTACCTCCCTGCCTCCGGCTCGGACGCGTCCTGCATCTTCCTGGCGCTCTCCCCTGCCCTCCTCCCTGCCTCTTCGGGGTCAAAGTCTGACAACGATGACGAGCACGACAGCCCGTGGCCGCTTGCTTCTTTCTCCGCGAAGGACCGGACGTTGAGTGTAATGGCTGTCTTGGCGTCGGAGCCCTTCGTCCCGGTGGAGGTCAATATCGCCACGGCGACCTTTCCCGCGCTAATTACCCCCGCCGTCCTCTTCCCTCCAGCCCGAATGGCTGAATCGATGGCCCTCTTCGCGAAGGCAGGGAGTCGGGCGCCCACGTCCTCGAGTTTCTTGTCGTAGCTAACCTTACTGGGGCTGAACTTGTTTGCCTTCTCCGGCAGAGGGACGTATTCGGACTTTGGCAGGCCCTTCAACGATGCAAACAGGTCGCCGACGAACTTCTTGACCGCAGTTGAGTCTAGATTAGATGTCGAAGCGATGGCCCTCCGCTTGTCCTTCGCGATGTAGACAGTCAGCTCAGCCTCCTCCACCTTGGTAACTACCGAGACCGAGTTGTTCGCGAACCTGATCATACCGTCAGTGCTCTTGGCGCTCAGAGCGACTGCGTCGTCCACACCTAACTTCTTCGCGGCAGTCATCGCGTTTTCGTTCAGCCCCTCGAGATCCATCACATTCACCTGCCGCCCAGTTTGATCCCGACCAGCAGCGTTTCGGGGCCCCCGGTCCAGACGGGCGCTCCTTGCATCGGGTCTCCCTTGCCACAGGTAGCGGCTTCGAACTCCATGTGCTTGCTCCTCGCCTTGACGCTCCCCCAGAGTTTTGGAGTGGTAATCTCCAGCACTGGAGACTTCACCAAACCCTTGAGCTCTCCATGCTCGATGAGATTCGCCTCCAGGGCGACGTACCTCTGGTTCAAACGTTTGTCATCAATGTTCCACTCGGTGAACGTCTTGAAGAAAACACCATGCTTCACTTCCTTGAAGAGTTCCTCCGTTGAGAGATCGCCCGGCTCGACAAAAGTGTTGGACATCCTGATGATGGGTTCTCTGTCGAAGGCGACGCTCCGCGAAGCCCCGTTGCTCATCAGGCCGAACTCCTTCGCTGTCGACCTGTTTTGCAGAAACTCATTGATTATGCCGTTCTTTATCAGGAACCTTTTCTTGCCTTCGACACCCTCGTCGTCAACGGGGACGAATCCATTGGAATGTACCAGGGTCGGGTCGTCGCTAACGTTTGCCTCCGCGCTCCCAATCTTCCTTCCCAGGCTGCTGGCTTTCAGGTACGACTCCCCGGCCTGCGCTCCTTCCCTTCCCAACACCCTGTCCGCCTCCTGGGGATGGCCCACCGACTCGTGCGCCGCGATGCCCGAAAGCTCCGGGCTGAGTACAATATCGAGCGAATCTGTCGGCGGTTTCGTCGCCGTCTTGAGCACCCTGCCCATTGCCCTGGCCTCTTCCTCGATCTTGTCGGCTAGATTGATCCTCTTCACGACCTCGAGGCCCCCGGTCTCTCCTTGCTGAATGAACCTCTGGGCTGTTTCTCCTCCTTCCATCGCAGTCAGCGACCCGAAGAAACCAATCCTCGGTAGCCTTCCTTCAACCCGGGCCCCGTCGCTGTTCACGTAGTATCTTTCTTCGAGCTCAGCTCCCAAGATTAGGAGCCGTCCCGGAATCTTCACTCCTGCTTTGCCGTCAGTTATCCTGCTTTCGATATCAAGTAGGACTCCTCTCAGCCAAGTCGCGTCGGCGTTCTCAACCCTCCTGGTCTCAGGAGGTGCCCACTTCCTCTTGACCGGTTTCGAATTATCAAGGGCGACAGGTTTCTCCACCGCCGATGACGAGGCCTTCGCGAGCTTGGCTGCCTTGCCGGCGATTTCGTTCACCGACACCCTACTCATGTCGTTGGTCGCAGCGAACCCAAGCGCTCCTCTGGCGATCACCCTAATTCCGATCCCGTATCCCTCGGCGAAAAATGACGGTTGGGGCTCTCCATTCTTCAATACGAACTGTCTTTCCCAGGTGCTCTGGACCCTTGCCTCGGCATAGCTGGCCCCGGCAGCTAACGCCTTTGAGACGGCAGTTTCAGCAAGGTCTTTTCCCTTTTCGCTTCCCAACACGCGACGACCTCTGCGTAGGTTATTTCTGCATTCTTACCGCTCAAGCCATGGGACTCCTAGCCACCGGATACGGCGATGGGCTTCCCGCTTTCCGGAAGCTCCAACCTAGAACGTCGGCGGCCCCCGAACTTCTTGAAGAGACCGGGGTGCTCGGTATGAACCGGAACGACCTTGTTCGCTCCTATCCCCAGGACCAGTTCCCGGACCTGTTTCATCGGTGCGTGCCCTGATGCGTGCAACTGCGCGTACCTGAAACCAACGTGAGCAATCCAGTTTTTGATCACCCCCTCTTCCCTTTCCCCTTCTTCGTTGAATGCCTCGGTGGCTGAATGTATGTAGGTCCCGCCCCTCTCGGGCTTGATGTCGATAAGTTCAGGGAAGTTCCAGGCCTCAAGATGAAGGAGCACTTCATCCTGCTTCCGTCCTATGTCCGTAGCACTGACACCCTGGTCAAGGAAGGGTCGTTCCCATGGGTAGTAATCGGAATCGTCCAACTTCCCAGTCTTTTTCCTCCTGACGTAGACGTCGACGTCCTTGCCCACCGTTGGCACCCTAAGCTTACGGTCTGCCTTGAGCCTCTCCAGCAGGACGGCCATTTTCATCGAAATTACCATCCTCCTTCCTGATCCAATAGCGGCTTCGTGGAATGTATTGATCCTGTCCACGTCGTTCCCTCTAAAGGTGGAGAAGACGAGGCCCTTCGTCCCCTTTACGACTCTCGAAGCCTCCTCGAGAACGGCCCTTTCGCTCAAGCCCCCCTTGACGTCATCGGGGCTCACCCGTGTTCCCTCAGAGATCAGCAAAATCGGCTTCTCTCGCTTCGCGACCTGGACGAAGTCCTCGGTCATCGAGCCCGCAGGCCCGTGGAACCGGAAATCACCGGTGTACGCCAGTGGCCCCTCGCTCGTATGGACAACGAAACCATAGGCGCCCGGAATCGAGTGGTCGACGTGCACAGGAAAGAACTCCATCGGGCCCAGTCTGAACTTGTCCCCCGTCCTGAACTTCTTGATTGGGTGACCATGAAGTGGGGAAGATGATGATTCGGCGTATGCGTCATCGATTAGCGACGTCGTCTCGCCGCAGTAGACCGGGATCTTCGGGTCGATGTACCCGACTCTTCCCGTGTGGTCCCAGTGGTAGTGGCTGAGTACGATGGCATCGACCTCGGGTTCCTGGTACTTCAGATCAGTGTTCTGCAGGGCCTTTTCTGAGTAGAGGCCGGGGATCTCAGGCAGAAGTCCGAATTCGAACAGGTCGCCTGCCCCGTTGACCTGGCGGGGAGAGATGAACGAGTCGAAATATTCCGAGCCATCTGCGAAGCCAGCGCCGAAATCGAGCAGAACCTTCGTATCCCTGTCTTCGAGGAGAAACTTGTTGCCTCCAATTTCGCCGACGCCACCGTAGCAAGTCAGTCGAGGAAGCACAATCACATGACGGCTTTTGATTACTTAACGCTTGCAATAATCAATCACTCCGCGGGTAACGAATAAATACGAACATCGGTTGATAGCCGGCACTTTGCTGTTTCACCTGCCTGTCCTCCAGGCCGCGGGCGACACCTTCACCGCACTCGCGATTCTCATCGTCGCCATTGGGCTTGTGGGCCTTGCCATCCTGATACTTTTCTCTAGGAAGAAGATTTAGACCTCCATGCCTGTTGGAGCCATCTTCGATTTAGATGGCACTCTGGTGACGTTCCGATTTGACGTTCAAGGCACAAGGAAAGCTCTCCTCGACGAACTGACTGCCCGGGGATTCGAAACCGCAGGCCTGGGCCTTGCAACGCCCACTCAGCAGATAATCGATGCTGCGAGGTCTCGCGCCCCGAGGGGGAGACCGGGGGCGTTCGAAGAGCTCCGGGTCAGGATCTACGCCATCCTGGACGGGTTCGAGCTAGAAAGCGTTGCCACAGCAAATGTGTTCCCCGAGACCCGCGAATCTCTCGATTTCCTCAAGGCCAAGGGGGTCCGGCTGGCCGTGCTCACCAACAGCGGGCGGAAGGCTGCCCTGGAGACATTGCGGCGGGCGGGCCTGCTCGATTGCTTCGAATTCGTCCTAACCCGGGATGATACGGAGACGATGAAGCCCAGGCCGGAAGGGCTCCTAAAGGCGACTTCGATGCTAGGACTACCTGCGGATTCGGTGTACTATGTTGGTGACAGTCCGTATGACATAGCTGCCGCGAAGGAAGCAGGGATCAAAGTGGTCTCGGTGGCTACGGGCAACTATTCCGTCGAACATCTTCGGGAGGAGGGCGCTGACAGTGTCATCTCTTCAATCGCAGAGCTCCACAACGTCTTGGGCCTGTAGGCGTTTGATGCCACAGCCAGATTCGCAGCGGGTTGCTGCGAATCGCAAAATAGAGAGGCCGATAGCCTAGCCCGCCTTGCCAGCAAGCCTTCGGTTCTCCTCCTTGAGCGCCTCCACCTCCGCTCTGAGATTCGACAGAAGGGCCGAATGCTCGGCAGATCCCGCCAACTCATGGTAGGTCTCTAGGGCCTTCCTGCGTGTCCTAAGTTCCTGGTCTGTCCTTGCGGCCTGGGCCACCTCTTCGATGAACCTCTTGTCTCCCAGAGGACGAACGACCTGATTGATGAGATGGAGGCGGACCCTGAACTCTTTGTCGTGCAACATGATTTCCTTAAGCTGGGGGACTTCTTCATCTAGAACAAACCCACGCCCCCTGATCGCCTTCAACGCTCCGATCCTCACCCTGGTGGGATTGCCGTAGACGAGGCATTGCTTTACGATGCTCCTCACTTCTGCGTCACCCAGCTTCCCCATGGCGTCGACGCAGGCTTCAGTGAGGGTCTCATTGGGGGAATGCACCTTCATCGCATCCTTCAGATGGGGTAAGGCTCCCTCCGGCCAAGACTTCGCGAGGGCGAGCGCGGCCTCGCACCTGACATACGGACTCTCGTCCTTCCTCAGCAAGCTAAGCAGGAGTGTTCTTGCCTTTTCATCCTTGAACTCACCGAGAGCCTTTGCCAAGCCCCTTCTGATGCGCCTGTTCTCGGGGACTCTCATATTCAGAAGGGCCTTCAAGGCATCTTCAGTGCCGATGGCTCCTAGGGCCTCAAGTGCGTTGGCTCGGACGTGCCAGAATTGCTCTTTGAGTGCGGCAGCGTTCAAGCCTGCGACCGCCTGATTGGATTTCAGTTTCCCAAGCTCCTTGGCGGCTTCGGCCCTGCTCCAGGCATCCTGACTACTTTCGAGCTGACTCAGCAGGAGGTCGATGCCCTTGTCGAACTTCACCTTCTTCAGCAACCACCTTCGTGGGTCGAACTCGACGATTGAGGGCTTCGAAGGGAGCATGAACGTCAGGGTCTGCTCTGCCGAGTCGAGGTTGACCAGGAAGTGAAGTCTCTTTCCCTCGATGTAGAACACGATTTCGCACGGAAGCTTGAAGACCGGAGTCCCATCATCTGTCTTCTGGGCCTGCCTGACGCGTAGGGTCGCCGTCCTCTTCTCCTCCTCCCACAAGTAGGTTACGTCGAACTCGGGATGGCCCGCCTTGAAGAAAGCCTGTTCAAAGAACTCCTCGAGCTGAAGGCCGCTTGAATTCACCATGGACTTCAACAGGTCACTGGTGTCCGCGCTCGAGTATGAGAAGGCCTCCAGATACGATTTGATTCCCTTGAAGAAGGCGTCGTCCCCCATCACGAATCTGAGTTCGTGGAGCATCGACGCGGCCTTTGGGTAAAGATGCTCGTCGAAGAGATCGTCCGGCCATACGTACTCCCTGTCCACAATGGGCCTCCTGTATTCATTCTCGTCTTCTTCGAAGTACTCCTCCACTCGTGAGCTCAAGTCCCATCGCATCTGGTCGACTCCCCTGGATTTCTCGACGTAGAGTACCTGGAAGTAAGTCGCGAACCCTTCGTTGAGCCACGCGTGGGCCCAGTCCGAGCATGTGACAAGGTCCCCGAACCATTGGTGCGCCGCCTCGTGCGCGACAAGGTCGACCGCGTTGACATGATCGGCCGAATACGACGTCTGGAAGTCTTCTTCGGAGCCTGCGTCGGGATAGTAGTTGGTCGACAAGGTCGTCGCGTTGATGTTTTCCTCCCCTCCGGCGACGAAGTCCTGGACTGTTGTCTGGTCGTATTTCTCGTAGGGGTATTTCATTCCAGTCAGCTCTCCAAGGATTCTGATGATCCTCGGCGTTTCTCCGAAATATCGCAACACGTCCTCCCTCCTCGATTCTGGGAAGTTGTATCGGAGCTTGATCCCATCGACTTCTTGTTCTATCTGTCCGAACCTGCCTGCGACAAATGATGTCAAGTATGTTGAGTGCGGAGCGTCCTCCTTCCAGTGAAAGATTGCGGTCTCCCCCTCGGTTCTGGTTGATAGGAGCTTCCCGTTGGAGATTACCCTGAAGTCTTTGGGCACTCTGAGCACCAACTCGTTGGTCGATTTGTCTTCGGGGTGATCATGGCAGGGGAACCAATATCGGGAGGCTTCAGCCTCGGTGTGCGTCCACGCCTGGACTTCTTTCTCCGGGTGTTCCTTGTCCGGCAAGGTGAAGAAGACGCCGTCCTGTGGGAAAGCACTATACTCTACCCTGACAGTGCGGGTTTTTGACAGGGCTTCCTCCAAAGCAATGCTCAGAATCGAATTATCATATTCAAAATCGGCTGGAACGCCATCGACTTTCACAGCGTTGATGTTTAGTTGGCACGCATCTAGTCGGAGATGTCTAACGCCCGACCTAACCGGTTCAATCGTCAGCGAACAAGCACCCGAGATGCTATGTTTTGCGAAGTCGAGGCTCAACTCGATTTTCACATGAGAAGTGTGAAAGTCCTTCTGAGGAGGGTAGTGCGGCCGAGACTCGGGGAGTCGGAAAGACTTGTGAGCCACGGCTATGTTTGGGGCTGCCGGTACACCTTTCAAAAGATTTTCGTGTCGCCCCATAGTTTGAAATATTCAAGGCCGTGCACCGGCCCTCTTGAAAGGGGTTACAAGGGCAATTCAGGGCCTGATTCTATTTTCCACGGTTCTTGGTCTCTTCTTCCTTTGGGAGGTCTACCCTCTTCTCCCAGCCTTCGCGTTTGACTTCGTAGCCCTTGGATGGGTTCTGTTCCTGGCGGACAGCATCCTCACTTTTGTCAGGCCAAGAGCCTCCTATTACCTAGGCCTTGTCCTCGCCATCCTTGCCCTTGGAGAGACGCTTTCGCAGCAGGCGCACTATGCCCTCGTTGCGAGCGGCAACATTCCGGCAACCGCGACTCTCGTCTCAGGGTCAACTGCCCAGGTCCTGCTAATCTTTCTTGTGGTTTACTATCTCCTGTCGAGGCGCAAAGAGGATCCTTGGGCATGGCCTGGTGCAAAGTCTCAAGCCTAACAGCCGCCGTCGTCCACTCTCTCAAAGACGCTCGTTTTCCGCTCACCCGCAGCGGGATCCTCACTCTAACAGACGGAAAGAATGTCGAGGGCTGGGAATTGAACTACTTCCTTTCTAAGGCTCTTAGGAAGCGAAAGTACGACGACCTAAGAAAAGTAATGATAGACTTGGAGAATTGGCTGGAAGTCCAGGGCTAAACATAGCCCCAACTGATCAGCCTGTCGCTGTCGTGCGTCCATCTCTGCCCGATGTCGGACCGGTAGAACATGTTTGGAATCATCACGTTCTTAATGTTCTGATATGCCTTTTCGATGGCGTCCGCTACAGTCGCCCCAGACCCAGTTATCACAAGCGCGTACCCCGAATTCCCTGCGATGCGCCAGTCTCCTTCCTCAAGCTTTACTTCCCCGATGTGGATTCCGTCGAAGGTCTGACGCCTGAAGAGTATGGTCGCTCCCTCTGAATATTTCTTGAACGCCTTCTCGTCCTCAAAAGGCCAGGGGGGAATCGCCACAACGACCCCGACCTGGTAGCCCTTCTTCGTCTTCAGCTGTGCTTCGTTGCCATGGGCCAAGTCGAAGATGAACTGACCCCACTCGCTGGTTACGCCTTCCATCTGGATGCTAATGGTCGGGTATCCCAGGCGCGACGTGAACTCGAGTGGCCAGATCCCCTTGGCGTTGGCAATGCAATTGACATCGATGTATCCCACGTACCGGCTCGCGGCCAACTTTTCCTTCATCCGGCCGAGCGTCCTATCGAACACCGGGCTGTTCTTCGTATAGTAGATCAGTGTATTACCGCACCAGTATGGCTTGCCATTCCTCCGAACGTACATTACATGGTTCTTGACTGTCGCACAGTACACCACGCCATGATACTCAACGGTCTTTGAATCCCTACTGTCAAGCCAAGAGTTTAGTTTCTTGACGCGTTCATGAACTTCGTACTGCACACCTCGAGCGTTCGCGTAGTGGTCAGAGATCCAAACAGTGCCTCTTCCCTCTCGTTTCTTGACAATTCCCAGCCTTCCAAACTTCAGCAAAAGCTCTTGGACATCATCTGCTAACCTGCGCGACGATGAGTAGAAAATGCGATATCCATTCCGCATCATTGTGCCATCTCCCTTCGAAAACCAATCAAGGAAGATACCAATCTGCCTTGGGCTAAGCTCTTTGATGAAACTCGGGACGAATTTCTCTCTGGCTTCACCGAATTGCCTGAGGTAGGAGCATAATTGTTTGTCATAACAATAGAATAGTCCTCCTCCCTCGCTGAATTTGAACGGAAGCTTCGTCAACAATTCCCTGACGCGCCGAGTTGTTTCGGTTTTCTTCTGTGCAATGGCCACTTGATATTGGGGACCTTCTTGTCGTGCGGAGCCGTCTGATAGCCAAATGCCCAGGAACTCAAGCCATCGGTCCATGGGAATGTTGATTTCTCCGGAGCGGCTGTAGGCGACTTGCATTCCTCCTGTAATGTACCCGATTTCCACTGAAGGAAGAATGAAAATCTCTTGTTCGACGCCAATCCAAGTTCCGGTGCGTTTGATTACGGACTGACTATCGAGGTCTTTTGCCTTGACGAATTCGTACCTGTTTCTATGCATCCTGGCATTCTGTTGCGATTCAACATACATATTGTGGTCGGGAGTCACCATGATGTCCAACGTCCTGTTTTGAATTGAAATCAGCTTCCTGTGATGAGTAAAAGCAACAATTTTCTCCGGTCTCCGATACTCTATCTCATGAGTCGCGGGATTGAGTGTGCAGATATGATCCTCCATTGTCACGTCTTTGAATAGCTTCCAACCAGCCTTCGTCATCACCTCAGTCTTGTCATCATAGCATCCCATCTCGCCCGTGCTGGGCCCCAATTCATTCGGGAACAGTCTCTTGTGCTCGAAGTTCACGCATATGGGCATTCCGAAGTCCTTCCCGTTGAAGAAAGCGCCCACGGCTATTTCAACACCTTCAGCAAATTTCTGAATCTGGAACTCTTTGATCTTCTTCGACCAGTTGACTTTGTAGTGCTCGAGTATCTGCAAGACATCCTTGCCGTCCCCTTCTTGGCCGATGAAGAGCAATTCCTTTTCGTTCTGTGCCTTCCCGCTCGGCTTCAGGACGTACCTGTCTGGATTCGCCTTGACGAGACTGATTGCTTCGTCGAACGATGTGAAGTTCCAGCTAGGAAGGATATCCACTCCTACCGAGTTGAGTTCCGACTGACCGAACTCTCTGTCCAGCTCAAGTTTGTCTGTGTAGGGAGAACCCCCGAAGACGAACCTGCCTTCGTTTCTGAGCTGGTCCGCCTTCGAACCGAATCCGACGTCGTCAAATACGATTACATCTGCCCAGTCTTTGAACGGCTCCCACTCGTCGATCTTCTCGAAGAAACCGAGCCCGACATCCTTCTCTCCATTACCGTGGCAGTGCATCTTTACGTCGTGCCCCTCCTTCTTGAGCTGCCAGGCAAGGTCTGCGGATAGACTCTCGTCGGTAACGAAAAGGAATTTCATCGTTGGCAGTCAAGATTCCAACTCGTTAATATCGGTTGTCGATGGGCCCTCTATTGATTCCCGACGCATTTCCAAATTGATCGGATTGCACTAGTCTATGTGGGAGGAAGCTGTCCATTGCGGCGAAGAACCGTTGGCTAGGGTTCTGAACATTGTCTGAAGAAATTTGGGTAGGACTATGGGGACCCGCCTTGGACGCATTTAGATTCCGCTGAATGAACACGAAGTCCGCTCTTGATTCAAAATTCAATCGTGCTGGGAAATCGGTATACCTTCAAATAACACGTTGCCGTCGCGGCCTTGCTTGGAATTCCATCCCGGCAGGATGCTTGGGATTGTTCTAGGACTTGTGATTCTTGCCACAATCTTTCTGATACCTTTCGGGACGACCAACACAAATTCTCTCTACGGGACCGCAGGACCTCTTATTTCCAACCTGGGGGCCGTTCAAGCTTCCGGCACCGCTACGGCTACGTTCGACTACATACTCGTGATTGCATTCGTGCTACTTGTAATAGCTGGGCTGGTGGGGATTTTTCCTCTGGGGACTGGGGTTCTGGGCGTGGTTGGCATGGCCATGATAACGGTGGCACCTTATGCAGTCTTCCCAAACGGTCCAGTGAAGCTCGACCCTGGCACCGGCTTCTACATCATATGGGTAGCATCCGTTCTCTCACTCGGCGCCTCGTTCTGGCACCGCAAGAAAAAGGAAACAGGTCCAGTGAACGTCAACGTCACCCAGACGATGACAACGACAACCGTAGTGCACGAGGTCAAGTGTCCGAAATGTGAAACCATGAACCCGAGTGGGGCCCTGACCTGTTCGAAATGCGGGAGCGATCTGCCGAAGCCAATGTAGATCGTCGTGAGAGAGTTCAGGAGAACCGCTGCTGCCTTCGCTAGTCATTTTCGAGTGATAGGGCCCAAATGGAAGTTCCCGGAAATCTATCGCCCCGAAGTCAAAACTAAAACAACCTTGGGACGGTCGGATTTGCAACAGTGGAGGTTGCCCCTGCTCTGGTGATTGGTCTGATAGCAATACTTGCAGGCTTGGTCGTGGGCTACGCAGGAGCGGGTCTGAAGATGGTGACCCAGACTCAGACGACGACTTCGGTTGATACTACCATTCAGACTTTGTTTAGCACAGTCACCACTACTGCCGCAATCCAAATGGATGCCAGCCAGGGAACGCCAATTCCCACAGGTACCTTCATCGGCGTCGCAACCACCGGCGGTCAGCAAACGGTTGTCGCAAAATATGATTTCACAAATCTCTTGGTTTCATCATATTCCACGGATTCACATGGGACACTTCCAGTCGATGTGGTCAAGTTGGTCTTCCAAAATGTCACGGTCGTAGTTTAGTCCTGCGTAGACCCGAGCAGAACAGAACCTTAATACCGCGGAGGAAGGCTTCAAAAGAGGTTTGATTGCCGAGTCCATTACTCAAGAAGAACTCTATGCGAAGTTCGAGAACGCCATCCGACAATTGAGGGACGGAAACTGGGTCCTTGCGGTGTTCGAAGGGTCTCCAACAGGAGAGGCGTACTCGTGGTGCTCCGACTGTGTTGCTGCTAGTGAAGACCTACGGAGCTTCATGTCCGAGTATCATGGGTTTGTGAAGGTAATCAAATTCAAGGTTGGGTCGAAGAAAGAATGGGAGGGCGCTTCGGGTAGCCCAAGCCCCTTTAAGGTCAAGTTCCCACATCTGGTCGACCTTCCCACGGCAATTCTGTTCCACGGGAGACTTGATGTCGCCCGGACGATTGCGCCCCGAAAGGACGACCTGCTATACTTGAGCGGCCGAGCAGACGCCCTCGAAGCTCAGATCAAAGACGGCTCCTGGACTCCTCCACGTTTGTAACCGGCCAACTTGGCCTTGCAATTCAAACAGGATGGGAAAAGGAGCCTGAATCAATATTTCGCATGCTAGGATTCCGCACAAACCCTGTATATGCTACCTTCACGTTCTCGCATTGATGGCTCAATTGGAATCACTAGGTCTCTCTGAGCTCTTCGAGTTGAACTTCTTAGAGGGAAGTATCAAAAGCAAACAGACAAACGCCCGGGGTTTTGTTTTCGGTTCAGCCGCTTGGGCAGGAATCAGGGAGGACTTCGAAGCTGTCTATTCGACCGGCGGTCCTACGATCATGGAGCGCATGGGGTTCGTCTTCGGGAAGGGACTTGTCAGGACCGAATGGCGCGCGAATGCGGACCAGGCTGTTTTCTTCGAGAAGGTGTCCGGCTTGGCTGGGAGTGCAGGCTGGGGGATAATTACCCTCTCCGCTGGCGACCCAACATCTGACCAGGCGCGCTTCAGACTAAAGAACTGCGTCTTCTGCTCTGATATCCGTGGCAAGACCAAGCCTGTTTGCGAGTTCGTGGCTGGCGTAATCAGGGGGGCGGCTGATGAATTGTTCGGAGGGGAGCACCAAGTAAGGGAGGAGACTTGCATGGCAATGGGGAATGAAGCCTGCAACTTTCTCTTGGAAAAACGCGATCCTCAGGTCTCGTTCGGCGTGGCACTCCATCTATTCTGAAAATTCGTACAGACTCCTCGCGCAGTTTTTGAAAACGGGCCCGGTGGGATTCGAACCCACGGTCTCTGAGCTTTCGCACTTCAGCTTCGGAGGCTGACGCCCTGTCCGTGCTGGGCTACGGGCCCGAACATCCCCGCGTGAAGATGGATAAGAATAGTTGTGCTGAGAGCTTTTATCAGGACTCCTCAAGGACGATTCAAGGTTTGAAGTTCCTCGAGTTTGAAGCAGAAGTCAAGCAGATCGTAATTGATTCGTGCAAGGCCGCCGGCTACCCGGACGCCGTGGCGGAGGTCAGCCTTCCCCCGAACGACGAATACGGCGACCTCGCCAGCGCGGTCCCACTTCGAGTGGCGAAGCAGTCAGGTCAAAAGCCCGGCGACGTGGCCGTGGCAATCGCGTCGAAGGCGATGAGACTCATCGGCCAGACGAAGTACGTCGGGAGCGTCAGTCCGCATAGGGGTGGCTACCTGAATTTCAAACTGAACCAAGCTTCATTCCTTGCGGACTCAATCAAAGAGATATCATCGGGGGACCTGGGCGGGCAGAAAAGTCCCGGGAAGTCCATTGCCATTGAGCATACAAACGTGAACCCAAACAAAGCTCTCCACATCGGGCACGCACGAAATCTAGTTCTCGGGGATTCTTTGTCGCGCTTAATGAAGTACCTTGGCCATCGAGTCCAAACCATGAACTACGTAGACGACTCAGGTGCCCAAGTTGCTGATATCATCGTCGGCTTCAAGTTCCTTGGACTTCCCGACGAGGCGCCTCCCGGCATCAAATACGACACTTACTGCGGCGACAGTGTATACACTGCTGTAAACCAAGAGTACGCAAAGGATCCGGCCCTTAAGGAAAGACAGTCAATGGTGCTAAAGGAGATTGAGAGGGGCAAGGGAGACATCGCCGAGTACACCAGGTCGATAGTGAACAGAATCCTGGCGGCCCAGCTGTCGACTTGCTGGAGGCTGGGCGCTTCCTATGACCTGTTGAACTGGGAATCACAACTCGTCCATTCGGGCATGTGGGATCGAATATTCGAGAAATTGAAGAAGATAGGCTATGTCAAGTTCCAGGACTCTGGGGAGAACAAGGGGTGCTGGGTCATCCCTGACCCCGAGACGGGCGAGGAGAAGGTGGTTGTCAGGTCAGACGGAACCATTGTCTATGTTGCTAAGGACATCCCTTACGCTTCATGGAAGATTGGGCTGATCGAAGACCCATTCGGGTACGTGGTCTATTCTGAAGATCAGCCCGGAGGGGTGCTCTATTCTACAGTCCTTGGCGGGAAGAAATCGGATCATCACTTCGGCGGCGCTGAACTCGCAGTATCGGTCATTGACTCGCGCCAAAGTTACCTTCAGAGAATAGTGGCCAAAGTGCTCGACAAGCTTCAGGAGGGTGCGTCCAAGAAATATCTTCACCGTGCCTACGAAGTTGTCTCTCTTTCGAAGAAGTCCGCGTCCCAGATCGGTTTCAAAATCGAGGGAAACTTCGCTCACATGTCAGGCAGGAAAGGCCTGTACGTGAACGTCGACGGCATGTTGGACAGGCTAGCCGACAAGGCCAAGTCGGAGACAAAAAGGCGGAACCTCTCAGAGTCGGATGATTGGATAGACGAGGTAGCTGAGGCCATCGCAGTCTCAGCTCTTAGGTATGAATTGCTTAAGCAAGATCCCGACAAGATGATCGTCTTCGACATGGATGATGCATTGCAATTCCAGGGTGACACCGGTCCTTACCTGCTTTACACCTACGCAAGAGCCAGGAGGATACTCGCGAAGACCGAAGGCAGACCTCACGTGGACTTGAAGAGTGCCGCGAAGCTGAACAAGCCAAAGGAAGTCAGATTGGCAAAGAAGATGTCTTCGCTCGACATCGCCGCGGCCACCGGGGGGGAATATCTCTCTCCCAAGGAGATCGCCAGATACACCCACGAGTTGGCGCTCACATTCAACGACTTCTACGAGAGTGTCCCCGTGAACCAAGAATCGGACTCAGAGCTCAGAGACGCCAGGCTCGCCCTCGTCGACGCGGCAAGCAAGGTCCTCGCCGAGTCAATGCGCCTGATGGGAATACCTGTCCGAGACCGAATATGAGGGGACCCATCAGGCTCGCTGCGTTCGACATGGATGGGACCGTGCTCGAGCACAACAGCAGCTGGGTAGCAATCCATCAGCATTACGGGACCGGTACGAAGGCGGCCACGTCGCTCCGGCTTTACACCGAGGGAAAGATCAACTACAGAGAATTCATGCGCAGGGACATCGCTTCCTGGCCAAAGGACATCACGAAGGACGAGATATCAGATATCTTGTCTAGTTACACAATCAGGCGGGAGGCGCCCTCGACCTTCCGCGAGCTCAGAGAACGAAGGATCAAGACCGCCCTAGTAACTTCAGGGATTGACATTCTCGCGAACAAGGTCGCCAAGGAGCTTGAGATCGATTACTGGGTAGCCAACGGGTTGAAATTCAACCGACGAGGCATACTGCAGCCCGACGGAATAGGCAGGGTTGACCCCACCAGAAAGAACATCGCGTACGAAAAACTCTTGTCGAAGGTAGGGATTCCGAACAAGCAGACCATTGCCGTGGGGGATACCATTTACGACCTCTCCTTCCTCAAGTCGGCCGCGCTAGGGTTCATGATGGCGCACACGACTCGCGTCCCCGACACTGACATCATACATATCGAAAAGCTCTCACAAATCCTCGACCACCTCTAAAACAGCCTTTTTATCAGGACTTGTTGGGGACAGCCAAAGGCGTCCCCTTGTTGGACAAGCTTCTGCTGATTCCTGGACCAACGAATCTTTCCAAGAGAGTTCGAGACGCGATGGCCGGACCACAGCTCCCGCATGTCGGGTCTGAGTTCTACTCGATGTTCAAAGAGACGGTTTCCCTCGCCAGATACGTTTTCAAGAATGAAAAAGGAGTCCAATTCGTGTTTACAGGCTCTGGGACCATCGGGATGGAATCCTCCGTGGTGAGCCTTGTATCCCATGGGGACGCGACACTGACCCTGACCAACGGCTACTTTGGTCGTCGGATGCTGATGCTAAACCAAGTTCACGGAGCGAAGGCGGACAGCATTCAATATGCCGAAGGAAACGCTGCAGACCCTGATGACCTGAGGAAGAAGCTGCGCAAGTCGAAGTACAGGGCGGTCTTCGTCACTCACGTCGATACTTCGAGCTCCGTCGTGAACCCAATCCTTGAGCTAGTCGAAGAGTGCTCCAGGGAAGGTGTCCTGTCTGTGGTCGACTCGGTCTGCGCCATCGGCGGGATCCCACTGGACTTCGACAGGCTTGGAGCCGACATCGTGTTCACAGCGTCGCAAAAGGCCCTGGCAGGGCCCCCTGGGGGTGTCCTGTTGGCCGCCTCCGACCGTGCGATTGAGCAAATGGAAAATCGCAAGGCTCCCATCGAATCCTATTACATGAATCTGCTAAGGTGGAAGCCTGTCATGGACGACCCGAAAATGTACTTGGCTACACCTGCCACCCAGGTCCTGCTAGCTCTAAGGGAGGCAATGAAGGAGACCAAGGAGGAGGGCCTCGAGAACCGGTGGACCCGCCACAGGAAACTCGGGGAGCTCACCCGGAGCCGAGTGGAGGGATGGGGGCAGAAGTTTGTTGCAGAGGAAGGGCACAGGGCTGACACAGTCACGTCATTCTGGGTCCGTCCTGGAAAGGCGGGAGACATTCAGCACAATCTGGAAAACGAGCACGGGATAGTCGTCGCCCGAGGAATCTACGAAGACAGTGACAAGATGATTAGAATCGGGCACTTCGGAATACTTCAAGTGAGCGAACTCAGGGCCGCCCTTGATTCCTTGGGAAGGGTCATGGATGAGGCAGGCGCTATCATGAAACCAGTCAAGTTTGCGAAACGCGTGCCTGCGAGATAGAACCCTTTTATCGCCACGAAGTCGGAACTGAAAAACTCGCAGCCCGGTCGTCTAGTGGTCAAGGATGGGGGCCTCTGGAGCCTTCGACCTAGGTTCGAATCCTAGCCGGGCTATCTTGCGAAGAGCTTGTAATGAGCTCCGTTCGACCAGAATGCCTCGATTCTAGGCGAATTTGGCGCAAGCTACAATGGCAAAAAAGACCAAATGGAACACCGAAGCCGTTACTATGGTACTGACGCGAGGTATGCTCCAGAACCCTTTAACGACCCTGACCTATTGGAAGTAGGGCGGGGCATTGCGACCAGAACTGCGAACCGCGTTCCTTTTGTCCTTACTTGCAATTTCAACAATCGCTGTCTTGACTCCCGCTACGTCGACCTTTGCTGCTTCGGTTAGCTGTGGGGAAATCCTCACGACCTCCGTGACCCTCACGAACAACATTGGTCCGTGCACAGGAAACGGACTCGCGATAGGGAGCAGCGGGATCACCCTCAACTGCGCTGGCATGACCATTACTGGGCTTGGAGCGGGTTCTGGGGTTGGCATCGGAATTGACATGGAGAGCGTGACGGGAGTCACCATAAAGAACTGCACAGTTGCGAACTTCGGTGTGTCAGCGTTTCTGCTGAGTTCAAGCTCTTCAAATAGGTTGATGGGGAACACTGCAACCGGCAACAATGAAGGCTTTGCACTACTCTCGAGCAATGACAACACGCTGATAGGCAACATCGCTACGGGCCAGAGCAGCACCAGCGGAGGCGGAGATGGTTTCTTTCTCATTTCGAGCTCTACGAATCTCCTCATTAGCAACACAGCTTCGGACGGCAGCGGAACAGGCTTCGCTCTTGCCCGAAGTTTCTCAAACACCTTAGTCGGCAATACGGCCAGCCACAACTCACATGGCGGTTTCCTTTTCGTGTTGAGTTACTCAAATACTCTAATTGGTAACAGAGCCTCCGGCAATGGAAGAGCGGGATTCGTTCTATTTTCGAGTTCTTCGAATGAGTTCAACGGTGATCGTGCGAACGAAAATGTCCCGAATGGCTTCTTCCTCGACTCCACAAGTTCGACCAACACGTTGACGGGCGTCGTTGCAAGCAATAACATCGCCTATGGCTATGTTGACCTGACCAGCGGTTCTGCGACAGCATCCACAGCAAACACGTACACCGGCACTTCATGTGTTGGCGACGGTCTCGGCGGGTCTGTACCGCCTGGGCTATGCTGAATCTCTTTCGCCGATCTACCGAGGGGTTGAACCCTTTCGGTTAATCAGTGCCGAACCTTATCGACCAACAATTGGCAAGTTTGATGGTTTCAGCGCAAGAATCAAGTCTCTGACGTTGAGGATAACCCTTCGTTGGGTTTGTTCTAGAGTGGCAGTGCTCGCTGCGAAATAGCACGTGGGAGTTTTGGGACCAGTCATAATCTGCCGTTCCGGGAGACGTCGACCGAACTCGGAGCGCGGAAATTTGGGCCCGATTTTGTCACTAAACGTAGCAGTTCCCATCGGATCCGAACTTTCGGCATGGGACAATCGAAGCAGACGCTTGGAATCCTAGCCGGGCTATCTGAATCGAGTTCTGTTTGGCGAAAGGAGTTCTATTCGGGCTTATCGACGAAAAGGCAGTGACGCGCGCGACGGAGTGGATTCGAGTTGGTATGAATGCAGCCCGATGCGGGCCAGAAAAAATTCAGCCAAGCAGGTTCTGAAGAACTACTCCCCCAGCAAGCAGCGCCACTACCCATATTGCTACATACCTTGCGATATGCTTTGATGGAGTAACCTTTCCCATAGAAAGGACTGCTCCGGCTATAGACAGTTCGAAAATCTGGTCGACAAACCATATGAGCAGAAATGACACGGGAGCTACGGCTATCGACCACAATCCTAGAACTGAACTTGAAGTTATCGCGAATGCGTAGGCCAGGCTCATTTTTACTCCTCCATTGATCGTCGACGCAGAGCCTTTTTCGATTAAGTATGCCAATACTAGAATTGGGAGGAGTAGAGAGGTGTACCCTAGTGGGATTCGAATGAAGGCCTCAGATTGGGAAACGATGAACGAATCGCCAGAACGGAAGTAGGAAGCGAAGAGCCCGCCGTTCAAGAAAAAATCGACCGCCATGGACGAAATCCAAGCGAGAATGACACCCTTCAGAAAATTCGGCCTCATTCCTTGCAAGAACCCGCTTGGAGGTCCGCTTCTCTGATTATTGGTCTTTTGTCAATGAATCCCAGCGAGGCTCGAACCCGAATCAAGAGGCCTGTCCTCGCATAAGAGCCCCTACGTAACACTACGCCCTAGCCGGGCTACTTTGATATCTAGTCCGACTGCTTGCTAGGCAGCCCCGGCGTCCCCGAAGATAATCTTCCTCAGCTTTTCGGCCATCTCCAAGGGGTCTTGGTTCTGCCAGACATTCCGGCCAACAGCCAACCCGGTCGCCCCAGCGTCCATCACTCCCTTCACTTGACGAAGGAAGTCTTCGTCTGTTGGCGCCTTGGGTCCGCCGCTCATGAACACTTTGACCCCAGCAGCGGCCTTGACCGCCCAGGAGAATGTTTTCGAGTCGCCGGTGTACTTGATCTTCACCGCGTCAGCGCCGAGCTCCAGCCCCGCACGCGCAGCATAGGCAACGATTTCGCTCGAGGTATCGTTCTGGACTCCAGCTCCCCTGGGGTAGATCCAGGCGATGGCTGGAAGCCCCTTCTCGTGTGCCTCCTCCTGGATATTCCCGAACTCAGACAGCATCTCGGCCTCGTACCCGCTCCCAAGGTAAATCGTGTACCCGACCCCCCTGGCCCCGAGTGAAATGGCGCTCTCGACGCTGCAGACCTGCTTGGAAATCGGCTCTCCCTTCGGAAGACTTGTCTTACCATTCAGCTTCACTATCAACGGGACCTTACCATCGTAGAACCTCTCAGCCGTTCCTTTCTGGAAGACAACTCCGTTGAATCCTCCTTTGGCAGCAGTCTCCATTATCACTGCCGGGTCCACGTTTGTGTCGTTGAAATCTGCCGAAGGCCCGTGTTCCAGCCCCTGGTCATAGGCCAGGAGCATACTCTTGCCGTTTCTCAGAAACGGGGCCATGCGGTCCTGCTTCATGGGCTGACCCGCCCGTTCGCTATTTAACAGTCTTACGCA
The DNA here is from genome assembly GCA_035935095.1 of Nitrososphaerales archaeon. Taxonomy (GTDB): domain Archaea; phylum Thermoproteota; class Nitrososphaeria; order Nitrososphaerales; family Gagatemarchaeaceae; genus UBA183. The sequence continues at coordinate 58,804 of DASYXJ010000033.1, read as the reverse complement.
GATTTCATGTCTCATCGAACACCGCCGCCATACGTCTAAATCCGGGGACTGACGCCCTTCATTGTCTCAAGTGAAACTGGAAGAGTTTCTAAGGCTCAACGCGCCCGAGGACCTTGCCTCGCTTACTTCTGCGATTGCCAAGGCAAGTGTCACTGTCTGGGACAACATCCCGTTCAAATCGGGCCTCCTGTCCGAAGTCAATCCTTCAGGGGAGAAGCAAAAGGCCATCGACGTATTTTCCAACGACAACTTCGTGGAGGCCCTTAGCGCCACTGGCTGCGCGCGCGAGGTCGCTTCAGAGGAGATGGCTGAACCAGTCGAAGCAAAAGGGGGATTGAGCGTCGCCATGGATCCTCTCGACGGAAGTTCGAATGTCGAGTCCAACAACCCATTGGGCAGCATTTTCGGTTTTTACTCCAGGCGCCTTCCCACTTCCGGCAGGAACCTTGCGGGCGCCGCCTACGTGACCTACGGCGCCATGATAACATTGACTTTCTCCTTCGGGAAAGGGGTGCACCGATTTGTTGCCGTCAGGGAGGGGGCGAAGATGTCATTCGAGTTGCTCGGGGTGAACCTCAAGCTTCCCAACAAGCCGGAGGTCTACGGCTTCGGAGGCTTCAGGAAAGACTGGATAACACCCGTCCGCAAGTTCGTCGACTCCCTCGAGGAAAGGGGTATGCGCATAAGATATTGTGGAACGTTCGTCGGAGATTACAACCAGGTCCTATCCAAGGGAGGCATTTTCGCCTACCCACAACTGCTGAAGAAGCCTCAAGGTAAGCTCAGAGTGCTCTACGAGACGGCCCCGATGGCTTTCATCAACGAAGAGGCCGGGGGATATGCGAGCGACGGGAGCAGGGACATCTTGGACATCACGCCTTCCACTCTTTCAGAGACGTCTCCTGCGTACATGGGCAGCGCTCCGATGGTTCACGAGCTAGAACGAATGATATCCTCAGAAAAGTAAAGACGGGGCTCTAGGGGAATATTCCTAGAGTCCTGATAGCATCCGCCACCCTTCCGACCCCGACCATTAGGGCAGCGGTCCTCATAGATGTCGAATGCTTCTGCGAGGCCTTGTACACTTCCTTGAAGGCTCCGGTGATTTTGTCCTCAAGCTTTCCGTTGACCTCCGATTCGGGCCAGCTTATCCTGCCGAGGTTTTGTACCCATTCCAGGTAGCTTACGATGACACCTCCAGAGTTGGCGAGAATGTCTGGGACCAAGAAGACCTTGTTCGAGTCGAGTATTTTGTCCGCGGCTGGCGTGGTGGGGCCGTTGGCGCACTCAACGATCAACCTTGCCCTCACTCCTGTGGCGACCTCCGTGGTTATGGCATTCTCGAGGGCTGCCGGGCACAGGATGTCGACGTCGAGCTGCAGCAACCCGTCGTCGTCGATCGGCTGGGTACCCGCCATTCCCACGACCGAGCCCGTCTTCTCCTTGTGTGCGATGAGCTTGGCCGTGTCGATGCCATTCTTGCTCATCACTCCGCCCTTGGAATCGCTCGCAGCGACCAACTTGGAGCCGTATCCCTGCAGAATCTCCGCATAATTGGATCCCGCGTTCCCGAAACCCTCGACCGCGAAGGAAGCCTTCTTGAGGTCCATATTCTTCACCTTTGCAGCTTCAACGGTCGTGAAAACGGCACCCCTCCCTGTTGCCTTGTCCCTTCCGAGGGACCCTCCAATCGAAATGGGCTTCCCTGTCACCACTTCTGGCACCATGTATCCCTTGAGCGCGCTGTAGGTGTCAACCATCCAGGCCATCACCTGGGCGTTGGTGTACACGTCGGGGGCGGGGACGTCCCTATAGGGGCCGATGAAGTCTGCAATTGCTGTGGTGTACCTTCGAGTCATCCTCTCCAATTCGTGCTGGGACATGGCCTTGGGGTCGCAGATTACGCCCCCCTTCGCGCCCCCAAACGGAATGTCGGCGATGCTGCACTTCCAGGTCATCCAGCACGCCAGGGCCTTCACCTCATCCAAAGATACGTTCGGGTGATACCGTATCCCACCCTTGGACGGACCTCGGGCGTCGCTGTACTGGACCCTGTAGCCTGTAAAAACGTGTGTCTCGCCGCTGTCCATCCTCGTCGGAAGGGAAACTGTGACCTCCCGCTTGGGATGCGAAAGCATCTGGTGAATCCCATCTTCAAGCTTCAGGTACTCGGCAGCAATCCTCAGCTGCTCGAGGGCGTTATCGAACGCATTTGGCTTGGACTGATTCGTCTGTCTTAGCATACTCTCACGAGCCACCTGGCCCCTTTTTACGTAGTATTTAACAGACTACGCTGGTTCTCAACTCAGAGGATGAGCGAGCTCCCTGAGTTTCGATTCCCAGTCCCCGGACTTCACCACGCCACTCGCAACTAGCACTCCCTCGGCCCCCAGCTCGATCGATCTCTCGACATCCTCGCCGCTCACGATTCCTGCGCCGCAAAGAACACGTCCCTTGTATCCTGCCTTCCTAACTTCCGTCACTGTGTCTCTGATTAGGCCAGGTTTTGCCTTGGACACTGCTATGCCCGAACCGATGAGCTGCGGGGGCTCTATGGCTAGGTATTTCGTCCCAAGGGAGGTTAGTCTCACAGCCTCCTTCGTTGTCCTGGCACAGAGACACACATCCATCCCGGCCGCGTCCAACTTCGGGACGAGCCTCCTGAGATCAAGGATTGGCATGGTCGATTCGCTGTGGTTGAGAATCGTCCCCGATGCCCCGGCGGCCCTGACTGATTCGATGAGTATCGCCCCCGTGGTCTTTTCTCCTGACTCGGAACTTACGGTCTGGCTGTAGACGGGGACCTTCACCCTCCAGGCAACAAGGCTCAGCATCGGAATTGGGGGAGCTACAATCGCCTCAACGTGGAATTGTCCAGCCACCCGCTGGACGGCTTCTGCGAGCCTGACAGACCCTTCTCCGAGTATCTCAGGATAATTCTTGAAGTTTACAATAAGCGTCCTCAACTGGACAACGCGCTGATGCCCTCGTCGGTGCCTAAAAGGATGGTCCGGCCTAGTTCGTTTCCGGGTTTGGTCAGGGTTCTTTAGAACCCGTCGTCGTCCGAGTCCTCTTCCCATCCATCTTCGTCGAGGTCTTCGTCCAAGTCTTCGTCGAGCTCTTGGTCCTCTTCGGACATATTCGGCCCCCGCGATTTCAATTGACCTTTTAAACGTCACGGTCAAGCAGACCCGAAACATTTGCCAGCGCCGATTACGAAGATCGGCCAAGAGTCGATTGCGAAAGCCGTCGGAATAGTAGGGAAAGGCGGGTTGGTCGTGTACCCGACCGATACCGTTTACGGCCTTGGTGCCGACCCCTTCAACGAGAAAGCTGTCCATCGGCTCTTCGAGGCCAAGGGCAGGTCTGCGAAGCCGGTCCCTGTTCTCTGTTCTTCTCTGCAGAAGGCAGGAGAGCTTGTTGAATTGAGTGAGAACGGGGTTAAGTTAGCTCGCGACCATTGGCCAGGTGCCTTAACCCTGGTGGCGCCACTCAGGAAGAGATTACCCTCGACTCTCACACTTGGCACAGGAAATCTTGGTGTAAGGGTTCCTGCTCACCAGGGTTGCCTCGAGCTAATTTCGGCCTGCGGCGGGTGGTTGACCGGTACAAGCGCGAACATCTCGGGTCGACCATCTGCGCGGACTGCTGAGGAAGCAGCGACCCAGCTCGGTGATGCTGTGGACTTGATCCTTGATGGAGGCCCCCTCGTCGGAAAAGAGTCAACGGTCGCTCTTGTCGTCGGAGACGAGGTCACAATCTTAAGAAGCGGTCCCATCGGGGTGAGAGAGGAGAGGAAGCGCCGATGAACCTCATAGTCACCTCGGCGAAAGGACTGGAAGCCAGGGCGTCGGCCGAATTCAAGGAAATTGCCCTCCTCTCAGGTATTCGAAAGCTAACCATAGACAGGTCAGCCTACGACGGAATAATCGAAGTGAATGTGGAGAACCCGAAACCCCTCCTCACTTTCATCACGGATTTCGTCAGGTCCGAGCCCTTCAAGGTGAGGTTCATCATGCGAATAATCCCGGTTGACAGGGTCGTCGACACGAAAATCAACGCCATAGTCAAGGCTGTAAAGGAACTCTCCTCGGTTATCGGCCCAGCAGAGACCTTCAGGATCACCATCGAAGCAAGAGATTCGCCCTACTCGGAGAAGGAACTCATCGATGCCATCGCCGACGCGGTCGACAGGAAGGTGAACCTCGACTCTCCTGATAAGATCGTCCTTCTAGAAGTCTTCGGCGAATACTCCGGCATTTCGGTAATTTCTCCGCGCGAAATAGTCAGCATCCAGAAGCTGAAAAGGGCGACCTAGGGCCTCAGGGCGCTGAGCAGGGCGGCACCTTCGATTCTGTCCAGCTCCTTCTTCGACAATTTTCTGCGGGGGAGTTCGGTCGCTCTAACCGACCTAGAACTCTTGATTTTCCTTGGACCAGCGACAACGATTAGGAAGGGCTCACCCTTCGTTGAACCGTATTGTTTGATCGCCTTGGAGATTTGGGTTGTCCCTGCGAGCCTCAGGAGGAAGTCCATCTCCGGTTTCTTGGCGAGAAGGCTTCCGACTGATCCCGCGCGCAGGGTCTGGGCCGCCAGCATCTCCAAGAAGAATTCGTTCTCCGCTGATTTAGCCCTCCCTGTCTGCACGATTGCCCCCGGGTTCAAGGACGCGAGTTCCAATTTGGCCTCATCAGGGCTCACATCCCCGTCGCAGAGATAGGCCTTCGCAAAGACTTTCATGATGTCAACCGCCGTGGGAAAAAGGGATCAGGACGACCTTCTCCCCATCCTTCACTACTCTGCGCACGGAGGCGGTCACGAAGGCCTCGCCCGACTCCACCATCACCAGGGTGTTGAACTTGGTAAACCCTGGGTCTTCCTTGCCCGACATCGTCCTCAGCCGCTCCACGATCTCCGATGCTTCAAGCTCCGGCCCTTCGAGGGACATCTCTCCTGAGCCGACACTCGCCTGGATGTGGCCGAGACATCGTACTGTGATCAAGCTGGGTTCAGAAGCAGCAAACGCTCCTTATACCTTCTCCCTCCGTACAACGAATCAGCAGGCAACAGGCGCTCACGCTTGCCCTTTAGAAGTTCCCTGAGCACCTCAGTGGTCGCGACGCTGAGTTCTGCAAGGGGAAAATTGACGGCGACAGGCCTCGGGTCGATCCTGTGCATTGAGGTCTTGCAAGGGAAGAGATTCCTTTTCTTCGCGGCGGAGACGACATCCTCTTTGGTTAGCTTCTGGACCAGGATGACAATGTTCCTCTTCTCTTGCAACGAGATGTCCAGGTCCTCCTCGGGGACGAAGTCTCTTCTCCACCCATGTTTCTCTGAAAACGAATCCAATCCGAGGACTAGGTCGAAAGTCTCCACCAGGTCCGTCGATCGCGTTGGGACATAAGCCGCATCAGAAGTTAAGACGGCAAGTCCGACTTCCCGGCGTCCCAAGGCCTCGAGTGCGTCGGCCGGAGAGACTCTGCGAGTTATCGAAGCAGATTCAAGGCCCGATGCGTATGATTCACCCCTAGGCAGGGTGTAGACCCTCGCCCACCTGCTCAGAGTCACAGACCTCGAGCCATAGTCGACTGAGCAGCATGCCGCTTTAGCAATTCCAAGGCGAGAGAACGCGGCGAGCCTATGCATACCATCGAGAACGGTCCCGCTGATTCGGTCGACGATTATCGGGTCTTTTTGGACGCCATCGCGCTGAATCTCAGACGCCAGGCTATCGACGTGGGATTGGATCGTTTGCTCATGGGGTAGCAGAGATTCCGTGGAACGAATACCTAGACTAAACCCTGCGACGTCCAGGGACAAGTCTTACTCCTGTGCGTCGTCACCTGAGGGCTCTTCATTCCCGACGGAGTCTGCCTTGAGCTTCTTCGCGATGTACCCTGCCATGCGGTTCCTTAGTTGCTTTGAGGGTATTATCGCGAGCTCTTCAAGCGCTTTCTTGTTCGTTTCGAAGTCTGACCCGAAGGATTCAGGGTGCCGTTCCAAAATCTGCTCTGAAAGGCTCCGGGTACGGTCCAACTTTCTTCAGGCCCGCGGCGGTGACATGATTAACCTTTCCCGGCTGTTCCGAGGTACCTCAGTGCATTCTCGGCCGTAAGAATCCTTGTTTCCTCGAAAGTACGTCCCCACAGCTCCGCGAGTTTGAAGACCACCGAAGGAATGAGACATGGCCCGTGGACACCACCCAGGGGATGATAGCTCACCGGTGAGTCGGATTCGACCACCACGGACCTGGGATCGCACTTCGCCGCCATTCTCTGCAATTTCCTCGAGTTAATCAGAGCCGGCCCGAACGAGATGTAGTATCCTCTACCGACTAGCTTGCTCAGAAGGGTCTCGTCCTGAAACCAGTGCATGAGGATAGTTTCCGGCCCGATGTTTTCAAGTATCTCGAGGCACTCTAGCTCTGCCCCCCTGGAATGGACCTGGACCGGCTTGCCCTCTCCGCGGGAGGCCTCAAGTTGTCTGATGAACACATTCCTCTGGGCGCTCCCCGGCCCGATTCCTGAATACTTCGGGTCGAGGCCGATTTCCCCCAGTCCGGAGGCAGCCTTCAAACACGTCGCCAGCCACCTTAGGTCAGGCTCTCTTTCGGACTCGGACGGATGAGTTCCCACGAAGGCCCTGACTTGCCCAGGGTGTTGAGCTGCCGCCCTGAGCGTTTCCTCTGAGGTCGCCTTGTCCACCCCGCAACAAAACAGCAACATGTCGAGACATGACGCATCGCGAACTTCGTCACCTCCCAGGAAGCCTCCAAAATGCAGGTGTGAATCGACAAAACGCACGCTCCGCCATTGTCAGGGTAGTATTTCAGCCCACTCTATCGCCCTAGGCCGCAAAGATGGACGTTGGGAGTACTGGATTCGGTTTTCACACCTGTATTCAAAATAGGGGTGAAGTTGGGCTCTTTAGAGCCAAAAGAGGACTGCAAAACACGCCAAAATGGCCAAAGGTTTTTAAACATACCGCGTACATCCCAAACTCGAATGTCCAGTTCCGAGTTCGGCCTTGCGGCAGTCTACAGGGTGATTAAGAAGGCAGGGGCGGAAAGAGTCGGCGACGACGCTGCTATCGAGCTGAGAAGTGAGCTTGAGTTCGTAGGCATGCAGATTTCGAAAGCGGCGGTGGAGTTGGCTGCCCACGCGGGAAGGAAGACCGTCAAACCCTCTGACATCAAACTCGCAGCAAAGTCTGTTCTAAAGCAGAGTCAGTAGTGTCCGCACCCGACGATTTCGAGCTAATCGAAGCGGGTTTCTTTACATCATTCTCAGCAAGGCCTCAGAACGCCTAGTGAGACCGGAAACCGCTATAATCCCACAGTATGAAGCCAGTCACAGCCCCGGTGGTGTAGCCCGGTCAAGCATGTTACCCTCTCGAGGTAGCGACGCGAGTTCAAATCTCGCCCGGGGCACTTCACGCCCCCAATTGAGAAGGAACCTGCTCTCATGGACTTTCAGTGAAGAATAAGTAAAGGCCCCGCAAAGCGGTCCCGAAGGGGCATCCAGTGGTCTTCGAATATTCCTCACTCCCACGTGAGTTTCCGCGGAAGTATCTCTCGTCCGAACTCAAGTTCGACTGGCAAGATCTCTCTAAGGTCTTCATAGAGCTCCAATCCAGGGAAATCAAGTCGCCAGGGGACCTGAGTAGGTGGCTTCTCGACCAGGCAGAACTCGACGCTTACGTCTACGAACAGAGGAATCTAAGGTACATCAACAGCACCCGACAGACGGATGACCCTGAGTACACGCGGCCCTACGAGCGGTACATCGAGGAACTCGAGCCCAAGATCAAGGTGGCGAATTTCGAGCTCCTGAAGAAATACGTTTCTTCCCCGTTCCGCAACAAGCTCCCCAAAGATGTCTACGGACTCGAAGACAAACGCAGGCAGAGCGCTGTTTCAATCTTCAGGACTGAGAACGTCGAACTTGAGAAGACGGACTCCACTCTCGCTCAGAAGTATGAGAGGACAATAGGAGCGATGACTGTCAACTTCCGAGGGCAGGAAAGGACCCTCCAGCAGATGGCAAAGTTCTACGAGGAGACGGACAGGTCGGTGAGGGAAGAGGCTTGGCGATTGGCAGACGCGCGCGCCCTGAGGGACAGCGGCCCGCTGGACGACATCTACGGAGAAATGGTCCGCCTCCGCCACCACATCGCACGCAATGCAGGGTTCGACAACTTCCGCGACTACGTATTCGTCAAGAAGGACCGGTTCGACTACACGCCTTCCGACTGTTTGAGGTTCCACGAGGCCGTCGAAGAAAGTTTCGTCCCCCTTAGCAGGGAAATTGATATGGAAAGAAAAGAGAAGTTAGGATTGGACACCCTAAAGCCCTGGGACCTCAGAGTGGACCCGGAGGGTCGCCCCCCGTTATCCCCGTTTGAGGACGCAGCCGGCCTCGTTCAAGGTGCGGCCAAGGTCGTGGACAGAATCGATCCCGCTTTCTCATCGTACTTCTCTCGGATGACAAGCCTGGGCCTCCTCGACCTTGAGAGCAGGAAGGGTAAGGCGCCAGGAGGCTATCAGGAGGACCTGTCAGAAGTTAAGCTCCCGTTCATATTCATGAATGCTGCCAAGAGAGACGACGACGTCAGGACTCTGCTCCACGAATGCGGGCATAGTTTCCACACCTTCCTTATGCGTGAGAAGGGACTGCCTTACTTCAACGCGGGGCAGAACATATCGACCGAGTTCGCAGAAGTTGCCTCCACTTCAATGGAACTCATCTCTGGGGAGCACTATGAGGGCGCTTTCTACAACCGCCAGGACGCCCGTCGCTCCAACTGGGAGGAGGCAGTGGACATTGTCAAGCTCTTCGCATGGGTCGCGACGATTGATGCTTTCCAACACTGGGTCTATACTCACCCTGATCACGATAGCGAGGAGCGCGCAAAAGCCTGGGTGACCACCTTCAAGCGTTTCTCAGGTCTCGAGAGCTACGAAGGTCTTGAAGACAGCCTTGCCTTCCGTTGGCAAAGGCAGCTGCATCTGTTCGAGGTCCCGTTCTATTACATTGAATACGGGATAGCGACCACGGGGGCGCTTGGCATCTGGGCAAAGTATCGAAGAAACAGAAGGGAGGCCATAGACGCCTACAAAGGTGCCCTCTCGCTCGGCGCCTCAAGGTCGCTCCCCGAGCTCTTCCAAGCGGCAGGTCTCAAGTGGGACCTGGGGCCGGCTAATCTCGGACGACTTGCCGGAGAGCTCCGCTCAGCAATCAGAGAGTACAGCTAATCCCTGGAAAGGTCAGGGCCCACCGAAAAAGGCAAGGACAAGGCCAGAAATCAGGAAGTAACTTCCGAAGGTCAGGAGAACACTCCCGGCTATCAAATCGAGCCCCCACCTCGGGAATCTTAGGAGATAGTCATACGAAATCGCCGATATCAAGATGATGAGCGTCAGACTGACGAGAGCTCCCACCAGAGTCCACTCCAAATTGAATGTCCCAGCTGCTGCAAGTACGAGACTTGCCTCGAAGCCCTCGGTCAGCGTTATGCTGAAGACGGGAAGCGAATTCACCAATGAAAAAGGAGCTACCTGCGGTCGCTCCGCGCCATACTTCTCCAGGTCCTTCTCGACGACCTCCGATTCCATCTTCTCCATCTTCGCCCTGAACGACCTCTTTCCGAAGTAGTATCTCTTGAACCCTCGGAGGAACCTGTAGGAAAAGTAGAGAATTACAAGGCCTGTCCCGATGTCTATGAGGACCTCCGGCAAGAAGAGAAGAACCTGCCTTACCCCAAGGAAGATGAAGACCGATACAGCACCTCCGGCCAGAACACCGATTAGAACATTATTTCGCCCCAACTGTTTGACCGTTGCCACGGAAAGTATGGCCACTTCACTCCCTTCCAAAAGCACCGCCTTGAAGGCAAGAAGGAACGATGCGATTATGACGACTTGGTCGGCCAAAATCCGCACTGGCCGCCCGTGATAGGCGATTTATCCATTGCCCGCGGGACAATACATAAGATTGGCACATTTGACCCGAACACAATTGTCCAGGGCCGTAGGCGCCTCCGATTTCAAACTCTACTCAATGCTCTCCGAGCCAAGCATTTCGCCTGACGGTAGTAAAGTTGCCTTTTCGGCCAAGCGGGCCAACCTAGATGAGGACGGGTACGACTCCGAGGTCTACATCGCCAACGTCAGGACAGGAAAGGTCTCTCTTTTCACCTCCGGTAAGAAGGACTCAGACCCCAAATGGTCTCCTGATGGCCGCTCGATTCTCTTCCTCTCCAAGCGTAACATGAAGAAGGATGACAAGGGCAACGCGCTTTACGTCATTGCGGCCGACGGGGGGGAGGCAAGGCTCTTGCGAAGGTCGGAGGACGGCATCGAAAACCCCCAGTGGTCTCCAGATTCGAAGTCCGTCTACTTCCTTTCCTTTGTGCCAAAGAAATCAAAGGAGGATGTCAAAGTGATCAAAAGGTTGACCTTCTGGTTCAACGGGATGGGTTTCATTTACAACAGGCGAAAGCACTTGTTCAGGGCCGAGATCGCTGGGGGCAAGGTCCACCAGCTTACCAGAGGCGCCTTCGACGTGTCAGATTTTGCAATATCGCATGACGGCAAGAGGTTAGCCTACCTCGCCTCCATTGATGATTCGAGGCCATACATTTCTGACATTTTCGTAACAGGCACTTCGGGCAATAAGAGGAAGAAACTGACGAAATCGAACATGGTTCTTGGCACTCTGGTTTGGAGCCCCGACGACAACCTAGTTGCCGTGGCCGGTGATGAAATGCCTTCAGGATTCGCGTCACACACCCACGTATGGACCGTCAATCCGCGCTCTCGGAGAATTGAAAGAGTCGAACGTGTTGACAAGAACAAAGCCAACGCCTTAAACTCCGACGCCCGGGCAAGGGCGCACGGCCCCGGCAACCTGATCTGGACCAAGCATGGGATCTACTTCCTGCAGGCAGACGGGGGCTCGGTCCGACTCTACCGGACAAAACCAGGAGGCATTCCAGAACTCGTCCTAGGTGGTGACAGGAGCATCGAAGGCTATGACGTGCTCGACGAGAGGATTGCTTTTGTTGCCATGGACGCGTCCCACCTTGAGGAATTGTATTTCTCCGCTGGCAAGGAAAAGGCACTTTCCTCCCTGAATACACATGTCTACCACGAGCTCAGAATCCAGGAGACACATCGCGTTAGCTTCAGGGCTAGCGATGGTGAGACAGTCGAGGGTTGGGTGATGTTACCAGAGGGAAAGGCCAAGGTCCCCGGGGTCCTCTACGTCCACGGAGGACCCAAGACCGCCTTCGGCCATGCCTACATGCACGAATTCCAGGCCTTCAGCGGCGCTGGCTATGCTGTGATTTACTTCAACCCGCGAGGGAGCGACGGGTACTCGGAGAAGTTCGCCGATATCAGAGGACGATATGGAACCCGAGACTTCGACGACCTCATCGAAGGGCTTGACATGGTCCTGAAGAAGTTCCCGCAGATTGACGGTGGCAGGCTGGCGATTGCAGGGGGTTCCTACGGAGGCTTCATGACCAACTGGGCCATCGGCCACACGAACAGATTCAAGGCGGCGGTCACTGACAGGAGCATCGCCAGCTGGATGAGCTTCTGGGGGACATCGGACATAGGGCCCTACTTCACCCGCGACCAGGTGGGGGGAGACCCTTGGAACGCCGAAGAGAAACTTCTCAATGATTCTCCCCTAAGATACGCGCCCAACGTCGAAACCCCGCTGATGCTTGTCCATTCCATGGAAGACTACAGGTGCTGGATGGTGGAGGGTTTGGAATTCTACACGGCGCTCAAGGTGCTCGGCAAAGAGGCGGAGCTGATCCTTTTTCCAGGGGAAAACCACGACCTATCCAGGGTAGGGAAGCCGAAGCACAGGGCCTCCAGGCTCAAGCATTACATCCGCTGGTTCGACGAGCACCTGAAACGAAGGAAATAGGTCGCGGGATTTGGACGGCATTACGGTAGGCGTGTTCGGCACAGACAAAGAAGCGAAGGCCGCTTTTGAGTCATCCGTGGCCAAAAAGAGCGAGGCCGAGGGGATAACGGTGTACACCCGGACCGAGGCGGGAAGGAGATACTCTTTACTCGACACCCCCGACTATCCCGAAAGGATCCAGGGCTACGCCAGCATAGCATCCATGGTAGACCATGCCCTCTACATCTTCCCTAGGTCAGGCAAGCTCAGTCCCCAGGACGGGGAGCTGGCAGTACTCCTAAGCTCCTTCGGCGTTCCTGGGACGCTTGAACTGTTCGACGGTGCCCAGGCACCGGACCAGGCAAGAGCTTCGCTCAGGGGCACATCTGTGGCGAACTACGCGGTGGACGAACGTCAGCTGCAATCTGCTTCCATCGTCTTATCTCAATCCTCTCCGAGGGGAGATTTTCCGACAAAAGGAACGCTAGTCTACATTGACAGGGTGTTCACGGTAAGGGGAGTCGGCACCGTTGCCCTGGGTTTCGTGTTATCGGGGAGCGTTTCGATTCACGACCAGCTTCGTCCCGTCCCCGGACACCCGGAATTGAGGGCAGACGTGAAGGGAATACAGGTGAATGACGTTGACGTCGACTCAGCAGGAAGGGGCATAAGGGTCGGGCTCTCACTTCGCAGCGTTGAGCCCAAGGACCTAGAGCGGAGTCATTGGCTCGACGATGGTTCCTTCGCTCTGACTGACGCTCCCACTTTCCAATTCGTCAAATCGCCATTTTACAAGCGGGAGGTTTACTCGCGCGACCTTCACTTGCAACTCATAGGGGAGATGGCGCCCGCTGGCCTTTCCGCCGACGGAAACGGAAAAGTGAAGGCGCGGCTGCCGTGGCAGGTTCCAGCCTGGGAAGGGATGAAAGCGGGGGTCATCGATCTCAACGGCGGGAACCTTAGGATCGCAGGCGGCGCAACCTGCAAGTTTTAATTAAAGCAAGATTCGCTCAACATCATGCCAAATACAGAATTGGCAACATTCGGGAGCGGTTGTTTCTGGTGTTCCGAAGCCGTTTTCTCCGAACTCGAAGGAGTGATGAAAGTCGAGCCTGGGTATTCCGGAGGAACGGTCACGAACCCCACCTATGAGGACGTCTGCACCGATACGACCGGCCATGCCGAAGTTGCCCAGGTGACCTTCGACCCCGCCGTCATATCCTACAGAGAACTGCTCGAAGTCTTGTTCTCCACCCACGACCCTACGACACCGAACAGGCAGGGCGCTGACGAGGGGACGCAATATAGGTCAGTCATCTTCTACCATGACGACCAGCAGAAGAAGGAGGCCCTTGCCATGATCAAGGAACTGACAGACGATAGGGTCTTTCGCGGCCCGATCGTGACCGAGGTTGTCCCTCTAAAGGCCTTCTTTCCGGCGGAAGACTACCATCGGGACTATTACAAGAGGAACTCCTCGCAGCCATACTGCAGGGCGGTCATAGCGCCGAAACTTTCGAAGTTCAGAGACCACTGGAAATCCAAGCTCAAGGTCGCGACGCCCACACAGAAGGCCTGAACGACAGACGCCAAGATCGAAATTGGGCGTGCTGGTCGGAATCACCGGGACGCCAGGGACAGGCAAGAAGTCGGTCTCTCCTTTGGCGGCCAATGCCCTAGGCCTCCAATCCGTCAGCATAAATGACCTGGCTCGGCGCAGTGGTCTCCTCGATTCCGGTCCCGACGGGGAAGTCGACGTTCGAAAATTGAAGACGGTCCTTGCGAAGTCTCTTCACAGGCCGGCTCTGGTCTACGGACATCTGCTTCCCCAGGTCTTCGGACCTGATTCGATGGCCAAGGTCGTCGTCCTGCGATCTGATCCCGTTGTGCTCAAGAAACGACTCGAGGAGAGAGGCTACGCACTTGACAAGGTGATCGCGAACGTTGAGGCGGAACTCATTGGCTTGGTTTCCTCAGAAGCGTATGAAACGTTTGGATGGAGTCGCACGGTGGAGGTTGACACATCTCGCACTTCAGACTCCGAAGCCGCCCGGTTAGTCACCACCGCGATCAAAGAAGAGCCGACTCATGATAAGAGAATCGACTGGACATTGAATTACGATTCGGCCCGCAAGCTCAGGTCCTTGCTTTCTGCCGGGACTGGGAAGTCCGGCTTCACCTGAAGAAGAATCGGCTTCTGGATCCTGGTCAGACCGACGATGGCTTCCCCCACCTTGAGCCTAGTCAGGTGTTCTCGTTGCGACTGGGACAAACCAAGGGAATCGCCAACAAGGACGATGTCATCAGGCCAGCCAAGTCTATGCACTATCTTCGTCCCTGAATTCTTGATTACTTCGGATGCCACATGACTGGGGAATTGAGCCACAAACATCATGGCTTCCCCGAACTTCCTCAATTCAGATACCATCCGTTCACCGACGGTCGGGGGGTCTTCGAGTCGTCTCGCTGGTGCTATGTTCCTGGCTTCCTCGATTACTGTCATGTGGTCGACGCCAGCCTTGCGCCCGACCTTCTCCTCGTAGATCATCTTTAGCACGACGTCTGAAAAGACTGCCCTCGATTGGACATCTCGGATCTGCCCGAGCTCAAGACACACGGTTGCGCCAAGGAGCTCTTCTAGATTCATCGGGCCCGACCCGCCGAGGGCCTTGCCCGGTTGCCCCTGCGTCAAGGGAACGAGTCGACGTAGAAGGGCCACCTTTGTTTCATTGTCGTAAGCCGATCTCAAGGGATAAGCTTCAATGGTCTTTACCAAGGACGAGATGGTCGGGACCTCTTCAGCCGTGGTTTCGCTCAAACGCTTTTGCAGAGCGTTTCTAAACATGTACGCCTGAGGATGGGTGAAATGGTAGATGTCCGAGAAGATATCTGAGACCATGGCCATGTGCTCTGACGGATCAGCTCCAGGCCTCATTTCCAACGGGTTGATGGCGAAGTCGTCTGTCCCCGGGGCGACGACCTTGCCTCCGATGTCAAGCATCGCCGCTCCATACTCATTGTGCCAGTCCAGCACCAGCGTCGGGAGGCCCTCTTCTGAAGCCTGCCTGACTATCGAAATGGCCGTGGTTGACTTTCCAGAACCGGTCATCCCCAATACGCTGACATGACGCTTCAGATCGTCCATTTGCAGCCTAAAATCGTGGAATTCCCTTCCGGAAGATCTCACTCCGCCAAGAGTGATCCTGCCCAGGCTCGACTCGTCGGCGTTAGGAACATAGAAGGCGGGGGCTTGTTCCAACGTTGCAGCGTGCGGGGATATTTCGTGAAAGGTAAGGAGCCCGCCCGCGGCCAGGGGTGCGCCGGTCTGGGGCAGGGTCGGCCCGCATGGGATAAGGACGGATTTCATGAACTTGGCAAGGTCGCTCCTCACAAGTCTCTCAATGCTGGCGTTGGGAAGCGCCACGCTCAAAGTCGCAGAAAGTATACTTGCCCTTTGCTCAAGAGTGGCGAATACCTCCTCGTCCTTGCTTCTGCCGTCCATCCACGTCCCGACCACTAGGTCAAATTCAAAGACGGGCGGTGCCTTTTGTTGATTGTCGGCCTGGTTCATCATCATTACATAGATGAAAGGGACGGCAGCCCTTCGAAGTCCTTCAAACAGGCCGCTCATCCTCTGTTGATGGAGTGTCGTCTTTAGGTTGTACGAATAATCCGTCCGACCACTTTCGCCTGCGTCTGGTATCCCCACTCTGAATAGGGCGGTGCCACGGATCTTGTCACCGTTCGAAGCCACCAGGTACTTTCCGCGTGCTACCGCAAGGTCTTCGAGCCCGATGTCAGTCTGGGGCCTGAGCCGCCACTTCGCCTCAGAAAGGATCTCGCGTGCCGGTCGCACGGCCTTCACCAATGGAAGATGGAACCAAAGATGCTCCCTAGCGAGTTCGCAATCGAATTCCACACACTAGCGGTGTAGTTGGTGCTCTGTTTGAGTATCGATTCTATTCCGCCAACGAGGAGTGACAGAGCGACCAGCGCCACCGAGAGTAGTAGTGCCTCTTCAATCAGTTGCGCCCCGCGCCGGGAGACCCTTAACCTGTGTACTAGTTTCATTGAACGTTAAGCAGATTCCGCTATTTAACGCCCAACAAAGGAACCATCGGGATGTTGGCGATCGGAGAGGCGAGAGACCAGACGAAGGCGAAGACGCTGAGTGAAATCGCGACATTGATGAAGAACCTACTCCCAGACATGAAGAACCCCAGCATTCCGGAGCTGATTATCGTCATTCCAGCCGCGAAGATTAGCAGCGCGCCAGGGTCGGGCCTGGCCTGTGCTGAGAAATCTAAGTTCCCTAGGAGCGGGCCCAGTGTCGCGACTGTGGCGCTAACCGCGCCAAGGACTCCAGATGTTATCATGCTCCTGAATCTGATAATCCTATGTTCCAGCTTGCCGTTTTCCTTGAGCTTCAACCACCCTTCCAGTGTGTGAGACACAGCCTCACCGTTCTTGCCTACAAGGGATGTGTTGCTCTTTGAGCCACTGACAAGGAGAGAAGCAAGCATCGCCACTTCATCGGACTTGCTTTGGTTGAGAGGATGAAGTGAGACTGAGAAAGGGAACCCGAGCAGTAAGTTCCGGACAGCCTCGACCCCGGCGGGTCCGGCTCCTCCGAGTTCCCTTACCAGGGCTTGGGCCATCCCCATCCCTTCCTCCACCGACTCCATTACCCTCCTTAACGCAAGGACCATTAGAAGGTCAGGGTTCATCTTGGCCCTCTGTCGGACGCCGCCAAGTAAAATGCAAGGTCGATTACGACGAACCCGAAGGCAGCCAGTTCCGCGAGGCCCTCTGTGCTGTAGATGTGGGTAAAGACTGCGTACAAAAGGAGCATGATAGGCATGAAGAAACAAACAGTCATGAACATCGGAAGTCTCGTCTCCTTGCTTAGCTCCGATGAACTCATCAATCCACGAATTTCTTGGTCACCAACATCGACGATGCGGGGGCGCAGAGTGGCAGTCCCCCTGAGGACCGAGGCTGCAGAATAGGAGGCAAGTCTTCTCGACGCCAGTTCCACCGCCTTCTCCACCTCGGCCCCGAGAAGGACAGACCTCCCCAAGTCGGTAAGGGCCCTTTTGATTCCCGGTTCGCTGGAACGAAGCAGCATCAGCGTTCGGGGCCTTGACCCTGTAGCACTCATACACGCGTTGGACGCCACGGAAAGTAACACGGATTCTCTCGCCTGGCCCACGCGCTGGGCGTCGACTAGCCTCCTTGGTGTTGATAGCACAATGTAGAATACGAGCAGGGCGACCACGATTTCCGCTGCAGCCGTATCCTGTCCCAATACTCCTCCAAGCGCGAGGCTGCACCCCAGCAATGCTGCGCCGGATGCGGCAGCTCCTATTGCTGCTACCTTAAAGGGGTCGATGCCCAAGTGCTCGAACGAGACGAAATTCATGACGCATTCTCTCCTCTCAAGTTCAGCCTCCGCAAAGCGACTTCGATTTTCCCCTTGAGCTTCATTGAGTCCACCCCTTCCGGGGGGAGCGGCCAACCTGGGCCTGCCACGTTACGAAGCTTTGACTCACGGTCACGAAGGAACAACTCCTTCACTCTGGGCATCCCCTGCTCCAGAACCAAAGCGCAAATTCTCTGGACGAATCTTCCCTGCTTCAGTCTGTCGGGCCTTGCCATTTGGATCATTATTCCAAGGTCCATCAAGTTCTGTTCAGCAATGTGGTGCATGCTGGTCCAGCGCCTAATGGCTTGCTCTATTGTCGACGCGTGAAATGTCTGCACTCCCCTTGCACCCGAAGCCAGGGCTTGAAAGAAAGCTCGGCTGTGCTCCTCCGATTGTATTTCACTTAAGATAACGAGATCGGGGGATCTGTGAAGTGCTTTGACAATCTCCGATTCCTTGGTTCTTCCGGAGTCGTCACCGCGTTCGAAGGGGTCCACTTTCACTTTCATCTGGTGGTAGCCTCGTCCGAGCATGTCCTTTGTTTCGACGGCATCCTCGATGTAGAGACGCCTCAACCTCCGATCGACCTGTTCGTCGAGTGCATTTAGGAGGGTCGTCTTTCCTGTCCCTGTCTCGCCGATGACGGTAACATTCCCTCCTGATTCCAGCCAGCCAACCAACAAAGATGCGGCTTCCTCCGAAATGACTTCGAGTTTGATCAGGTCTTTCAATGAAAGAGAACTTACATTCAACCTTCTCACGTCGAGCGCAAAACGGTTGACGGAGATAGGCTCGAGGTCCACTGAAACCCTGAGGATGGCGCCCGAAACGACGAGGTCGTTCTTAAGCGAGGGCGTCTTGAAGTCCAAGGTGTAGCCGCTGAAAGTGTCCAGATGGGTCACCAGGGCGGACCTTTCTCTCTCGGTGAGGACTATCTCGGACTCGCACCGGCCCGACACCCTATGGTCCAAATATATTGGAGTGAAATCCGAGTCAACAAAGAACTCAGTAATGCAAGGATCCCTAGCCAGGGCGAGGATTCGGGAAAGCCCCATTGCCTCATAGGCCGAGAGCTCCGACAATTCTTTGATCCTCGATGAGACTCCTGCGGCTGCGAGACCCTCAGCAGAATGCCGCGTCAGGACCTCGACCAGCCGGCCGAATGTAAGGGGCTCGACTTCGCGCGGGTCGAGCGATGTTGAAACCTCGTGTACGACTCCCCTAAGGACCGGCATCAGGTCGGACCGAAGGGCACATGAAACCTGGTAGAAAGGAATGGAATCGATTTTCATCACCTGATAGGCAAAGGGGTATGACTCCTGCGTCCCTGGCCCCTCGAGGGAGAAACCGAAGAGCTCCACAAGGAGCGGCGGAGGCTCCACCAGCCTCTCTCGTTTTGAGGTAATTCGCAAAAAGAGCTGATCAAGCTTTGATGGCAAAGTCCTAGGTGAAAATGGGCCGAGGCGATAAAAGGAGCAACCTTGGGTTCTGGTCAGTCCCCGTCGGATTCTCTCTGTGGTAAGTTTCGTCGGATGGCCTATCGTAGAAGTCGTGCAATAGTCCCCTGAGCCTCAAAATGGAGACGAGAATGCGTTTCCTTTCTTGGATGGGGATGCGATTCTTCTCGCAGAATCGCAATAGCCACTCAAAGTTTGAGTCGAGTAGTTCAACGGCTTCATTCATCACCTCCTCTTTCCGAATCAGTCGTTTCATTTCCTCGATTAGAGCCAATTCAAGTTTCGGGTTGGACAAAACTCATTCCACTTTTTCGGTCTCAGGGGTGTGAGATTGGAATCGTTCAAGCCATTTCAGACCTTTCCCGTGAGTTGCGAGCATTTTGTTGAACTCAACCCTGACTTCCTCGACCTTGCTCGCATCCTTGGTGGCCGCGTCAATCAGTTCCAGCATCATCATCTCTGTCAGAGTCACGAATGCGAGGGCGCCGGAGATAGTGCCTAGGCTGTTAATCGCGCTTTTCGCTGTAACCACAGTAGTGTAGTCGTTCGGAGAAAGCGAATCAGCCTGAGCGAAGAATTGATTCTTTTTCTCCTCAAGTATGTCGTAATGCTCCTGAAGTTTTTGTATTATTTCCCCAATGGGAGATAGAGCCTCAGTCACTCCGAATCTCCTTCAGTCTTCGGTCTGTGCTTCTCGAACCTTTCGAACCACTTGAATGCTGGTGTGTTCTTATCGAAAAGCTCCTTCAGTTCCTGACGGGTCATCTCGATATTTGCGACCCCCTCACCTTGAGAGTCTCGCCATCTAAGGAAGTCAGAAGTTACCTCATGGTCGAGTTTTTCGAGACCGAAAAGATAGGCCAGTTCGCTATGAGTGCTTGCCAGTTCCAATAGAAGCCATCGAGGGTCTATGATGTTCTTCTTGTCCCAGTTTCTAACCGCTTCGAGAGCTTCTTTGGTAGCCTTCATGTGGTCATCATATTTCTTCTGCAAGTATGTTTGAGTCTCGCCATACAGCTTTTCGGCTTTGGAGTCACCCACTCTTCCTCGCCTTCAGGGACTTGTCTATCCAGTCCTCGATTGCCTCTTCGACCGCTTCGCTGATGTTTCCCTTCTTCATCCCCTTCTTCTCGAATACAGCCTTTCGAAATCGTTCCTCAAGGACTGCATCCAAGACCAAGTTCATTCGTGTCTTGTCTGTCATAGTCTTCATGTCTGAAGATAAGTGCATATAAACTTCCGTGCATAACCAGACTTGCAGGGAAGTTCAAATACCCTGCGTGTATAGGTGCTTGTGTGCATAAGCAGATGAACACCGAACAACTCCGATTCGAAATGGACACGGACAGATTCGAGGACTATCTTTCGAGCCTCGAAACTCGCCGTATGATGGAGCTGGACTAAATGAACCAGAGAGAACAGCGTGGCAGGCTCATCTGCGACCTGAGGACTGAGGTTCGCAGATTAGATGAAAACGAATACGCAGTCCAAAGTCAGTCGGGGAAGGGAGAGTATCGGGTCAGAGCCACAGAATTAGGGTGGCTCTGCTCCTGCCCCGATGCGACAAACCGACAGGCGAAGTGCAAACACATCTACGCGGTTGAGTTTTCGAAGACGCTTAGAACCGAAGTCGAATTAGGAACACTCGCTCCCTTCAGCACGACCGACGCCTGCATTTATTGCGGTTCCAAACATGTGGTAAAGGACGGCCTGAGGCACAACAAAGCTGGAGACATCCAGAAGTTCAATTGTCTCGACTGCAAAAGATACTTCACAGTTAATGTCGGGTTCGAAGGAATGAAACACAGCCCTCAGGCGATAACCTCTGCGATGCAACTCTACTTCACGGGAGCATCTCTAAGGAACGTGCAGAAGTTCCTCAGGCTTCAGGGCGTCGAAGTCTCGCACGTCTCTGTCCTTAATTGGATTCGGAAGTATGTGGGTCTGATGGAGAGGTATCTTGACAAAATCACTCCTCAAGTTTCCGACACTTGGAGAGCAGATGAGGTTTACGTCAAGTTCCGAGGAGAGATGAAATACGTCTTTGCCATGATGGACGACGAGACCCGCTTCTGGATTGCTCAGGAAGTCGCAGACAGCAAGGGCAAGCATGATGTCAGGAACCTATTTAGGAATGGGAAAAGAATCGCGGGTAAGATTCCGGCCACCCTCATCACTGACAATCTACATTCGTATCACAGAGCGTATCTGAAGGAGTTCAAAGCCAAGTCTCCGACCGCACAGCACATCGAACAGATTCGCCTCAGCGGGCAAGTTCACAATAACAAGATGGAGAGGATGAATGGAGAGCTAAGAGACCGAGAAAAGGTAATGCGGGGACTGAAGAGGACGGACACGCCTATCCTGAAAGGATACCAAATCTATCATAACTTCATTCGACCGCATGAAGCCTTACATGGTCGCACACCCGCCGACTTGGCAGGAATCAAGGTCGGGGGTGAGAACAAGTGGATAACACTAATCCAAAACGCCACAAACAGTCAAACCGTGAACTCATAGTCATAGGTGCAGTAGTCGGAGTTCTTGCCTCTTCGCTCTATGACATGTTCAAATCGCTATTGGCTCAAGATTTGGCTTCATTTCAGCGAGACTGGATTGCCGCAAT
The DNA here is from genome assembly GCA_035935095.1 of Nitrososphaerales archaeon. Lineage (GTDB taxonomy): Archaea > Thermoproteota > Nitrososphaeria > Nitrososphaerales > Gagatemarchaeaceae > UBA183. The sequence continues at coordinate 37,375 of DASYXJ010000033.1, read as the reverse complement.
TATCGTCGCCACAATCTTCGCAATCATACTGAAGTATGGTTTAGGGTCAGAAACCGACGAAAATTAACAGCGAAACGAATCCGCTTTCAACTTACCAGAACCCAACCTTGCTCCTTAAATCGAGAATCACCATTAGTTCGCATGGCAGAGATACTCGAGTACACCCTCGTCTTCATGGTGTCCACTCTTTTCGTCGGTGGTTCCCTAGCAACTTACACCACATTCTCCTCTTGGGCTTCTGGGTTGCAATTTCATGAGGCCTTCAGCGTCATATCAGGCCTTGTTACGCAGGCTCTCTCAAACGGAAGCTCTCGTGCGACAATCAGCCTTCCCACATCGACGATTCAATGCCACGACGGCGATCTTAGTCTCAGCTCCAAGTCTACTTCCTCCAGCCAGAGCTTCCCTACGAACTGCAGCTTCTCGTTCATCTTGGAGGGCGGAGCTCACACTCTGGCCTTCACCGAACAATCAACCCAGCTGAGCCTGGCGGTCTCCTAGCATGCCAGCATCTTCCGTAAGTTCGATGACCTCCTGGGGACTCTATCTCCTCGCCACTGCTGCGTTGCTTGCAATTTTGTCTCCAATGCTGTCTGGTTCATTTCAGTCGTCCACAGGAGGCGCCGATTCGCGCAATCTGGATGGTGTGAGGGCCGTTTTTGATGCCCTTCAGCCAGGGATCAGGATGACGTTCTCCTTTGGAGAGGCAACAGGCTCCGACCCAATTCGAATAGGGGGGCACCTGATTTCATGCGGTTCGGCCGTAGGGAACACGGCCGTGTCCAGCAGGTGGGGGCTTCCAATCATGACATTGCTCCCGTCAGTCGTTTATTCTGCACAGCTCGAAGGCGGGCATGTCAAGGTGGTCGGGCCTGGCTGAGGTGGAGACCTTTGTGGAGATCGCCGTGGCCTACGCCATAATCATCGGTCTCTGCCTTGTCGCCGTCGCATTCCTCCTGCCGAGGCTGAAGCCCGCTTGAGATGGCTGGACATAGCCATCGCAACGATGATCGGCGTATCTGCCATCTCTACAATTGTCACCTGGAATCCACGGGTGGCTGATATCAGTTCGCACCGTCTAATGCTTGAAAGTCGGCTCAGAGACAGACTGGTGTCCTACGTCGACCATCGTGGTCTGCCTTGGATTGAACAGTCCTCGCCAGAATCAATGTGCGCAGACCTCGAGAGGCAGTCAAATTCAATCGAGCTATCTGCCACCATCGATTCCTTCTCATGCGGGCCTTCCGCGCCCAAAGGAGCCGCAATCATGACACTGACTTTGCAGCTAGACGTAAGAGATGTGACTCTTCAGGCATGGTCAAGCGCAGTGGGATAGGCGCCTCGGCCGCCTCCGCGGTGATATTCTCCGTGCTTTTGATTTCCAACTTGACAGTCTTCATCGCTGCACAGGACAGGCAGAAACTGTACATTCAGGCTGGAGCCGAGAATTCTCTCGCGAACGATGCGCACGTCTTGGCGGCGGTCGGCGCGTTGGGCATTCTCGGGAGGGCACAAGACTTCTTGGAGGCGGTTACTTTCACCTGTGCGAATGCAATCGAGTCCACCGCGAATCAGTTGGCGAGCCTCGCCGTCATCGAGCAAAAGGACAAGCTGACCGTCGTGACCTCTGCTTCTCCGGCCCCGTCGGTGTCTGCCTTCGACAATATGTCGGCGGTCCAACCCTTCGATGGCTCCGTTGCAGGATACGTCGACATCCTATTGAATGTCCACGCCTCAGGTGCGTACTTGTCTTCCGGGGTGACATTGGAACGGACCGAGGTCCATCTAGTTCATCTTCCAGTCCGCTTGGAAGCTGCCGCCTCAGAGTGCATATCTGGGGTGGAAATCCTGAAGTCGTCTTTGGAGAATTCGAGACCCTCCAATTGCACTGACTCGGAGATCAGACCGATATTGTCCAAGGTGATAGCAACCCTTTCGGCCACGGCTGCTTCGGCAGGCTTTGGTTTTGGTATCAGTTATGCGGTAGTCCACTCTTGGGGCTGCTTCGTTTATTTCGACTTGTTCATCACTCAAAGAGGAGTAGAGGGCCCCAACGGGTCCTTTAGCCTAGGGATGCAGCAGGCAGACTTTGCCTTCCTGAGACAATTCGTTCCACTGCTGGCATGAAGATCTCGCTCACCTGACCTCTTATGGTGTATTCGGCAGAATCGCCGCATTCAGCCAAGTCCCTTTGGGTTATCCACCTTTTCCTCGACTCGCGTCGAGCGAGGACAACTTCGGCAGCATACACGGCGGACGCCGCCAGGGTACAGGGCCTCCGTCCCGTGGTTATGTCCCTGTCTAACCCCGTAAGGACCTCCAGGGCCGTAGAACGCAGGGAATTCAGAAAAACGGTCTTGGGGAGGCCTTCCCTAAACAATGTTTGGTTTATCCTCTCATTGAGGGACAGCCTTGCAAGTATCTTGGAGACATATTCTTCCGGCTTTCGCGGAACTGTTTTGATCGATGAGTCAAGGGACAGCTGGATTATTGATGAGACTTTGACTCGCCTACCGAGTGCTGTGTGCGCATCCATAATCTCTCCCACGCTGACTGAAGTGATGGCTTCTATCTTGCATGCCACAATCAGGGAGTAGGCCGACACGGCGGCGATGGTGACTCTGCGGTCGTGATGCTTTGTCGCCAGTACCTTCCTTGCAACAATAGCTGCTTGCTGAGCCACAAAGCTCGGGAGAAAGAGCTTTTCGCAAACACGACGAACCATTCTGAGGCATGTGTAATCAGCTCCGTCCTCCCTGCCGGCAAAGTCTGAAACGACTTTCAGGTACCCATATGTAGAATTGGCCTTGGAAAAGCCCTTGGAGCGCCTCTCTTCGTTCGTCGTCAGCTTGGAACCCATGTAGCTCCCGAGTGAGTGATTTCCGAATTCGAACTTAGGCGAGGCCCTCCCATCGCTTTCCATTACCTCCTTCTCTTTGACGATTCCACACTTGGGACAGACAAACTCGTCCCCCGCGTCCACCATCATCCGATGGCAATCCACGCAAGATGTTCCGTAGTCGAGCGACTGCATTTGGGCAAAGGGCGAACTAAGAGGGCAATGACCGCCTTGGGACCACAGAGTGGAGAGCTGCGACCAGTATGTCCTCTAGAGCGAGCGCCCATCAATGGGAGAGAGAGCGGTCTTTCGAAAGTATCAGGTCTGAACGGTTAAATGCGCCAGAACCCTCGCTCGGAGTTCTCATGAGGCGGATTCCGGGCCTGAGGAAGGTTCGGGATGCCCACGCTATCAGGTCGCCTGACGTCGTATCCATCATTGATTCGATGGGCAAGAGCGGAGGTTTCATGGCGAAGAACCTGTTCGATGTCTCGACCACCCTCGCATCGATGTGCAGCCGGGAAGGGTGCACGAAGTTCCTTTCCTTCCCAGCTGCGATGGTCGCGACGGGGGCAAGGGGTTTGCTTGTCGACCTCGTGCGGGAAGGGATGGTCGACGCAATAGTCACCACTTGCGGAACCCTGGATCACGACATCGCCAGAACAGAAGCTGACTACTACGAGGGGAGCTTCGAAATGGACGACGTCGAACTGAGGAACTCAGGGTATCATCGGCTCGGGAACGTGCTAGTCCCGTTGGAAAACTATGGTCCCCTGATTGAAAGGAGGATGCAGGAACTGCTCAAACGAGTCTATGCTGAAGGGATTAGGTCAATCACGACAGAAGAGCTTTGCAAGCGGATAGGACGCGATTTGGCTTCGAATGCTTCTCTCTTGTACTGGGCCCAGAAGGAGGGGGTACCTGTGTTCGTACCCGGGATTACTGACGGAGCTGTGGGAAGCCAGCTCTGGCTCTTCGCCGAAAGCCATCGGGACTTCAAGGTCGATCTCTTTGGAGACGAGAGGAGGCTCTCAGACATCTCTTCTGAGGCGAAGGAAACTGGGGCCCTTGTCCTTGGGGGCGGGATTTCCAAGCATCACTTAATCTGGTGGAATCTATTCCGCGGAGGCCTCGACTGGGCTTGTTACGTTACTACTGCCTCAGAATTTGACGGGTCCCTTAGCGGCGCCTCGATAAGGGAGGCTGTCTCTTGGGGAAAAGTGAAGGCGAAAGCAAGGCAGGCCACCCTTCATGCCGAAGCAACAACAGTTCTTCCCTTCATCATCTCATACGTCCTGACGAAACGGAGGTCAGGCTGACGCTTCATTTCACGAATTCTTATTAAGCGAAGTCCGAGGCGCCTTCGAGAGTTTGGTTTTCGACTACGGGTACGTTGCCCTCGGTCTTTCATTCGTAGCCCTTCTCTATGCAGCGGCCCTCTGGGCTAACCTCAGGAAGCAAAATCGCGGCTCCCCAAAGATGATCGAGATATCCGACGCAGTTAGACAGGGTGCGGCGGCTTTCCTAAGCAGGGAATACAAAGTCATAGCCCCCATCGCACTGATCATCGTCCTCCTCGTCTTCGGTCTAATCGACTATCCCAACGGCACAGGCGGAGCAACGGCAGCAGGTTTCGCCGTGGGAGCCGTCTTTTCTGCCCTAGCTGGCTACATCGGGATGGCGGTGACGGTCCGCACCAGCTCAAGGACCGCAGAGGCCGCAAAGTCCGGACTGGGGAGCGCCCTGACGATGGCTTTCAGGGGAGGGGGAGTCATGGGGATGACAGTAATCGGCCTGGACCTTCTCGGACTCACTTTGTTTTATCTCATCTTCTCAAGCACAATTGTGTCGCAGCCTGCTACGCTGGCCGGCCTAGGCTTTGGCGCATCCCTGATCGCCTTGTTCATGAGGGTTTCGGGAGGGATTTACACCAAGGCCGCGGACGTGGGCGCAGACCTCGTCGGCAAGGTCGAGGCTGGAATCCCAGAGGATGATCCAAGGAATCCTGCAGTCATCGCAGACAACGTAGGTGACAACGTCGGCGATTGCGCCGGCATGGGTGCAGACGTGTACGAATCGTACGTAGTCACGACAATAGCGGTGATGATTCTGGGCGCCCTGATTCCCTCAGGGGCAACGATGGGGCTCCTCGTGTACCCGCTCCTCCTGGGAGCTGCGGGTGTTGTTGGGGCGGTCGTTGGGAGTCTCTACGTAAGGAAGTCGATAAAATCCAACCCCCTAAGAGCCCTCAACATCACGCTACTGATAGCCGCGGCGGTGGCGATATTCCTCGACTTTGTCTTTGGCCAGCTCTTATTTTCTGGTTCGACCCTCAGCTACTATCTCTTCGCCAGTGCGATCGTCGGGGTCGTGGTGGTGGTCGTGATTGAGAACGTGGCCAACTATTTCACTTCCTACGCCTATGGGCCGGTGAAAGAAATCGCCGAAGCGAGCCAGACCGGGGCCGCGACAAACTTTCTGTCAGGATTCTCCGCAGGCTTGACGAGCACAGCGCCATCAGCGGTGGTCCTTGTGGTCGCGATTATCTCGTCATACACTCTTGGCTACATCGGCTCGGGGGGTGTTAACTCCGTATTGACTGGGATATACAGCACGGCCGTTGCAACGATGTCGATGCTCTCACTCACGGGCATAATCATGTCCATCGATTCCTTCGGGCCTATCACCGACAACGCCAACGGGATCGTAGAGATGGCTGGACTCGAGAGCAGTGTCCGCACCGTGACTGACGAGCTAGACGCATTGGGGAACACGACGAAGGCTACAACCAAAGCGTTTGCCATCACGTCTGCGGCGCTCGCGGCAGTAGCAATATTCGAAGCATTCCAGAACGAAGCTACGAGGATCATACACAGCGGCGGCGCACCTCTTCTGAGCAAGTACGCGGCCCACCTTGACGCAAGTGGGCAACTCACCTTCAGCCTCTCTGACCCCTACGTAGTCATAGGACTGCTCATCGGAGGCCTCCTGCCGTTTTACTTCTCGAGCTTCCTGATCAAGGCCGTGGGTCGGGCCGCATACACCATTGTAAACGAAGTTAGGCGCCAATTCAAGGAGATCCCCGGCATAATGGAGGGAACGGCAAAGCCGGATTACGCGAAGGTCGTCGACATCAGCACGGCAACCGCGATTAAAGAGCTCGCGAAGCCGGGTGCGCTGGCGGTCGTGACGCCGATAGTCGTGGGCCTCGTTCTTGGCCCCCTGGCTCTGGGAGGCCTCCTGATAGGTACCGTTGTCTCAGGAGTCTTCCTCGCCTACCTCATGACCAACGGGGGTGCGGCCTGGGACAATGCGAAGAAGTACATCGAGACGGGTAAGCTCGGAGGCAAGGGGTCGGACGCTCACAAGGCGGCCGTTATGGGCGACACGGTCGGGGACCCATTCAAGGACACGGCCGGGCCTGCAATCAATTCGCTGATTAAGGTAGTCAACACGATTTCCATCGTATTCATCTCTGCCATCGTTATGTTTGCCCTTCTCGTTTAGGCCCAAGAACTGGGCCAAGGTGGGGAGGGGACTCGAACCCCTGTTAATGCGCTCACCGACGGCCGTCACTGCAGGCGCACGCGTAACCGCTCCGCCACCCCACCACAATCGGGCCTCGTGCCGCTGAATAATTATGCCTTCTATCGGGATTCAACCCGTCCCGCCAACCAATCCCTTGAAAGCGCGACATCTTCGCCAAAGCTTATAACCAATATTGGAAAGAAAACCAGCGCAGAACCTAATGGATTCGGGTTTGCTTTCAGTCCCTCCAACCACTGCCACGTATGATTCCCTGCTTAACTGGTACCTCGCCTTCGGCACCGGGGCGGCCATAATCGTAATCACTGCCCTCATCATCTTCATGGTGAAGTTCAGGTATCGAGGTGAGAAGGGACCAATACCCGAACACAAAGTTGAAGGTTGGAAGATCGTACTTGTCACCGTCCTCATCAGCTTGACCGTGCTCACGACTGCCGAGTACGAGACCTTCGCGAGCTTCAACAACATCGTAATCCCCAACAACGCCACCTGCATGGCGAACACGAACGCCCCTTGCGTCCAGATCCATCTAACGGCGTTTCAGTGGGGGTGGAACTTCACTTATCCAAACGGGAAGTCCCAGGTGAACAACCTGACGGTTCCTGCCGGGAGAGACGTTGTAATCAACATAAGTTCCAAGGACGTGTTCCACTCATTCGGGATAGACATGTTCGCTGCAAAGGAGGACGCAATCCCTGGGAAGACGAACCACATCTGGTTCGCTGTGCCAGCGGTCCAGATTTCTGCGCCTCCCGAGGTGAAGGTGACCTGCAATTCAGGCGGCACCTCATGCCTGTACCTTAACGCCGTAAGATGCTTCGAGCTCTGTGGTGTGGGCCATGCCCTGATGTGGGCAAATCTGACTGTAATCAGCCAGGCTGCCTGGAGCGCCTGGACCGGAGGCAAGTGACTTGATGGCTGGATCCTGGATCAAGCGCTGGCTCTACACCACAAACCACAAGGACGTAGGTCTGCTCTACTTCTTCACTTCGTGCTACTTCGGATTCATCGGGGCTATCCTCGCCCTTTTGATGAGGGTTCAGCTCTCGATCCCGAACAACAACTTCCTCTCAGCCTTCTACTACAATCAGGCTGTGACCATGCACGGCCTCATAATGATATTCTGGTTCCTCTCCCCCATCGCCCTCGGGCTCGCGAACTATTTCGTCCCGCTCCAGATTGGTGCCGAGGACTTGGCGTTTCCACGCCTGAACGCCATGAGCTACTGGATTTACCTCGCCGGTGGGATCCTCGCGGTCCTCAGTTTCTTTGTTCCTGGAGGGACCGCAGACGCAGGTTGGACGACCTATCAGCCCCTCGCCGTCCTCTCTTTGGGGACCGGGCCGACCCTCGCATATCTCGGGATGGTCCTTCTTGCCGCCTCGGTCACGCTAGGTAGTGTCAATTTCATGGTGTCGATAATCTGGCTGAGGGCCGCGGGGGTCACCCTCTCAAAGCTCCCGATGTTCACCTGGTTCATGCTGTTCACCATAATCGCCATGCTCTTCGCTTTCCCCACTCTGATAGCCGCTTTCGTACTTGCTTCGGCAGACAGGATCATGGGCACGGTCTTCTTCACCGCGACGGGCGTACAGCCGTCGATACTGTGGGACAATCTCTTCTGGTTCTTCGGTCATCCTGAGGTGTACATCGTCCTCCTCCCCGGGTTCGGGATCATCGCCAACGTCCTCCCCCAGTTTACGGGGAGGCCCCTCGCTGCCAGGAACGCAATTCTGATTGCGACAGGCCTCATCGTGGTTCCGCTCAGTTTCGGAGTCTGGATGCACCACATGTTCCTCACGGGCATTCCAGTCTCTCTCCAGGGAGCATTCAGCGTGGCCACCATCGCCATCTCGATTCCCTTCGACGTCATCACCCTCTCCTTCGTAGAATCTCTGATCAGGGGTAGGGTGAAGTTCGCCACCCCGATGCTGTTCGCGCTGGGCGGAGTGATCCTCTTCATCATAGGGGGGATTACCGGTGTCTTCCTTTCTTCCCCCGTCCTCGACAGAGTGTTCAGGGGCTCTTACTTCGTCGTTTCACACTTCCATTACGTCATGGTGGGCGCCGCGATTTTCGGAATCATTGCCGGAATCTACTACTGGCTGCCGAGGATGACGGGGAGGATGTACAACGAAAGGCTCGGGAAGATACACTTCGTGCTCTCTTTCCTCGGGTTCAACGTGTTGTACTTCCCAATGAACCTCCTTTTCGACATGCCGAGACGCATCTTCACCTATCCCAACGTGGGGGACTGGGCCACGCTCAACGGCTTGGCCACCTTAGGCTCCTTCGTCTTCGCACTGGCGCAAGTCCTCCTGGCGTACAACGTAATCAACACCTGGTACAGAGGTCCCATAGCTCCCGCTAATCCTTGGGGCTCCCCCGACTTGGAGTGGACGTCCCACCTCGAGGGGATCACCCCTGCGATGGGTTCATCCGTGACACCTCCCGCTGGCGGGTGGATAGGGCAGTTGGCCACTGCGTCCGACTCGCACAGTCCCTCCGCCCCAGCCGCGCCTGGAGGCCACTACGCCCATCTGAGCTCCAGGCCCATCCAAATCTCCCTCGGCGCACTGGTGTTCCTGGCTGGAACTGCGTTCTATCCCGGACCGGCGGGCCTGACGGCCATGGTCGTCGGGGCCCTGATCGTGGTCTATTCGTTCTGGGGATGGGGCAAGGACGACCTTCACGAAAAATTCGTCGTCCTGCCGGAGGAGGAAGGCGACCGGTGGCCCTTCGGCGCAGTCCCCAAGCTCAAGCTCGGGATGTGGGTCTTCCTGTCATCGGAGGTCGTACTTTTCGGGAGCTTCCTTGGAGCCTATGTCTTCATCCGCGCGGCCACGGCCCAGTGGCCCGTCGCGGGCTCGATTCACGAGATACCTCTGGGGACCTTCAACACGCTGGTGCTCGTAACGAGTGGGTTCACCATGTTCCTGGCCCTTCAGGCCATACGCAGCGGGGACCAGAGGAGGCTCCTAACTTGGCTTGCAGCCACCTTCCTCCTTGGCGCGGTCTTCATGGGGGTGAAGGTAGCAGAATGGACAAACCTAGGAAACGGAGGGTTCATCCTAGGGAACCCGGCGATGTCTCTTGCCGCCAGCGCTTACTACATAGTTGTCGGCTTGCACGGTGCCCACGTGACCGCTGGGCTCCTGATGATGCTGTACCTGATGAAGAAGACAACAGGCGGGTTCTACACAAAAGATTCGCACGAGGCCATCGAGAACTTCGGGTTGTACTGGGCCTTCGTCGACATCGTGTGGTGCTTCGTCTTCCCCCTGTTCTATTTGCTCTAGGAGAATCGCATGAGGACATCTATCGCTCTCGGTGTGTGGGCATACATGGTCGTTGCAGTACTCGCCGAGGTCGAAGCATTCTACATGATCACGGCCTACTCCACGGCTGCGGCTGTGATCACAGTCCTGGCGACCAGCCAAGCGGTCGCCGTCGTACTCTTCTACATGCAGCTCAAGGACGAGCCAGGTTCGCTCCGTCTTTTCGCGCTAATACCGATCATGTTCCTGTCCGCCCTGTTGATCGCCATGCTGGCGTCTCTCGGGTGAAACAAATGGAGACAGACGAACACCCTGGGCCTCCTCGCGGACTCCTGCTAAGCCTTGGATTAATCGGAATCATCCTAGGCGCAGCCATTGCAGGCGAGTTTGTGTTGAGACTCCAGCCAGGGCTCGGTGGTGGCAACACGTCCGTATCGGTCGGGTCCGTAGTCATGCCCACGGGCGTCGGAAGCAACACGGCGTTGAACTTCAGCCCCGCAACGATCACCCTGATCATCGGGCTGAACAACACAGTCACCTTCGTAAACAGGGACTCTGTGGTCCACACAGTCACTGCTACCGACAACAGCTTCAACTCCGGTGACGTCGTTGCCGGAAAGAGCTGGACGAACACCTTCAGCGCTGCGGGGAACTTCTCCTACTATTGCATCTATCACAGCTCTTGGATGAAGGGGAAGGTCATCGTAAAGTCCGGGATTCCAGGGAGTTTCACTGTCAAGATTCCTCCCAACACAGGGTCAGATAGCTCTCTCAACTACAACCCCAGCACCTTCAAATTAGTGGTCGGGGTCAACAACACGGTCGTCTTCCTGAACAAGGACAGCGTCGTGCACACCGTCACTGCCGCCGACGGGAGCTTCGACTCCGGCGATATTCACCCGGGAACGTTTTGGGTTCACACCTTCTCATCGGGGACGTACGCCTTCCATTGCACTTACCACTCTTACATGAAAGGCACGGTAACCGTCAAGTAGTCGTAAGGCAAATTATTCCTTAATTACAGGGTGTCCTCGCTCGCCGCAGCGGTAAACTGATTTTGGATGTGAACGGGCCTGGAAACGTCTTTCCTGGGAACTGGGACGTAGTCTCCGAGACACTCCTCAAGACCTACGAGCTCTGGTTCCCCCAGAACTGGAGTCCCGTCGACCTCCCCTGGTCAGAAGTCGACGCGAGCAACTTCTCCTCAGACGAGGCAGTCGCCCAGGCCTACTGGCTGTCGAAGCTTGCCCTCTTCGAGAAATCAGGGATTGGCGCGTTTGGTTCCGCCGCGGTCCAGGCTGCCACCCACAACTACGAAGACCCGACAAAGAAGTTCCTCTCCGCCGTGGCCTTCGACGAGTGCAGGCACGACGAAGTCTGCAGGCGGGCTTGCGCCCGAGTTTGCCCGAATTTCCCCTACAGGTTCAAGCCCAAGACAACCCTCGAGGAGAAGGCGCTCGCCAACATCATGGCCCTGTACGATAACGGCAGTAGGTACTGGAGCGCGTTCAACCAGGCCTGGGGGAAGTACCCTCTGGAGCTCATCTTCTCGAGCTTCTTCTTCGCGGAGATCGGTGCCCAACTCATATTCAGGGAGGTGGGAGAACGCTCCACCAACAAAATCTACTCGACGGCGTTCAGGAACATAACACGCGATGAGTCCCGACACCTGACCGGGACCCTAGCGATGCTCGAGCGCCTCGCGGAGAGGATGTCCAAGGAAGACAAGTCCGCCATCTCCCGGCAGCTAAAGCACGGCTTCATCTACCTCTCGCCGCTTTTGTTCAAGCCGATGAACGACTTCTGGAAGCTCCCCGACGACTTCTTCGAGTACGACCAGAAGCTGGAAGAGCTAGCCTTCAAGTCGGGGCTCGGCGTCCCAAAGGTCGAAGACAGGTCGCAGGCCTGGATGCAGGCCATAACCCGACACCGGTCGAAGATCGAGGAGCTCGGGATACCGGTCCCGGAAATCAAGGAGATTGGATTGACGGGACTGGAGGTGAACGTCAAAAAGGGCGACGAGATAATCGCCACCCCGCTTTAGCGAGTCCAGCGCTCAGCCATCAAAAGGACAGGGATCACGAAAATTAGGGTCAGCCCCCCGCTTCCCAACCAGGCCTGTGAGTACCCCTGGGCTTCAACAAGGTAGGAAAAGAAGATCGGCGGCAGGAAAGACCCAGTCAGTTGGATGCTGTTGATCCAGGCAATTGCGAGGCTGTCGTATTCCTTCTCTGCCTTGTGAATGTCCCGCGCCCCTGCGAAGGCGAACGTGTAGCCGATCCCAGAAAACAGACCCCCAAGGGCCGAACAGGCCGCCGCGGCGTACAACGAAGGAAATGCGCCGATGGCCAGAGATGCTGCGCTTCCCAGTAGGCAGAGGATCATTACCATCCTGTGCCTCATGATTCTGTCGTAGAAGCGACCCCCCCAGACGGCGGAAAATATCGGGACAAAGGTCACGAGCGTTCCTATCAAACCCGCCACCGTCCCTGAGATAGAAAGCGAATTGATCAAATAGTAAACCATGAACCCGGTGATTACAGCATTCCCGATGCCCAGGCCAAGGGTCGCAAGCCCGAGGATCACCAATTGTTTGTCCATCAGTATGGAAAGCGTTCCCGGCCTAGTGAGATTGAATTCCGAATTTGCATTGTCTCCTGGAACGAAGAATGCGACCAAGACTCCAGTAATCACCCCGAGACCTCCGCCGAGCGCAAGGCTGATCCGCCAGCCAGTTGCGGTAGCAATAACTATCCAGCCAATGAAGGCAGCCAGTCCGCCCAAGTCGAAGGCAGAGTTGAACAGCCCTACTCCAATTCCTGACTTTCCTGATCCGCCACCTATCAACCTCGCAATGATCACGACCCCCGGTGCGAACACCAGGGCCATCCCGACCCCGACGAGGAACCTCAGCACTGCCATCTGAGGAATTGTGGACAGGATCGAGGTCCCAAGTGCGGAGAGCGAAGAAAGGAATATGCCGACGACGACTACTCTCTTCGATCCCAACTTGGCTGCCAGCAGGCCCCCAGGGATTTGCATCAGACCAACTCCGAGAAAGAATGTGGAGGTCACAGTCCCGAGCCCAGAGACCCCCGCTCCGATATCGGGGCTCACAAGATAGAATATTGCGCCCAGGTTCAGCCAATTAATCGCATAGACGATCCTTGCGAAGATCAACGAGCTGAAGGCTTTGGTATTGAGCGCAGGACTTTGCAAACTGCGGCATCCCGACAATTCTTTGGTCTTTAATTCAATCGGCGACGCGGAACCGCCGAGATTTGTTTCTGGCCTTGCGGGTGATGGGAGGCAAGAATCTCGCCCTTTCCTCCCAAATCGGCGAGGTGCAAGGTAGTGCTCCACCGACCCCTCGCATGGCTCTTGCTTTGATTTGCCAACAAAGAAACAGAAGACGGTGGAGCCCATCAATCGCTGCCGATTCCTGCAGAATCGAGACGCCCTCCACCTTGACCCTGAGCCATTGGAAACCTGAATCGCCACCAAATCAGCGTCTAGACCGAAAAAACCCCATTTTGAGCCCCGTTGGCTCAGGTTTATATAGCAAACTAGCTCCGATGGAGGCGAGGCATATCGCAGTGGTAACCGGATACTGCGTCTACGAGAAGAAGAAGAACCGGGAGATCAAGAATCCCAAGCAAATCAAACTGAAGAACGGACGGCCTGCCATCAAGGGCACTTGTGCCTCTTGTGGCAAGCAGATCTTCAGGATTGGCAAGCTGACAAAGTAGATCTTTCTCTCCCGTTCCTTTTTATTTTCAATCCATCGACCCGAGCGGGTGCCCGCCATTGCTGAAGCTTTTCAATAGCCTCGGAAGAGAACTGCAGACCTTCACCCCGATCAAGGATGGAGAAGTCAGGATGTACACCTGCGGGCCAACGGTATGGAACTACGCGCACATCGGAAACTTCAGGGCCTTCGTCTTCGAGGACCTTCTCCGCCGGTATCTGATATTCAAGGGGTTCAAGGTGACACAGGTAAAGAACATCACCGACGTCGAAGACAGAATTATCAAAGGGATCAAGCAGTTCAAGAAATCCCGCATTGAACTTACGTCGTTCTTTGAAAACGAGTTCATGGAAGACCTGGCGACGCTAGGTATAGAGCGGGCCGAGAAGTACCCGCGAGCCACAGACAACATCGACGACATGGTGGACCTTGTCAAGAAACTTGTCGCGAAAAAGTACGCGTACAAATCCGAAGACGGTTCTTTCTACTTCGACGTCTCGAAGTTTAAGAATTACGGCGCCCTCTCCGGGGTGAAGCTCGGTACAGGCAAGGGAGCCGGGCGGGTCTCCCAGGACCACTACGAGGAGAAGAAGGAGGCGACGGACTTTGCCTTGTGGAAGGCGTGGGACCCAGAAGACGGGGACGTGTTCTGGGAGACGGAGCTCGGCAAAGGACGCCCTGGATGGCACATCGAATGCTCGACCATGTCCATGAAGTATCTTGGCGAGTCGTTCGATCTACACACGGGAGGGATGGACCTGAAATTCCCGCATCACGAGAACGAAATCGCCCAGTCCGAGGCTGCTACTGGGAAGAAATTTGTCAACTATTGGCTTCACTCTGAGATGCTCAACATCAAGGGGGCCGAGATGCACAAGTCAATCGGGAACGTGATATACCTGAGAGATCTCATCAAGGAAGGGTGGGAGCCGCTCACGATCCGGCTCTTTCTGCTCTCCTCAAGGTACAGAGATCCAATCGACCTTACTGACACCTCGCTCGACCAGGCCCGCTCCCAAAGGGCGCGCCTCCAGGAGTTCGTTTCCAGGCTGAAGTCCGTCTCGGAGCCCGGTGGGGTTGATGAGTCCCTCGTCGCCGATGCGCTCTCAGAATTCGAGGCAGCCATGGACGATGACCTCAACTCGCCAAAGGCATTGTCCGTCATCTTCACTTTCGTGAAGAAGGGGAACGCACACATGGACGCCAAATCGCTTGGAAAGGATGGTGCGGCCGAGGTCATCGAACTACTACGAAAGTTCAACTCCGTTTTCGGAATCCTGGACTTCAGCGAGGAGAAGCTTCAGGAAGAACTTGTCGAACTCTTGGCCAAGAGGGAGGAAGCCAGAAAGAAAAAGGACTACGCAGAATCCGACAGACTCAGACGGAAGCTCCTTGAGGCGGGCATCGTCGTAGAGGACACCCCGAGTGGAATGAGATGGAAACGAGCCACCTCAGGTTAACTCCCCGTCTCCACTAGCTCAAATTCGGTATATCCTCCCGATATTATGTCGAACCCTCGTTCGACGACTCTGTTGGGCGCTGCATTGGAGGCGCTTCCGGGGAAGCCTCAGGGACTCAAGTCGTCGAGCCTGAAGAAACCTGTCACCCTACGCATGAGGGGTCTCAAAATCTTAGTGGATTCAGACGGGTCAGTACGTTCGATGGATTCCCTCGCCGAAGGGAGATCCCTCTTTGGCTTCGAACAAGCTTGGGTCTACAAGCTTCAGGCTGGAGTTGTAGTACAGGCCCAAAGGCAGGACTGGCTCGTAAGGCCCGGCCCGCGGTCGGTGGCGTTCTCCGGGAGAGTCTTCGACGCAGTCGATGTCGCCCAGGCCCTGGAATTCTTCAAGGGAGGGTCGGCTGGGTACCTTAGGCACCTTAGGCTGAAGAATGTCTCACAGGGCCATCTAAGACTGCGCGTCATCGACCTGTCTGACCCAACCGCCGCTCAGTTCGGAGAGATCTCTGGAAGATGGGGCTCCCTGGGGGTCAACGCCTTCAACAGGGAAAGCCACGTCGCCATGGATGAAGTCTCCGACCCTCCTTCTGCCAGAGTGGTAGGTGCCACGCCGTCCCCCTCCAGATTCTACATGACCACCGACAGGTCAAGGGCGCAAGACTTGCTGGCCACCGGTGAGCTGCCAGACGCCACTGCAGGTATGTCCGGCCAGGTCCTGGTTCTTTCTTCCCATGACATCGAGCTCGCGCCAGGAGATATGAAGGAACTCACGTTCGCTTCGATCTACAACTCGCTCAAGTTGGAGTCCGCCCTCTCCGCTTTCGGCGTTGTCCAGAAGGGAGAAAGGCAGAACACGCCGCGAGGCTTCTTCATCGCTTGCTCTGACGAAGCTATCACAGACTCTGCCGCCTGGGCGGCTTCAGCCGTGGACGGGAGCAAGTACGCCGCATACCGGGTGGACAGGTACGAAGCGTTCAGGGCCCTGTCTTACTCCGACCCGCAATCCGCACAAGACGTCTTGACGGAATCGAAATCTATCCTCCGAAAGGACGGTTCGCTGCCGCACTCATCGGACTCCACTCGCCCTGGAGTTCTGGAAACCGCACTTTTCCTGCGAGGCGCCTCGGCACATTTCTTGCTTGCGCAGGACAAGAAGCTGGCGAGGTCGTACTACCCGCTTCTGAAGAAGATTGCGTCGTATCTGATTTATTCCTCCAAGGATTTCACGATTCTGACTGACAAGAATTTGCCTCAGGGATGGCGGAGATTCCTTGGAAGGGGGTACCCCACGGGGGAAATCCCCGAAGTATCTCTGGCTGTCGCAGCGGCGCTCGCTTCTGCTGCGAAGGTTGCCCGCTTCTTGTCGAAGTCTGAGGACGCAGGCAAGTTCGCGGAGCGTGCCGCAATGATCTCAGACGGTGTGAAGACTAAGCTCACCGACGACCGCGGGTTCCTATCCCTTTGCCGCGATTCTTCCGGCCGACTTCGAAACGATGAAACAATCGACATGGCCGTTGCATGCTACAGACACCAATTCAACCCATCAGCCGAGCAGGCCGCGGCTCACAGGCTCATCGAGAAGGATTTCGATACTCCCTATGGGCCCAGGTGCGTCCCCGACTCGAACAGGGTCTACTTCAACAGAACCTACGGGAGGGGCCAGTTGGGGGCCGTGTGGACCCGCGCAGCCCTCGCTCACGCCAACCTGTGCTACCGGGTCGGCATGGCAGGAATCGGGAGTCTTGCACTGAAGAAGGTCGCCAAAATCGTAGGTGGGGAGATTGTCAGGCTGGGGGGCTCTCCCGGGGAGTTCCCGCAGTGGGTCGACGCAGACCATGGCGAGGCCCATGGGGAGGATACGGATTACGTGGCCGCCTCACGGTTCATCGAGGCCATCTTGCAGGGGGAGCTGGGCATGCCCTCGAGCCCCGACCGAGCGTCGTTGACACCACCTGACTCCTCTGGGCTAAGCTGGGTGATGGCCTCTGATTTCTGGGCGGGGGGACCCTCGACCGCTTTCGTTGGGCGAGCTGCAGGGAAGGCGCACCTCTTCTTCAGCGGAGGGCCCATCGATGCGAAAGTGGGGAACAAGTTCACGAGTTCTGAACAGATCGATTTAGCCGCCAAGGGCGTTTTCGGGGTCAGCTTATACGGACCAGGACAGGTAATTTGCCTCGGGAACTCTACTTCGTCATCCACCAGAGTAGCAGTGAACTTTTCGCCCAGGGGTGCTGACCTATCCAAGCATCTCTCCGTGCCCCTGGAGGCCTACGACCCGCCGAAGGAATCTTGGACCAAGGCCGGGAGTCTTCGGATCCTCCCGACCATGACCTTCGAAGCGTCACTCGGGCCAAACGAGTGGAAGGCCTTCCGCGTTTCATCGCTTTAATACCCACTCGCATTCTTGCGCCCCTCGACCTTGGGAGGGACTACAATCACATCAAACGGAGGAATTCAGGTCGACACGGGCAGAACTCGTTTCGTCCTTGACCCTCCGAGTCAGGTCAGGGCTGACTTCACTTTCGTCTCGCATGCTCACATTGACCACATGCACACCCCGTCCAAAATCGAGCGGGTCATAGCCTCGTCTGAGACGCGGGAGCTTGCAATGGCTCGTGGGTACGACCTGGGCCAGACGAGGGAGGAGGTCGAAGGGGTCGAGCTCCTCGACTCTGGGCACATACTCGGGTCTAGGGCCCTGAGGATTGACGACGAGGTTTACTACACCGGTGACGCCTCCGGCAGGGCGAGGGCCTTCCTTGGCAAGTGCCGGACAAGGCGGGCTCGAATCCTGATCATGGAGACGACATACGGAATCCCAGATTACATCTTCCCATCCACCGCGAAGCTGGTGAAGGACGTGAACGACCTGATTGCGTCAGCCTACGACAGAGGAAACCCGGTAGTGCTGATGGGGTACCCTCTCGGGAAGGCCCAGCTACTGTCGTACTTCTTCTCCAGCTGGGACCCTGTCTATTACCACGAAAGCGTCGCCGAGATGAACAAGATCCACATCGAACACGGTGTACAGCTCAAGCCCGGCCGGAGGTTCGACCCTTCCAGGGACATCGGCCGGCTTCCGCACGGGCCTTGGTTGATGGTCAGCCCAATGTCGAGCGGCCGCAGCAGGCTGATGTCGCAGCTCAAGAAGAAGTACGGAGCGATAATCATCGCCTTCAGCGGATGGGCGATCAGGCCAGGCTACAGGTTCTCTTTGGCCGCCGACTACTCCTTCCCTCTGAGCGACCACTGCGACTATCAGGAGCTCGTCAAGCTGGTCGAGGCAGTGTCCCCGGAGATGGTGTACACGGTCCATGGGTTCGCAGCAGAGTTCGCGAGGGACCTTAGGCAGATGGGATTCTCCGCACGGACCCTGGGGGCTTACCAGGCGTCACTGTCCGACTACGTGAAGACCGCCTGACCCCTCATTAAATAGCCCAAACAAACCGCGGCGCGCCAATTGATTGAGACCGACGCAAAGATAGCGAGAGGCGCTGCGGCGCTCTACCTCGCCAGCATCGCGGCGCTCATCCTCAACACGCTCTTCCTCGTTCTCCTGACCAACTACTTCGCAGGGGACCAGGCGAAGGTGGGCCTTGTGTCCTTCCTCAACGTCGTCCTCGTCTCTGCGACAACGATTTCTGTCCTCGCGCTCCCAATCGGAGGGTTGGGTGTAGTCGCCACACCTCCTGCCGTCACGCGCTTCTTCTCCCTCTATCGCGGCATGGGGCAGAATTCGGGGAAGAGGGTGTACTTCCTTTCGTTGCTTGTAACCGGGGCCATATCACTAGGAATTGTCGCCCTCTCGTCATTCTCCCCCATCGCCAACCTTGTGGCGGGGCCTCCGCAGGCGAGCGCAGTGTTCTTTGCATGTGTGGACGCCGCAGTCTATTCCTTCGGCCAGCTCGGCGTCTATGCAATGCTCGGTAGAGAGAGGACAACCTCGGCGGGGAAGTTGATGATTCTCTCGAGCCTCCTCCGGTACACGTTTGCAGCCGTGCTACTGCTTCGCTGCATGGGACCCTCAGGGGTCTTCATCGGGTATGCCCTCGGGGACTCAGTCCTCGCTGTTTTCTCCAACGTTGACGTCGTGCGAGGCCTGGGCACCCAGGTCTCTGTCAAAGCGCCCATGAAGCCCGTGCTGAAGTACATGCTCTCGGTTTTCGCCGCGGCTCTCATGGGGCTCGCTGTCAGCCAGAGCGACAAACTGCTCGCATTTCTCCAGCTGGGCCTCCCCCCGCTGGCGGTCTACAACATCGCTACGGTAGGTGCGGCCGTGGCGTCGTTCGTCACCAGCGCAGCGACAAATGTCCTGGTCCCAGCCCTCGGTGCCTACGTGGGAAAGGAAGAAGAAAAGCGGAGGATGCTCAAGGCGTACACCCGGCACATCAGCCTGACCGCGATGCCACTCGGCTTCGTCCTGGCGGCCATCTCGCCCTTCCTCCTCAGGCTCTTCGGGGACGCCTATGCAGCCGGAGGGCCCGTCCTGGCCGTCATAGCGATTTCCATCTCCCTGACCTCAATCGCCGCAGTCTACTCGTCCGACCTGCTCATCGACGACAAAGCCCACCACTTTACGATCAGCAACCTGGCGGGTCTGGTCGGACTCCTGGCTGTCGCGTTCCTGACCGTCCCCTACTATGGGTTCTTCGGGATCGCCCTTGGTCGGTCTGCGATGCTCTTCATCACCCTGGGGCTGACCGCGTATTTCGTTTGGCGGCCCAGGCGGCTAGTCCTCGACGTAGGAGCCTACGCCAAGTCTTTGGGCGCAGGATCTGTCATGGCCCTGTTCGTGTTCACTCTTCTGAGGGTGGCGGACATGGCCGGGGTGGGGAGGCTCGCCGAGGTAGGAGCGTCCCTCGTCATGATTCCGGTGGGTCTTGTCTCCTACCTGCTTATCATGAAGGCCCTGAAGGGGTTCAACGAAGATGACATGGCTTTTCTTGAGCTCCTCCTGCCGGGATGGCTAGGCGCCCTGTCGAGATTGGCGAGAAAACTCCTCTAGCCGACCTTTAGATAAATGGGCCTGCCGTCGAGGTCAGACTCGGCCCAATCCCCACCAGTCTTCTCCTTCGCGAGTTCAACCCTCTTCACCCTTACCAGGAACGCGATATCCTTCGCCAACGGCCTGAGCAGGTCAAGGTCCTCGTCCTCAAGCCCCGCTACAGAAGCTGAACGCAGCATCGCCGTGGGGACAAACCCCTTCTCCTTTCTAAGGGCCTGCAGACGCCTGGCGACGTCCCTGACCAATCCCTCAGCCACGAGTCTAGGGTCCCTTTCCTTGCTGATGGAAACGAACATCCCCCCTTTCTCCGCCACTTCGTACCCGTCGCGGGGCGTCGTCAGCAGCTCGAATGTCGACACGGGTAACTCAACGATGCCTGACGGCGTCGTGACTTTGAGGGGCTTCGTCGAAAGGTACGCCTTGAGGGCTGCGGACCCTTCCAACGGACCGATGGCAGCGAGGACGTCCTTCGTCCTCTCCTTGAACAGGGCCCCGACCCGAGAGGAGTTGGGCCTCAGGAAGAACCTCGCCGGGAACTTCGCCGCCGAGGTGATCACAGACACTTCCTTCACGTTGCACAGAAGGGCCACGGTCCCTCTTGCCCTGCTCGCGACCTTCGCCATCCTGGCCGGGACTAACAGAATTGCTGTCCGTAGCGGCCAACGCCTCTTCAGCTTCGCCCTCGTCCTGGCAGAGTTGCAAGCCTCCTCGGCGAGAAGCGCCAAGTCCACTATTCCTTCCGCAACAGAAGAAGCGCCTTTTGCTTTCCTACTCCTCCCAACCGCCAGCAAAGGCGTTTTCCAACTCTTGCCCGCGAAAACTTCCTGGTAGAGGAACTCGGTCGCGAAGGGCGAAATCGGGTGGAGCAACACATCTGATGTCCTAAGAGCTTCACCCAGCACAGAGTAGATCGCCAGCCTGCGCCCTCGCTCTTTCGGCTCATCTTTCCAGAGTTCGTTCCTCACCAGCCTGATGTAGGTCTGGCTAAGATGGTTGATGACCAGCTCTTCAAGCGACTTCGCCGCATCGTTGAATGCGGCTGTCCCGTACGACTCCACTACTTTGTCTTCTGCGGCAGTTAGCTTGGACAGCATCCACTTGTCGACCGTCGTGAGGAGCTTCCTCTTTGTCGCCCATCCGAGCGAGTTCTTCGCTGAGTCGAAGCCGTCAACGGCCCCGTTCTGTTGAAGGTAAAGGTGTAGGTGGTAAAGCGTGTTGATCACTTGGTATGGCCTCCCTCCCATCTCATTCAGGTCGAGGCTGACAGAATCAGGGGGCGAGGCCTTCGAGAGGACGTAGAGCCTTAGCACGTCGACTGAGTTATTCCTAAGGAGGTCAAGCCCCTGTATCACATTTCCTAGGCTCTTGCTCATCTTCACCCCGTTCTGGTCGAGCACGTGACCCTGGAAGAGAAATTCCCTGTACGGAGACTGCGGCTTGCCTTTCATGATCACATTGAGCAGTAGGAGGGTGTATGCCCATCCTCTCGTCTGGTCTATTCCCTCAGTGAGGAACCCGACTGGGACAAGTCGCTTGAACTCGACGTCGGTGAATGACGCATAGGGGGACGCACCGCTGTTGTGCCAGGTGTCAAGGACAAATGGCTCCCTCACCGCCCAGCCGCCGCAGCTGGGGCACTTGAGCACCACACGGTCTATCCATGGCCGGTGAAGTTCGAAATCGCGCCCGTCGGGGGTCTCCACGGCAAGTTCAAGGATTCTCTTCCGCGAGAAGGCCCCCGTCTTCTTTCCGCACTTCTCGCAGGCCCAGATCGGGAGGGGCGTCCCCCAGAACCTTTCCCTGGTTATGCACCATGGCGGGGACTCGGCCAGGGATGCGAGGAACCGGTTCCTGGGAGCCTCGAAGAAATAATCGACACTGGCTGCGGCCTCCACCAGCTGACTTCTCACCCTGTCCACCCAATAGAAGTATTCACGCCTGGCGAGCCACACAAGTCTGTCGTCCGACCGCCAGCAGATCGGGTACTCGTGGGTGATTCTCCCTGCTTTTACCAGTGCGCCCTTCTCTCGCAGGGACTCCACGACCACCTCGTCGGCGTCTCGAGCGAAGAGCCCAGCAAACTTCCCAGCGTCCACGGTAAACTTAACCTCGTCGTCGAAGGGTGCGAAGACAGGGATTCCTCTTCGCTGCGCCGCCGCGAAGTCCTCCTCCCCGTTTGCCGGAGACATGTGGACCAAACCGGTCCCTGTGGTGACGTCCACATACTCTTCGGCCACCACATAGTGGATCTTCCCTTTGAACCGGGCATCATTCAGGCCCGGGATTTCGTCCAGCAGGGGATGCTGATAGGAGAGCCCCTCCATGTCCTTCCCCTTGACAGTCTTGAGTGTCGGTCCGAATTCGACTCCCAGTTCTTTTGCGAGTGCGCCGACCCGCTCAGTGCAGACCACCCAGGTCTCGTCCCCGGCCTCGAAGTATTCGTAGTCCGAGTCGGGCTTGACCCCTACGAGTTCGTCGGTGACCACTGTGAACGGCATCGTGGTCCAGAGAATAAGGAAAGAACCGTCGGCAAGCTTCGCCTTGAAGTACAGGCTCGGGTCCTCAAGCTGTTCGTACCCCCCTAGGGAGACCTCGGCCGCGCTAAGAGCAGTCTGGCACTTTGGGCAGAACGGGACCACTTTGAATCCCTCGCCTAGGAGTCCTTTCTTCCAGGCAATCTCCAGGTATTTCCACTCGCGCTCGATGTAGGCGTCCCTGTACGTCATGTAGGCCTTCTCGTGGTCTATCATGACGCCGAGGAGTTTGTCCGCCTCCTCCCAATCTTTCTTGTATTTCCCGATGAGCTGCTTGCAGGCCTCCACCAGCTTCTCCACTCCTACCTTTCGCAAGTCTTCCCCCTTGTCGCCGGAGAGCCCCATCTCCTTCTCCGCCTGCAGTTCGACTGGGAGCCCCTGGGTATCCCATCCACCCCGGAAGACAATGTTCTCCCCTTCGAGAGTCCTGTACCTGTACCACAGGTCCTTCATCATCCTTCCCCGGACATGCCCGATATGCGGCTGGTTGTTCAGGGTGGGTGGGCCATCGACGTAGCCGATGGGACGACTCTTAGACACGGCTTTGGCAATACGAAATCTCGTAGCCGGGTCTTTGTAGAAATCCCGGACCTTTGGTTCGAGCTTCTTCCAGTCATAGTCGGCGCTGAGGGCTTCGTGCGTCCTAGAACGTCGCTTGAATTTTGTAACCACTCAACGATTCACTCCGCCCACCGGTCTCTTATTTCAAGGATTTCAAGTTCCCGAAGCAAGCCTTTCGGCGAAGGATTCGGGAAGTCCAGCGGCCCTGATCTTGGACGCAGTAGCGCGGTAGTCGTAGGGGACCCTCCGCAACTCAACCCTCGCTTCCCTTCCATCGAAGGACAAGATCGCGTAGGACGCCCGATTGTCCCCGTCCCTGGGCTGGCCAACGGACCCGGGATTGAACACCGTCCCGGGCTCTTCTCTCCACACGTAGGGGACATGCGTGTGACCGAGTCCGATTGCCTGGACTCCGAGCTTGCCGAGATAGTGCCCGAATAGGTTGGAATGTGTCTTGGGGTCGACATACTCCCAGAGCCTGTCGTCAGGGCTCCCATGGGCGAAGTACGCTTCGGCATCGCCAAAGTGAATTTTCAGTTCAGTGGGAAGCCCACGGAGGTATTCGCGGCTCTTTTCAGTCAGCTGCCGCGCCGTCCACTTTGATGACATCGCAGCCCTCGCATTGAACAACTTGGTATCTCCCGTGAGGGCAGCCGAGTCGTGGTTCCCGAGCAGGCCTTTGACTCCCCGGTCACGCACTGTCTCGATGACCTCATTCGGCTCAGCGCCGTAGTCTACAAGGTCTCCCAGGCAATAGACATCCATTCCCAGCAGCTCGCCTAGCACTGCGTCCAACGCCTCCATGTTTGCATGCACGTCAGACATTATTGCGACGGGACGCACGCCGATTGAATCGATTCGAAGCTCTAAAAATCCTAGGCTTTGGACACCCGGGTCATCATTCTAGGCACAAGGAACAATTCTTAATGTGGTTGTGAAGAGAATTAAACTACACTCCAGATAGGGAATTTGGGCCTGCATGATATCCGAAGCTATCCATGTCTGCGTTCGCAGGTAAATGGGAAAAACCAAACAGCCAGAGTTTCGGCACAAGGGTGAAGGACTCCGTAAGGAATCCAGGCCCTCTGAAGCCGAGGCTCGACCTCGCAGTCCGACAAATCCAAGTCCAAGTCGCCAAACTCGATTCTACAACCAACAAGCTCAGAGAGAGAGACAACGCGATCTTCGCAAAGGTCGTAACCTCTCTACAAAAGCACGACACACAGCACGCATCCGTCTTCGCGAACGAGCTGGCCGAGATCAGAAAGATGAACAAGATGGTAACTCAGGCCAAGCTCGCTCTGGAGCAGATAGTGCTCAGACTCAACACGATCACGGAACTAGGTGACATCGTCGTCACCCTGACCCCGGCGATGGCAGTGATACGCAACGTCAAGCAAGGCTTGGTGGGCGTACTGCCAGAGGCGGAGAGCGAGATCGGTGAAATCTCTGGTCTGCTGAGTAGCATCCTGGTAGACGCAGGGACAGTCGGTGGGTACTCGCTGAACTTCGAAGCCGCCAACGAGGACGCGGAGAAGATCCTAGCCGAGGCATCCGCGGTCGCGGAGACGCGCATGAAGGAGAAGTTCCCCGAAATACCCAGCACGCTGCCTTCTGCAGAAGCCGGGACTGAGACCAGCGCATATTAGAGACGGGAACGCGAGTTCCCGCACTCTTTTTCTTTGTTTTTCACAGAAGACCTGCTGAACCATTTCCATGGGCCCTCAGATCAGCCATATTTTCCGGCAAAATATCGACAAAGAAAACTTTTCACCTGTTGGTATCGGTTTTCTTGACCTAGCCCATGATTATGGAGGTACACCTTTGAAGTCTCGTATTTGTCTGTCCGCGCCCCGCTTCGCTTAATCGGGATTGGAAATGACAGTCCCAAGCCAAAAATCGCTTCCACCATAAGAGAGATAGAATTCCACCGCAAGGAACTCGAGAACCTCCGGACAAAGCTTGAGCAGAGACGCAAGGCACTCTTCGACACGACCATCAAGGCCATGCAGTCAAAGGACGAATCCAAGGCTAACGTATATGCCAACGAATGGGCGGAATTGAGAAAGGTCGGAAAGGTCGTCTACGCGAGCGAGCTAGCGCTCACCCAGGTCATTCTGAGACTTGAAAGCATCGTCGACGTCGGCGAGGTAATGTCCCATATGAGCAATGCGTTCAGGGTCCTGCGTAAGGTCAACAAGACGGTGCAAGGGATTGTGCCATCTTTGGACCAGGCCTCGGAAAATATCAACAACGCGCTTACCGAGACGATGGGAGAAATCAGCCATGTCTCGCCAACCATATCGCTGAACATACAGACGGAGAACGGGGAAGAACTCGTGGAACAGGCAAGAAAGCTCGCCGAGGAAAGGGCAGAAGAGATGAAGCGCTCTCTAGTGTCCGCTCCACTTCAGATTAGAAAAGAATCGCAGAATCTTGAGAGAAGGATTCCACTACTGGCCACAGGCGAGGAGGATGAGGAGGAGGCTGCCATTCTTGGGACCATTCATAAGCCCCTGCCAGCCCAAGAGTCTGAGGAACAGGTCCTTCAGTACGCTGCCATTCACAATGGAAACGTGGACATAACTGACGCCTCGAACGTGCTGAAGATGCCTTCCGACGACGTCGAGCAGGCGATGCTGACACTGATGGCGACGGGGAAGGTCAAGCTGGGCGAGGGCGGAGGGTCGAAATGAGCGTCGTCGCCGCGAAGGAGCTGGAGGATGATGCCAAGAAGTATGCGTCGGAGGCCATCAGGCTCGACTCACAGGGCGCCCACGGGATGGCAATACAGATGTACCAGAAAGCCATCTCCACTCTCGTCAAGCTGGTCCACCTCTACCCTGACTACCGTCTGAACAGACAATACACCGAGCGGGCCATGGCATACCAGGAGAGGGTGAAGGCCATCCAGGCTGCCCACGGCTTACTACCACGTAACGATGGGCCCCAATTCGACCTTCCCGGAGAATCAAACGACTCGAACGAGGGAGGACCTGTGAACGCCAGCGGAGGCAAAGGCCCCCAGGTAGTGCAGCAATTGAAGGCATCGTTCAGTGAACTGGTGATAACTGAGAAGCCCGACGTAAAGTGGGATGACGTGGTAGGGCTCGAGGACTGCAAGCAAGCTATCAGAGAATCAATCGTCTTCCCCTATCTTAGACCCGACCTTTTCAAGCTGGGATGGCCACGCGGGATCCTGCTCTATGGGCCACCCGGCTGCGGCAAGACGATGATCGCCGCCGCTACTGCAGCCGAGATCGACGGCTACTTCATCTCAGTCGACGCCGCCTCCATAGTAAGCAAGTGGCTGGGGGAAGGGGAAAAGAACGTCGCCAAGCTCTTCAACAATGCGAGGAAGATGCTCTCTGACAACAAACCCGTCATAGTTTTCGTAGATGAGATCGACTCCCTCCTTGGTACTAGGGGTCAGGAAGTTGGAGGCGAAGTTAGGGTCAGGGACCAATTCCTGAAGGAGACCGACGGAATAAACGACAAGGGGAAGCACTTGCATTTGTATGTGATTGGCGCGACGAACAAGCCCTGGAGCCTCGACCCGCCGTTCCTACGTCGTTTCAACAAGAGGATCCTAGTCCCATTGCCAGACACCGAAGCGCGAATGTCACAATTCAGGTTGTACACAGCACCTCTGACGTTGGACGAAGACGTGGACTTGGACGTCTTAGCCAGGTTGAGCGAGGGATATTCTGGGAGCGACACCAAAGACATCTGCCAAGGGGTCCAGCTGCGAGTTGTCAGAGAATTATTCAAGACAGGCAAGGCGCTTGACAACGAGACAACGACGAGACCAATCACAGTCGCCGATTTCAAAGAAATCATGAGAACGAGAAAGCCTTCAGTCACAGTGGAGATGGCGCGCGCCTATCAGCAATGGTCGAACAGCTTCAACGCACTGTAGCCCAATCAGAGATCTTCAGAATGCATTTTCCGTCGAGACTCACTTCAAACTATTAATCACTCACTACCGACCCGCTGCCAATGCACGACCTGATTTCGCCCGCCGAGCTCAAGCAAAGAATCGGGAAGGAAGCGAGGCTCCAAGGCTGGGTCCACGACGTTCGGGTCCTCGGAGGTATCAGCTTCGTTCTTCTCAGGAACATCAAAGGTATTGTGCAAATTGCTGCCCCGAAAAAGACGGTCAGTCCGGAAGTATACGAGCTCATTTCCAACCTTCACCAGGAAGACGTAATCACTTGTGTCGGGACTGTCAAGGCAAGCGAAGCAGCCCGATTGGGCTTCGAAGTGATCCCCACCTCAGTCGAGGTGATAAGCAAGGCCGCAACCCCGCTCCCTCTCGACCCAAGGGGAATCACTCCAGCATCTCTCGACACCCGGCTTGAATGGAGGTCCCTCGAGCTCAGGAGGCCCGAGACGGCTGCGATATTCAAGATCGAAAACGCTGTCGTTCAGGGTTTCGAGGAACAACTCCGCGAGGAGGGCTTCATCAGGGCCTTCACTCCCAGCATTATCGGAGGGGTCTCCGAGGGAGGTTCAGAAGTTTTCAAGATTAATTTCTACGGCAAGGATGCATTTCTCCGGCAGGACCCCCAACTTCACAGGCAGCTGACAATCGCCGGGGGGTTCGACAGGATCTACGACCTTGGCACCAACTGGAGGGCTGAACTCTCCCACACCCCCCGTCACCTCAGCGAGCACCGGACAATCGCGCCCGAAATGGCCTTCATCGACGACGAGACGGACACCATGCGGGTCCAGGAAAGGATGGTGGTCGGCGGGATCAGACGCGCCGTGGAAGACTGTCGAGACGAGTTAGCTTTGCTGAAATTGAAACTGGAACCACCGGGTACTCCGTTCCCCGAAGTCACATTCCCTCAAGCCTACGAAATTTTGAAGAAGCTTGGAAAGAGCCTCCCAAGGGGCCAGGACATTGACGAGGCCTCACAGCGCGCCGTCGCCGCACACGTCAAAAAGGATTCAGGTTCCGATTTCTTCTTCCTCAACAGGTTCCCGTCCGCGGCCAAGCCCTTCTATGTTATGCGTGTCGACGGCGAGCCCGAATTCGCCCGTTCGGTCGACCTCGTATTCAAGGGTCTAGAGCTTTCTTCCGGCGGTCAGCGGGAACACAGGCACGGCAAGATAGTGGCTCAAATCAAAGAGAAGGGCTTCGACCTCGAGGCGTTGAAATGGTTCACCGAGCCCTTCAAGTTCGGCGTCCCTCCCCACGGGGGTTACTCATTCGGCATCGAGAGGTTCGTAGCCTACCTCCTGGGCATGGAGAACATCAAGGAAGCGACCCTCTTCCCAAGAGACCCCGAGAGACTACAACCCTAGGGATGCAGCTTCGCAGCGGCTTCCCTTTCAGTCTCGACAAGGAGTTCTATCCCTCGGGCCTGCTTGACAGCGTCCCTCAACTTGTCGAAGTCCCCTATTCGTCTCTCGCTTCTCTTCGCCGGAACTATTACCTTCGTCTTCTTCTCCCCGTCGGGGAGCCATACCGTGTTCACTGTCAGGACTTTCGCAGGGAAGAAGACGTCCTCGAGGAACTTCCTGTCGTTCCCCCCGGCTCCCACAATCCAGACCTTCGCCTTCAGAGCCCCTTCGAGCTCGGAGTACATCGCGGTGTTGGACCTCAACACAGGCAAGTCCTGCTGATCGAATTCGAGGACATAATTCCCCCCGCCGTCGAAAGCGCGCCTCAGTGAAACCCTGTTGAGCTCGGGCAGCCTTTCCGCCAGCCCGATGGCAGCCTTGGAAGCCTCGACGTCCGCCTTGGTGATCTCTCCCTTTCGCAACCTCGCTTCACAGTTTGCACACAAAATGCCAGTCTTGGCGTCAAAATTGCAAATAGGAAGCTTCAGAGGCAAATTTCTGGGCCTGCCGCTCTGCGCCCACGGATAAGATTTTTGGGGTTACTTTCAGTCTCCGAACAATCCATCGGAATCCTTTATTCCATACGATTGGAGCAAATCGCAGGGGATTTTGGTTGAGGCCGAGGACCCTCGCTCTCTTCTCATGTTTGATCATACTTACAATCGCCCTCGGCGCCCTTTCCATTGGGTTCTCGACTTCCTTGCAGGGCGTTTTCCCCTCCAAACCAAATGTTAACCCTACGACCACAGAGCAACAGGGTAACCTGCTTGTCAGGGCCTTGTACGAGGGCGGAGAGCCGGTCATCAACGCATCTATACTGATCCGGGACTTCGCTTCTCGACTTCTCTTTCCGCTCCCTTACCACACAAACGCGAGCGGGGAACTGTCGCTGTCACAATCCCCAGGCCTGTACAAGGTGGAGGTTTCCAACGACGAATTCCAGACCTCAGCGACGCTGAAGGTATCAAGCGGGAACACGACGCTTATGGACGTCAGCGTCATCAAGACCATTCGTGCAACCTTGTTCAATGAACTTAGGACGACTGGGCATTCTGGGTTCGCTCCGCCATGGGAACAGGTCGAGGTGGCGATTGCCGCGAACGTGGTCCTGTACCATCCAGGCGACACGGTGTTCATCCAAAGGTATCTGTCCCAAGTCCCTGGTGGCGGGTTCGTGATACTTCCGGGACAGGGTGGCTCGGTCATAATCTTCAATCAAAATGGCTCCGCGATACTGTTCACCTATGGTAACTTACCAAACAACCCTGAGATTAAGGCAAACGTCGTGTATTCGGACCTCAGGGTCGAGAACCAGACCAGCCTTCTTTGGCTGACCCTGAGCGTCGACAACTTTCTTTCGTTGGATTTGTGGCCAGGGCTGCAACTGGTGACTTACACCGCTACTAACCAGGTGTCCACTTTTGCAGGTTGAACTTCTAGCGCTCAACGGAGTAGTCTTTTCTGCCCTTGGCATCGGCATCGCAATCCGGCTGCGTCGGAAGCCACCCGGCCCGGAGGAGCTGGGAGCACTTTACAGGAGGGTGAGCTATGCCCTGTCAAGGAGGTTCCCAGACCTCCCACGAGGTTTCACATTACGAGAAGGACTTGCCAGGGCACACCCGTCCTCTCCCGGCATCAACTGGACCTCACTGGAGACAGAGCTTGGCTCCTATGAAGCTTTCAGGTTCGGCGGGGCGAACGAGCCGTCGAGTCCCGCCAGTGAGACATTGAAATTTCTCAATGTTCTAGGAGGGAGTTGAGTTTGACCAACGACCTCCGCGCCCGGGTCCTTTCCGAGCTGGGTAAGATCGTTCTTAGCCGCGAGAAGGAGGCTGACCTTCTTCTAATCTCCCTCCTCGCGGGCGGGCACACGCTTCTAGAGGGTGTGCCTGGGGTGTCGAAGACATTGCTGGCCAGGGCCTTCTCTAGATGTCTTGGCCTCGATTTCGGCCGCGTCCAATTCACGCCCGACATGCTCCCCCTAGACGTTGTCGGGGGATTCGTCTTCAATCTCAAAGAAAGAGAATTCGAATTCAGGAAAGGGCCAGTATTCACAAACATCCTCCTTGCTGACGAGCTGAACCGCACCCCTCCTAAAGTCCAAAGTTCCCTCCTGGAGGCGATGCAAGAGCGGCAGGTTACCGTCGACGGCCACACGGAAAAACTCCCGACTCCCCACATGGTTGTCGCCACGCAGAACCCGTTCGAGTTCCGCGGCGTTTACCCGCTCCCCGAGGGACAGATTGACAGGTTCATGGTGAAGGTATCGCTCACTTACCCGACTAGAGATGCTGAGTCCGCGATCATCCGGAGGAACATGAGTTCAATGGACGAGTCGTCGATTGCGGCAGTCATCTCCAGGGAGGAGCTGCTCGACGCCCTCCGGTTCGTCGGAGAGGTCATTGTTTCCGACGAAATCATCGACTACATCTCCAGGATAGCTGAGAGGACGAGGAACGACCCCAGGATTAACCTGGGGGCCAGCCCGAGGGCGATGGTTCACTTAGCACAATCTTCGCGGGCGAAGGCATACCTCGACGGAAGAAACTTCGTCATCCCGGATGACATCAAGAGCCTGGGACCCTATGTTTTGACCCACCGGATTCGAGTCACCTCAGATTTGGCGCTCAAGGGCGAAGCAGTCGACCCCCTCTCGCTCGTCAAGGGAATTCTGGACCAGGTGACCCCTCCTCGCTGAGGTTGACAGCCAAGGGGAAGGACTACCTCTCGGCTGCAGCTATTACCACGGTCATCGCGATGGTCATAGGTCCTCCACTATTCATTTCATTGGGTTTCTTTCTCGCCATCATCGCCGTCATAACACTGATTCTCCTCAGATATGCGAGGCTCTCCTCGGCCATCATCGTGCCAGCCAGAGTCAGGGCGTTCAAGAACGAGAAAGCCGCGGCGACTTTGCATCTGGGGTCATTCCGGTCGAAGTTGGTTGGGTCCCGGAGGTTCGTTGTCGTGACCCCATATGGGCTCGAATGCGCCGTCGGAGAGTTCCGGGAGGGGTCCGGCGCGCTCACTCTGGACCCATTTAGGGCAGGTAGGTTCGAGAGCCTTTCTTTGAAATTGCTCGACGAGGACATTCTCGGGTTTTTCGCAAGGGAGACCGTTGTCCCACTGAACGGTTTTGTTCTTGAATGTCTCCCCTCCTCCCTCCGTGCCCCAGCCCTTCCTATCCTAGTCTCACCAATTTCCCTGGGGGACATCCCGGCGGGGAGGCGTGGTGGGGGGCAAGAGCTGCACATGGTGGAGGAGTATCACCCCGGCCTCGACGCCAAGGACGTGATCTGGAGGAGGGTCGCCCAGTCGCCAACCGAGGAACTTGTCTCACGAACAAGGGAATCCAGTATCCGACGGGCGGTCACCCTGGGCATCGCCCTCGCGTGGAAATCGGATGAATCCAGGGCGGTCCTGCTCGACCTGGCTGCGGAGGCTCTGGGTCAAATTAGCAAAACTCTATTGGAACTCGGAATCCTGGTTCGAATCACTTTCGTCTCACAGGGTCGGATTTCTTCCTTGGAGTCCTCTAGGCTTGGTGAGCTCGCAGAAGCCATTCTGGCGTTGACGGATATCGACAACCGGGGATTCGCCGAGGAACCCATTTCAGCCTCAGACATCGTCATAGCGGAGAAAGTGAGCTTCTTCGAGGACAGGGAACGGGCCTTGTCGAAAACTGGGCCAGTCCTCTTGATTTCCGAAACTCCGGCCTATCCTGATGATAGAGAGAAGGTATTCGTTTTCAACGGCAGAGAAGACCTTACGGCACTCGTCGAGGCGGTGATAGAAACATGAAACTCAGCAGGACTGCCGTTATCGCTTTGGTTTCGGGGGCCGCCCTGACCCTCCTTTACTTGTCCGCGGTGATAAGGGGCGCGATCACCGGGGCAATCTTCCCAGTCTCCTCCATCGAAGCAGCGATTCTAGGAACGCTGCTAGCAAGGCTCCTGGCGATCATGGCAGTTCCGCGACTTCGCCGCTCATCATCACTGGCCCTCAATATCATGTCGGCAGAGGTATTGGTCCTCCCTGTCCTCGTTCTTATCTCCCTAACGACCGCGGACCCGTTATACCTCCTGCTCATCAGGGAAATATTCTTCGCTTGGCCAGCTGCATTCATGGTTGTCTCGCCTCTCTATACGATCCCCAAGCTTGCCCAGAGAATCGCCGTCGGGTCAAGCCTTTCCACTGTTATTCCCGCCCTGACCAGTCTGTTTGCTCTCCTGGCTTTCCTCGACTTGGGACTGGGCAACGGCGCGTCAGGAATCGGGCTTAGCAATGTGACCAAGTTCGCTTTACTATCAGCGGCCGGTACAAACTCTCCCTTCGCCTTACCCGCAGAGATGATCGTGACGGGAGTCGCCGCCTACGCCTCGATGATTTTCTACGCTCTCCGACGCGATTCAGGCTCTTTTTTCCCTGATTCGATTCTAGGGATGGCATCGGCGGGAACTCTTTTTGCCTTGGCATGGGGATTCCTCTTATCTTACGTGACGGCAAGCGCCCAACTTGTCTTCGGAGTGCCAGCACTGATTCTGGTCGGGCTGATCTGGGGGTTGTCTCGTGCACGGTAAGCTGTTACTACTGTTGTTGCTCATGCTTTCTGTTCCCGCTTTCGCGGTCAGAACTCAGGCGGCCGATAGCTTCCTCCCGGTAGGCCTCGGGTACAGTCCGGGGACACTGACCCCCGTCGACCAGGGGACTCCGGTCTACACAGCAGGCGACGAACTTTGGGTCGTATCGTACGGGGAGCCGTTGAATCTGGAACTTCTGAACTCGTCGGCTAAACTTGAAGGGACCTTTGTCCTCGGCCACATGCAGCCTATTCTCTTGCACACTTTCACGAGCTCTGACAAGCCCGGAAGATGGCTGTTCAACATGACGACTTTCAGCTCTGGCTCCCCAAACTATTACTTTTCCGTGGGATTAGTTGATCCTGGCACCATCCTTCCTCGAATGACTTCTGTTCACGTCGATTCCTCGGGGCTTTTATCATTGGGTTTCAATGCGAACTTGGGCACTGCCTACTCAACAAGTGCGTGCCTCGTGGGGCAGAATCCATTGGGCTCTGTCCCCATACCAATCCCCACGAGTCTCGGAACCGGACAGCTCATTCTAACAAGGAACGTCAGCCTGACGACCATCCAAGCAAGCGGCAGAATTCTCACCCCATTTTCGTTCTGGTTCGAACTCCACGCTGGTCGCGCATACGAAGTCCCGAGTGCCTTGGTTACTAGAGACTCAGAAGAGGCCGCCACTTCCCCTCTCCCCTTCTCGCCTGGACCTCCTGTTCCATCGACCGTCGGCCTGGTGTCGTCCATCTCGGTCCGAGAGGGTCGTGCCACAATCCGGGCCTTCTTCGAGAGCTCTGCCGGTCTGCAGACGTTCCAGGCGCCTGTACTGATTCCGGACACTTCGACTTGGGCTTCTCTCCCGGGATGCTCGAGCTCGATAGATGGCGTGGGTTCGAACTTCACGGCTTCAGTTTCCCTCAACATCGAACCAAACCTCTGGCCCAGGTCTATGTATTTGATGTACGCCGAATCCGGTGTCGAAGGGTCCTCTCGAGTTCCGATTTCCGTCTTCCCGTCAGTGATGAAACTGGTCGCCTCTCCTTGGAGCGCTCCGTTGACCGACAATGGCCTCGCCCTTGTTCCTCCATCTGGCTCTACCTCCGCAGTTGGAAACAGTACCGTTTACATCATTTCCAGCAACTATCCCGTGGAGGCAACCCTCCTGATCCCTGGCCCTTCCGCCCCTCTTCCACTCTTGATTTCGCAGCCCTTCACCGTTGGCTCCGTCCAGCTGCCAACGGGCAAGATAGCCGTCCAGTCTCTGCTCAACGGAGAGGCCGTATCCAACTCTAGCGTGTCTCTAAGACTCGGCAACCAGAACATTGCGACGGGGAAGGGGAGTCCTATCTTCTATGTCCCGCCTGGGTCGTACACAATATTCGCATCATATCGCGGCACAAACAAGAGCCAAGACATCACGGTCGTCAACAATGGCCAAAACTCCGTCGCCTTCGAATTTGGTAATCCGACATCACAGGTGGACTACCTGCTGATGGCGACCGCGGTCATAGGGGCCCTCGCTAGCGTTGTTCTCTGGGCGAGCCTGGTCCGGGACCGGAGAAAGAAGTCGAAGTTCAGACGAGAGGAATCCAATAGCCCACGCTGACTTCGCAGCCTGTCGACCGGCACTTTGCGTCTCCTGATGCTACTTCCCGAGTTTGATTTCTATCGAGGAGACGTTGCTCATTCCGCCCGTTATTGTGCTCTTGACCTGTTCTGTGTTGATGGAGATGGACTGCACTTTGATGTCAGTGGCGAACCTCTTAGTCAACACCTGGGCTACGTCGACAGCCCGCGATATGGCCCTGCCTCGGGCCTTCACGGTGACGAAGTCGCCTCCGTTGTTGATCTGTGTCAGGCAGGCAAGAACGTAGTTCACTACGACTGGGTAAAGGTTCTACCTTCTACCCATTTGTCGGTTTCTTGCCAACATAAATGGTTCCTGGTTCTCTTGGTGCCATTTCCATTGTTTCATGTTCTGGTTGATTTGCCATTGAAGCCCTTTTCGATGCCAACTATTTAGGCGCTGTGGATAATCTGTCTACCGTGGGTTCATCGTCAATTTGCGGCCAGCGCCACACTCCACGTCGCATTGGTTTGGCCCCACATTCAACGAAAGGGTGAGGAACATCAAAGGGAAGAATTGGTCCATGGCGAAGAATACAGTCAACCTCAACAATTGATTTCTCGTTCCGTAGATATGTCCTGATATCACGCAGCAGTGTGTACGCTACCACTCCTTGGGCCATGACACTCCAGCGTAGGTCGAGTGCATGCGTTATGGTATTTGCGTTCAAGGACCTGCTAGGAGGATGATGGGCGATAAGCTCAGCGAGGTACGCGAGGTCGCCTCGGTATTTCATTTTGACGGCTAAGTAAGCTGTCCAAGCTCGTCTTTCATTCCTCAATTTGAGGAAGTAACCTACAGCGACCTCGGTATCAACAAGTGTTGCGATGAACTGCTTCTGGATGGGCGTCAGAGCCGATATGGCCTCCAATTGATTCTTAGATCTGGTGATGCTCTCTTTCAAAACTTGGAAACCATCGTAAAGGACCAGGCCAACCCCGTTCGCGTACCGCCCTAGGGCCTCTGAATGGTAAGTCACAACAACGCAAGTAACCATCACTAATAATGGCCCATGTTACTCACATGATGTACAACGTCTTGAGAACCGGGCGCTACCTTTAATCCCGATGTCCATGGCGCGCGTATCGTGCGCCTTTTTGAGTATCAAGCAAAGGACCTCTTCAAGGCCTACGGCATTCCCATACCCAAGTCAATTCGTGCCGACGAACCCTCCGCAGTCACTGATGCATTCTCAAACCTGGCTCACCCTGTTGCACTGAAGGCCCAGGTACTCGCAGGCGGGAGGGGCAAAGCAGGCGGAATCGCCATCGTTGACGACCCAGTCAAGGCCCGGCAGGAAGCTGAGCGAATATTCGGCCTGTCAATCGGCGGAGAGAGGCCCAGTGCAATACTCGTAGAGGAAGCCTTTCCCCACGACTCTGAGATGTATCTCTCAGTCACGCTCGACAGGGGTGACCGAGCATTCGTGACCATTGCCGCAAAGGCTGGGGGGATTGATGTGGAATCAATGTCTGGGAAGGTGATAAGAAAGATTCCTCTTGACGGCATTGACCAGAGATTTGCGGCAGAAGTCGCGCTGCTCCTTTCGCTCAAAGATCCTCAAGCCAGACAGTTTACTCCAATCCTTCTATCTCTCGAAAGGCTGGCGAGAGAAAAGGAATGTGAACTCGCCGAAATCAACCCCCTGGCAGTTGGCAAGGACGGCACTTTGATGGCTCTTGACGCCAAGGTCATCATCGACGACAACGCGCTCTTCAGGCACCCCGAGTTCACAAAGCTCCACCCCGAGGACGAGTTCGAAGGGGAGGCGTCGAGGCAGGGGTTCGCATTCGTAAGGCTAGGGGGGGACATCGCCGTAGTGGGGAACGGAGCAGGGCTTGTTCTCTCGACACTGGACCTCGTAGGGGACGCCGGGGGCAACCCGGCCTGCTTCCTTGACCTCGGTGGCGGGGCCCAACAGGACCGCATCGAGGCTGCCCTGAGGCTCGTCAACCGCCTCCCCGAAGTCGACAGGATTCTGATTAACATCTACGGCGGAATCACGCGCACGACCGACGTTGCCGCCGGCATCAATACTGTCTTCGCTGAGGGTCCGATGAAGCCGGTGTACGCAAGAGTGAGCGGAGCAGAGGAGGAAGAGGCCCGCAAGCTCCTGCAGGGTACCCCGGTCAAGCTCTACGGTTCGGCCCCAGACGCTGTCGCAGCAGTGGTGAAGGGACCATGATCCTCCCGAACGAGGGCGACCCAGTGATTGTGCAGAACATCACAGGGAAATATGGCCGGCTCCATATGAGGCTCATGCTGGACTACGGGACCAACATCACAGCGGGGGCGACCCCGGGGAAGGGGGGTCAATCTGTGGAAGGCGTCCCAGTTTTCAATTCTGTTTCAGAGGCCGTCGGGAAAACAGGGTCGAAAGTCTCGGTACTCTTTGTGCCGGCAGAGTTTCTCCTTTCAGCCGGGGTTGAAGCGCTCGATGCAGGAATCAAATTGTTAGTTGTGATAACGGAGCACGTCCCGATTCGAGATACACTGCGGCTCATCCAGGTGGGGCAGAGTAAAGGGGCAACGATAATCGGACCCAACTGTCCGGGGTTGATTGTACCCTCGGAGAAGGCAAAACTAGGCATAATGCCGGCGCCGTCTTTCGCGCCCGGGAATGTAGCCCTGTTCTCCAGGAGCGGGACTCTGATGTACGAGATTGCAGGGCAGCTTACCAGCGCCGGCTTCGGCCAGACCCTGGCCCTTGGAATGGGGGGAGACCCGATAAACGGCACCACCCCAATCGAATGCTTGGACTTCGCCGAAAAGATGGACGATACAAAGGCCGTTGTCGTCGTCGGGGAGATAGGAGGGGACGCAGAAGAGCGGCTGGCGAGGCACAT
>DASYXJ010000032.1:0-2017 GCA_035935095.1 Nitrososphaerales archaeon | reverse complement strand
GCTCTGGTTCCGGGCAGTGGCGCAGGCGCAGATAGCGGCCACGGAAACGCAACCAATGCGAACCATCCAGCCGGCGTTCGATTTCCACGGGCGCTCCACGCAGCCCCGCGCAGACTTCTTCCCGGGGCACGCCCCAACGATTTCCACCCCAGCTCACCGTGTGGTCCTGAGCCACCTTGCGCGCCACGCGCACGCTCAGAATTTCTTCCAGGCCATGCTCTCTCCCTAATCGTCGATGGGCATTGCGCGGGTTGCGCGGCAGCACCGTGAAGCGCCCTTCCCACTCCGGAAGAAAGCGCGTTTCCAAAAAGTGATTCGCGGCTGCGATACTGTCGATTCCCGCCAGGCGCAGTTCCTTCACCAGTCGGTCCTGCAGGGTCTTAAACAGCCGTTCGATGCGCCCTTTGGCCTGCGGGCTTTGCGCCGCGATCCAGAGGATCCCCAGTTCGCCGAGGGCTCGTCCGAACTGCGAGCGGGCCTCTTCGCCTTGGAGTTGTTCGCCGATCGCTGCCTGGCGGGTCGTGCGGAAGATGCTGTTTTTATCGGTGTAATGGGCCAAGGGGCGTCCATAGCGCCGTAACCATCCCCCGAAGGTTCGCAGGTTCTCTTCCGTGGTATCGTGTTCGGCGAAACGGGCCCACAGGCGGCTGGTGGCGTCATCCATCACCGCGATTAGCTGGCAAGCCGGACCACGGTCCTCCAGCCAGCGGAACGGCGAGCTATCCTGCATCACCAGCTCTCCGAAACTGGCCCGGCGCTCTCGCCACACGTGAATCTTTTTCACCCGCCGGGAACGCGGGCGCCAAAGGCTCGCTTTGGTCATCCACTTCCGTAGTGTCTCGCGACTCACCAGAAAGCCTTCCTTAGCCAAGTGCTCGGCGGCCAGCGTGGGTCCAAAATCCGCATAGCGCTGGGCCATGCGCGCCAAAATCCTCCGCTGGAACCAAGCAGCCAGCTTGCGGTTCGAGGGGCGCCCGCGCAACCCGTGGATCACCGCGCGGTCGCCTTGCTCCCGGATACGCAGCAGCAACCGACGCACCTGACGGTCGGACAACTGCACTCGCCCTGCCGCTGCGACCTGTGTTAAATGTCCTTGCGCTACTTCGTGCAACACTCTCAAGCGGTCCCGTTCTGGTTGACTCAAAGCGATGCGCTCCGTTTCCATGCGCCCCCCCCCGGCCCTCCATGAAAGCGGACATTTCTACTTTGCTCAAACCGGACATTCTCATTTTGCAGCGACATTCAGAGAGCTAGCGTTTGACGACAGCAAGCAGGTGGACTATCTTCTTGTATCTGGTCTAAACTTGGGGAAACGAGGACCGCGATGAAGTGGCGCTCTGCTTTGTTCGCATTGTTTCTTACCGCAGGACTGGCTCTCGCTGTTACCTCTCTTCAGGCCCAACAGCCAATCGGCAGCGACGAAGTGCGCATACGCAGCTGGGCTTACAAGCCACAGCCTGCAACGCTGCGAGTGGAGCGAAACGCGGTGCAGGTGGGAGTGGTGGTCCGCGACAGCAAAGGGCAGGTTGTGAGCGGGCTGACGCCGGATGATTTTGCCGTCTACGACGATGGAAAGAAACAGGCGGTTTCGGGATTCTCGGTAGAGACACGCAGTCTCCGGACAGCCACGGGAACGACTGCCACGGCGCCAGTTGAGGCTGCGCAGGAGCCAGGACAACAGGCGCAACAACCGGGGCGACCGCGTTACGTTGCGCTCTACTTTGATGACCTGCACACGAAATCAGGAGATATGAATCATGTGAGGCTTGCGGCGGAGAACTTCGTGCGCCAGGGACTCGGCACAAATGACCAGGTGGCCCTGTTCACAGCGTCGTCCAAGGTGACTGTTGACTTCACCGTGGACGCTTCAAAAGTTCTGTTGTAGCAACGTAAAAATGTCACCCTAACGGCAACATGAAACTGTCACCCCCCTGGCACGGCTGAGTGTTCCAGGCGGGTGTCACCGTAGTAGAGCGACACCCGCCCGTCGAGGGCTTGGTAGATCTGTACTTTGGCT
>DASYXJ010000031.1:0-34649 GCA_035935095.1 Nitrososphaerales archaeon | reverse complement strand
AGGAATCACGAAGTCGTATGCCCTAGCCCTCGCTCCGTTCGTCAGGGTCAACGCAGTAGCTCCTGGATACATGGACACGGCTTCACTGAACGCGAGAAAAGACTGGACAGACCAGAGAAGGAAGTGGATTGTGGACCACACACCACTGCGAACCATTGGGAAGCCAGATAACATAGCACACATCGTTGTCTTTCTAGCATCACAGGACTCATTCCACATGACTGGGAACACAATCATCTGCGACGGCGGCTTCAGCATGCCCGCCGCATAGCACGCAGGGCTTTCTTCTCACGCAAACGCGACAGGCCTGACCAGCGAGGCCTCGCCGCCCCTGATCTTCAGCGGAAGGATCACGACCACTGACGTGTGCTTCTTGTCCTTCCCCAGCTCCTCAAGGTTAAGGCTCTTCATCATGAATATCCCATTGTCGCTCAGCAGGATGTTGTGAATCTCGAAAGGCTTCGGCACACCGGCTGCCAAGTTGTCGATACCGACAATGCTGGGCTTCCTTTCGGCGATCCACCTGGTCGCGTCGGCACCGAGACCGGCGTACTTGTGGAGATAGGCGTCAGCGTCAGTCGTGAAGAAGCGCGAGTAGCCTGTCCTGACCAGAACGCAGTCCCCCTGTTCGATGTTCACGCCTTCCAGCTTCGCCGTCTTTTCAAGGTCTGCAGGGGTTATCTCGTATCTCTCAGGCAGGATGTCCTGGCCCTTGGAGGCCGCGACGTCGAGGAGGATTCCTTTCTTTACCAGAGGGGGGACCTGGTCGATGCTCTTCAGCTCTGCCGGGAGGCCAATGTACCCCTTGTCCTGCTCGAACTTGGTGAGGTCATGGTTCAGCGACTTCAAATCCCGGGCCATGTGAATCGGCGTGTCGAAATGAGTCCCCGAGTGCATCGATGTGACCAAGAGCCCTATCGAATCAGAAAAGCCAGGGGCGAGCGAATCGAAGAGCTTCTTGGTGTGTTCGTGATATCGATACAGATAGAATTGGAAGGGCGGGTCAGCCGGGTGGACTGGCATCCCTGACCAGTACGGCTGCCCAAGGTCGTAGACCTTCGCGCGCCCGATTGCGTTGAGAATCTCGTTTGCCGGGTCTGA
This sequence comes from Nitrososphaerales archaeon, assembly GCA_035935095.1. Taxonomy (GTDB): domain Archaea; phylum Thermoproteota; class Nitrososphaeria; order Nitrososphaerales; family Gagatemarchaeaceae; genus UBA183. The sequence continues at coordinate 33,548 of DASYXJ010000031.1, read as the reverse complement.
CACGACGCTCTGGCCCGGAAATCGCCCACGCCTCATAAAATCCTATCGCACGAAGAATCGAAGATAGCTTCAGAACAGGACTTGGATGAGGCCTGCTACAACTTGGTTTTCTCCTTCACGTCAGGCTTCGTCAGCTTGCTGCCTGCCTTTACTGATTGTATTATTTTTATGTATCCGGTGCATCTGCAAATGTTTCCAACAAGCGCATCGCGGATTTCAGAGTCGGTCGGTTCGGACTTGTTCAATAGCAACGCGTAGGTCGACATCAGGAAACCAGGGGTGCAGTAACCGCACTGGAGACCACCATTCTCGACAAACGCATGCTGGATGGGGTGCAGCTCCCCGTCACTTTGAAGCCCCTCCACCGTGACCACGCTCTTGCCGATGGCTTGGTAGGCGAACATCATGCACGAGTAGACAGCCCTTCCGTCCACGACGACCGTGCAGGAGCCGCACCCTCCAGTGTCGCACCCCATCTTCGTACCAGTCAGCCCGAGCTTTTCGCGGAGCACATGATTCAGCGACTCTTGCGGTGCCATGTCCACATCGTAGGTGCGGCCGTTCACCAGGATGTGCATCTTTTCCGTCCCCACCGCGCCCCTCAGCCCGCCCTCTTGCACGCCGCCAAAGTAGTCCTCCTCCCGAGAACCTTAGCCAGCTCCAGTCTGTATTCTGCCGAGGAGCGCATGTCCGCACTTGTCCCAACGTCGCCCGCCAATTTCTTGCCAAAGACCTCCGCGACTTTTCTGTCCTCCGCCTCGACCCCCTCCAGAGATTTCTCGACCCCGTGTGCCCTGACTGGTTTTCCACCGACCCCACCGCCGAAGACCACCACGGGGTCGCGTATTCTGCGGTGACCATCCAGCGTGGCCGAGACACCACAGTTGATCATTGCCCAGTCATCGCTTGTAAGAGCGAATTTCTGGAAAGCGCTCGACCTCCCGGGGCGGTCCAGGGGGATTTCCACTCCCCTTACGTACTCGTGCGACGCGAGGTTCGTCGCCAGGTAGCCCTGAACAAAGTCCTGCAGTTTCTCGGCCCGGGTTGCCGGTCCGATGCTAACCACGGCTTCGGTGGCCATCAGGGCCGTGGGTAGGTCGAAAAATGGGAGGGCCGTGCAGATGGCGCCGCCGACGGTTGCGACGTTCTTGACCTGAAGCGGTTGGATCGCGACCAGGGCGTCCAGTATCGCCCCGCAGGCGGGGATCCTCAAAGGTTCTGCCTCCAGCAGTACGCTCATGGTTGTCGCCGCTCCGATCTTGAGCGACCGTTTGTCCCTCCTCACATAGGCAAGTCCGACTCCTGTGATGTCGACAAGCGTATCCACCTCAGACAGCAGCCCTCTGGTGGCCAACTCGTAGATTCCAGTCCCGCCTCCGATGATTCTGGTCCGACCGGCTCCGCTTTTCAGATGTCCTGCCAATTCTTCCTCCGACTCTGGTCTAAGGTAACTGTTCAGCTTGAAAATCGAAGACAGCTTGCAGCTACACGCCCCTGTCTTCTTTGTCGTCCTTCCCGGGTGCTATATAGATTGTCGAGTATGTTACATCATCTGTTCTTTCCGATGCCAGTCGAGCCCCGAAGTGGCTTGGCGCGAACCCTTAAATCAAGAGATGGAGTCCAAATGACCATGGCCGGCCATGGGCCAGGCGACACGAGGGCTGTCTTTCTGAAGCAGGATGACATCCCAACCTCTTGGTACAACATTCAGGCGGATCTGCCTGAGCCTCTCCCGCCTACTCTCGACCCTGGGTCGCTGAAGCCCATATCGCCGGAGCCGTTCTTCAGGCTTTTCCCAAAGGAAATCGTGTTGCAAGAGGTTTCCCAGGAGAGATGGGTCAAGATTCCGGACGAAGTGCTCAAGGCCTACCGCTGGCTACCCAGACCATCACCTTTGATGCGCGCGTACAAGCTCGAAGAGTATCTGAAGACGCCAGCGAAGATATACTACAAGTGGGAAGGAGGAAGTCCGGCCGGGAGCCACAAGCCCAACACAGCCCTTCCTCAAGTCTACTATAACATGAAGCAAGGAATAGAACGACTTGTCACCGAAACAGGAGCCGGGCAATGGGGTTCCGCGCTCTCGATGTCCTGCGCCTACTGGGGTCTGAAGGCAAGAGTCTACATGGTCGCAGCGAGTTACAAGCAGAAACCCGGGAGAAGAATCATGATGGAGACCTGGGGCGCAGAGTGCATATCCTCGCCCAGCCACAATACGAAGTACGGCAGAAGTCTACTCGAAAAGGACCCCAACGACCCTGGTTCACTGGGAATAGCAATCAGCGAGGCCGTCGAGGATGTCTTGACCGACGAGATGTCAAGATACTGCCTCGGGTCAGTCCTCAATCATGTGCTGATGCACCAAACGGTCATTGGCCTGGAAACAAAGAAGCAGCTCGAAATTCTGGACGTCAAGCCTGATGTAATGGTCGGAAACATAGGAGGGGGGTCCAACTACGGGGGCTTTTGCCTGCCATTCGTCGCCGACAAGATCAAGAAGAAGGCGGAGATTGATTTTGTGGCCTGTGAATCAAAGGCGGTTCCCCATACGACAAGGGGCAAGTACACCTACGACCACGGAGACAGTGCTGGAATGATCCCGCTTGTGAAGATGCTAACCCTGGGGAAGGACTACAAGAACCCGCCCATTCACGCTGGGGGGCTTCGGTACCATGGGATGTCGCCCATAATCTCCTACCTGATAGACAGGAAGTACATGCGGTCCGTCGCCTACCACCAGAACGAGATCTTCGAGGCCGCCATCACGTTCGCACGGACCGAGGGAATAATCCCCGCTCCCGAATCGGCACACGAAATCAAATTCGTCATCGACGAAGCCTTGAGGTGCAAGAAGACAGGAGAGTCGAAGGTCATTGTTTTCAACAATTCAGGCCACGGGCTTTTGGACCTTGCAGCATATGAGGCCTTCCTCTCGAAGAGACTAGAAGACTGGGAACCCACAGAAATAGTGTACCCGTCGTACGTCAGCTAGGAACGCCCGCAGTTTCTAGCTTCGCCTTCACACAGTTTGCGAACGACTCGGCCTGCTTCTTTACCAGGTCTCTTCCGAAAAAGGCTGCGGCTGTCCTTCCGACCGCGGAGACTGGTCGGATCTGCAGACTGTACCTGACCGAAGTAACGCCCATTTGACTGCCAGGGCGCAGGTCCAGGGTCCCCACGATCTCAGCGTCTCTCCCATCACCACTAAACGACAGGTGGGACTCGGAGATGACCTCCACGAACCTCGCCTTCATCTCGAAGGTCTTCGAAACGTACCCCACGCTGACCTTGACCGCAAAGACGGCTGTCTTGTCGTCGATGGGCGTCACTGATTCACACCCTGGGATGCAGGAACCGATATTCTCCAGGCTGGCTAAGAAGTCCCAGCAACGCTTCGCATCAGAGTTGACCTGGAATTCGTAGGCGGAGTCAATGGTCGAAGGCATGGCCTGCCACGAACCTCACGCCGCCTTCCTTTCGTCCAGCATGCGCTGGGCCTTGCCCACCTCTACCCTGGGCAAGGTGCCGGGGTCGAGGATTTCGACCTCCGGGGTGAAGAGGAGCGTGTTGTGGAGTTCGGACGCGAGTTCTCTGGAGAGCTTATCCTTCGATTCCTTGTCTCCCATCTTTGAAGCGGACTCGACCTCGATCTTCACTTTGTCTTCGAAGTTGACTTTTGAGAGTCTGATACGATACTCCGCTCCCACCATCTCAGTCCTTAGCAGAACGCTCTCGACCTCCGACGGCCAGAAGTTCACACCTGAGATCTTGACCATGTCGTCGGTCCTTCCGACGATCTCCTTGTACTTCTGATGCGTTCTGCCACAATCGCAGGTAGAAGAATCATAGAGGAAGGAGACATCTCTGCACCTGTACCTAATCAGGGGATTCGCGTTCTTTCTTAACGTCGTGATGACGAGCTCCCCTTCCTCCTCAGGACCGAGGGGCTCCCCTGTCTTGGGGTCAACAACCTCGACCAGGAAGAAATCCTGCCACAGATGGAGTCCGTCGTGCATCCTGCAATCGTTTCCCATGCCAGGGCCGTACATCTCTGCGAACCCGTACACGTCGTAGGGGTCCATGTCCCATAGCTTGGAGAGCTTACGTTTGGATTCTTTGGTCCATATCTCGCTCCCGAAGATGCCCTTTCTGACCTTGGTCTGCTTCGGAAGGTCAACCCCCATCTCTTCGGCAACCTGCGCGAGCCTGAATGCATACGAGACTATCGACGAGAACATAGTTGTGCCGAAGTCCAACATGAACTGAATCTGCCTCTTGGAGAAGCCTGCCGCAGCCGGCACGATGGTACAGCCCACAGTCCTTGCTCCGTGATAGAAACCGAACCCACCCGAGAACATGCCAAAACCCGGGGTAATCTGAAAGACGTCTTTCTTTGTAATTCCAGCCATGGTCAGACAGCGCGCCGAAATCTCGCCCCAGTCCTCGAGGTCTTTCTCCGTGTGGAGACCCAGGACGGGAGTCCCCGTGGTTCCGGAGCTCGAATGCACCTCCACGACCTGTTCCCTCGGGACGGCGAGAAGCCCGTAGGGAAACGTCTTCCGCATATCGTCCTTGGTTGTGAAAAATCCTCTCTTCTGAAGGTCGGCGATACTCCTTACGTCCTCGGGTCCAATTCCTAGTCTTCGGAACGCACGCTTGTAGAAGACGGAGTTCTCACGGGCGTACTTGATGGCCGCCCTGAAACGCTTCTCTTGCAGGGAGACCAGCTCCTTCCTGGGCATCATCTCCATCTTCGTGTTGAAGTAGCGGTCCCGTCGCCCATCATTCGAGGACGGCATCTTCCGGGTCGCCAAAGCCTCGTCGAGCCGTTAAAAGCGTTGGCAGGTGATACATTTCAGATTACACCTGGGCCGACGCAACGACCCAATGGTCTACGCCGCCTACCTGGACGTCTCACCATTTAAACGGCCCATCTTCTCGGCCGAGAGTGTTGGAGCTCTCCCGCAGAATGAGGGACGTCACTCCGTCTGGGACTAGAAGGATCTTCGAGCTCTCTCAGGGAATGAAAGGGCTCATCAACCTGGGAATCGGTGAGCCCGACTTCGAAGTCCCACAGTTCGTCCGCGAAGCCCTCAAGTCGGCAGTCGATTCGGGAACAAACAGGTACACCTCGAACCGGGGGGTACCAGAACTTAGGGCTCAGATTGCGAGGAAGCTAAGGACCGAGAATGGCATTGACGCCGACCCCGACAAGGAAATCATCGTGACTGCAGGTGCAACACAAGCCGTCAATGTTTTGATGAATTCCCTGCTCAACAAGGGGGACGAAGTTGTGATACCTACGCCCGCGTTCTCAGCTTATCAGGCCTCGGTTAGACTAGCAGGTGGAAAGCCGGTTGAAGTGCCCATGAGCGAGGCGGACGGATACAGACTAAACTCAAGAAGATTGGAGAGGGCCTTCAACAGGCGGACCAAATTGCTGGTCCTGAACTCGCCGGCAAATCCCACAGGCACAGTCTATTCGCCTGAGGACCTGACTGAGGCCTGCGCCGCGGCTGCGTCCAGGGGGCTCTATGTCCTGTCAGATGAGATTTACGAGAAGTTCCTGTATGACGGAGCTGTTCACTTCAGTCCGGCTTCTGTCAGTGAATTCAAGGATAGGATTGTGACAGTCAGCGGCATGTCCAAGACATTCGCGATGACTGGGTGGAGGCTCGGCTACGCGGTCGCCAACGAAGAGCTGGTGGACGCAATGACCCGATATAACATGTACAACGCAGTCTGCGCGAGTTCGATCGTCCAGGCCGCGGGAGTCGCCGCCCTGAAAGGGTCTCAAGGATTCTTCAGGCCGATACTTCGGGAATTCGACAAAAGGAGGCGATTCATCTGCCAGAGTCTGAAGGAGATCGGAATGAATCTCGTTGCGCCCCAGGGGGCGTTCTATGTCTTCCCCGGGGTCGGACGAGGAACACCCGATTCCAACGCCTTTTCAAGGGATTTCCTTTCTCGCTACAAAGTCGCAACCATCCCCGGCGCCTCATTCGGGAACGGAGGCGAAGGCCACATCAGGATATCGTATGCCCTCGACGAAGACAAGCTGGCCGAGGCCATGCTCCGGTTGAGCAAGTTCAAACGAGAATTCGGGATGCAGGACGGACGCCCGAAGTCCGAAGGTTAAAAAGAAGCAGAGGCCACGAAGCCAGAATTCCTTGTCCGCCCTAACCAGCCTCGAAAAGGAGGAGAGGGAGGGATACTCGGTCATCGGGCATCGGGTTCCGAAATATGACGCAATCCAGAAGGTCACTGGCCGCGCGGACTACATGTTCGACTTGAAGCTCCCTGGGATGCTGCATGGGAAAATCCTCCGGAGCAGACATCCCCACGCCAGAATCTTGAAGATAGACAAGAGCAGGGCTGAGGCGCTCCCCGGGGTCGTCGCCGTAATCACAGCGGCTGATACCCCAAGAATAAAATTCGGTTTCATGAAGGACAACCTCCCCCTCAAGGACAAGAAGGTCCTCTCATACAGGGACGAAGTCGCTGCAGTCGCAGCCGTCGACGAAGAGACAGCCTCCAAAGCAATAGAGCTCATCGATGTGGATTACGAGCAACTCACCCCTTTGTTCGATCCTCTCGAGGCGATGAAAACCGGAGCACGACCTCTCCACGACGGGTCCGGGAGCAACATCGTGAACCTGCCTTTCAAATTCAAGCACGGGGACCCCGACGAAGTGTTCGCGCGGAGCGACGTGGTGTCGGTCGAAAACACATTCCGACTTCATTTCATGACTCATTCCGCACTGGGCACAATGGGGGTCCTCGCATCCTACTCCCCCGACGGCAGTCTCACAGTCTGGTCAAACACCCAGGCCCCTTTCATGTTTCAGAGGGAGATGGGCGAGGCGCTCGGTCTTCCAGCTGAAAAGGTCCGCGTCATTCAACCCTACATCGGCGGCTCGTTCGGTAGAGGGATGGACCTCTACCCTGTGGATGTGATAGCGGCCCTGCTTTCGATGAAGACCCGACGTCCAGTGAAGATACTCTTCTCAAGGGAGGAAGACCTGAGCTACTCTCCCACCAGGCAACCGGCTATCATCAAGATGAGGACCGGAGCATCTCGTGTAGGCAAACTGCTGGCTCGCAAAGTCGAGGTCGTTCTCGACGTCGGCGCATATGTTTCCTGGGGCGCTTTTGACGCGAGGGTGATGATGGCGACAAGCACCGGCCAGTACAGAATCGAAAACGTCGAGTTTGTAGCCCAGCCGGTCTACACCAACAACCCATACTCAGGTACGATGCGCGGTGCAGGTAACCCACAGATCAACTTCGCCATGGAGAGTCAGATGGATATCCTGGCTGAACGGCTGGGGATTGACCCTCTAGATTTCAGGTTGCGGAACGTGAACAGACCTGGAGACGTCACAACCCAGGGCATGAAGATCGGCACCTGCTCCATGGAGGAGACACTGAGGGTCGCGGCGAGGGAGATCGGATGGAAGGGATGGCACAAGGCTGGCAAGAACAGGGGGATTGGATTCTCCACTCTCTTTCATGTCGCGGGGGGCGCGAGGGTCTACCGGTCGGACGGGTGTGGGGCGACAATAAGAATTGACGACTTCGGGAAGGTAACTGTTCTTACGGGTTCCTCCGAAATAGGCACAGGCTCGGATACTTCCATCGCCCAGATTGTCGCCGAGGAACTCGGCATCCCTCTCTCAAGAGTCGAGCTTGTGAACACCGACACCTCGGTCAAGCCCTGGGATGTCGGGATTCACGCCAGCAGGATGACGTTTGTGGGGGGAAACGCGGCCCTACTTGCCGCCAGGGGAGCCAAGGACCAGCTGCTCCGGCTTGCCGCGGACGAGCTGGGTGGGGAACCGTCCGACATGGCAATCGAGGACGGTCTGGTTTTCTCACGCGCAAACCCAACGAAGTCGTTAGATTATTCCAAACTCGTCAGACGCTCCCATTTCCGCGAGGGCGGAACCATGGTGACCTCCTCAGCGTTCTTCGACCCGCCGACAGAAATGGCTGACCCGGAGACCCAGATGGGAAACATCTCGGCAGCGTACGGCTTCGGCACCCAGGCAGTCATGGTTCAGGCCGACCCCGAGACCGGGAAGTTGGAGGTGCTCAAGGTCGTGGCCGTCCATGATGCGGGGAGGATACTCAACCCCATCGGAGCCGAAGGACAGGTCGAGGGGGGCGTTTTGATGTCCCTCAGCTACGCCCTCAACGAAGAGCTCTTGCTCGAGGAGGGGGCCGTCCTGAACCCGAGCTTCGCCGACTACAAGTTGCTTACTATCGGGGAGACGCCCGAAATCAAAGTGATCTTCGTTGGGGAGCCAGACCCAGCTGGACCGTTCGGAGCCAAAGGCGTCGGGGAGCACGGATGCATCCCCACCGCAGCAGCCGTCGCGAACGCCGTGTACGACGCCCTAGGAACGAGGTTATGCGAACTCCCCCTTTTGCCCGAGAGGGTGCTCAGGGCGACCAGGGAGAAGGCCGAAGCGGAATCGATGGCAGCAAGCAAAAAGGACTGAGGGCTGGTTTCAGTGCCCCAAGGCAACGGTATTGGTACCCTGATAGTGGGCGCGAAGGCAGTCAAGAGTGCTTTCGGCATGAAGGCGGCAATAGGCGTGGTGGAAGAAATGCTCAGGAGGGGAGCAACCGAAATCCAGTCTCAGCCAGCCAGGTCAGTACTCAAAGTTGGCCAAGACTCGTTCATACTGACCATGCCCGCCTACTCGTCAAACCTTGGGCGCTGCGCTGTCAAGATTGTCACCGAATTCAAGAAGAATCCAGAGAAGAATAATCTCCCCGTGCAGGGCGGGTCCATCCTCCTGATTGACTGTGATAATTCCAGGGTCCTTGCCATGCTGGACTCCCCCACAGTGACGGAGGTGAGGACGGGTGCACTGACGGGACTGGCAACCAGGATACTGTCGAGGCCTGAATCTTGCAAGGTGGGCGTAGTGGGCTCCGGAAAGGAGGCCCGGACTCATCTGGAGGCAGTGTGCGCCGTCAGGAGAATCAAGGAGGCGAGGGTAGCGAGCAAAAACCTCTCACACGCAAAGCAGTTTGCCGAGGAGATGTCACAGAAGCTCGAAATCGGGGTGGATGCAGTTGGAACCCCAAGAGAGGCTGCACGCGGAGCAGACGTTGTGATAGCTGCCACAAGCGCCGCAACGCCGGTCCTAAGCTCGGTGGACATCTCAGACGGATGCCACCTGAATAGCATCGGAACGCTGCCTAACAGGAGGGAGCTCAGCTCGGACCTGATTTCAAGGGCGTCTGTCTTCGTGGATACCAGGGCGGGGGTACTGAAAGAAGCCGGGGACGTCATGCAGGCCGTCAAAGAAGGGAAATTTTCCGATGCCATGATAAAGGCTGACCTGGCTGAGTTGGTTCTGTCCAAGAGGCCCGGCAGGTCGAGCTCTAGTGAGGTAACCTTGTTCAAATCCGTCGGCTTTGCTCTGGCCGATGTCTATTCCGCTTCTTACATCTATGACAAAATCCTCCAGAATAAGCAAAGATGGGGAGATCTAGGTGTCGTAGAAATGCCCTCTGTCTCCTAACGGCCATTGGTTTTCTAGTGTCTAATGGCGCTTACACAAGCTTTGAGCACTCTATCTGCAGTGGGGAGATAGGCATCCTCGAGTCTCGCGAGCGGCACTACAATATCAAACCCCGTAACTCGCTTGGGTGGGGCCTTCACATAGTCGATGGCATTCTCAAGCACCTCGGAGACAACCTCCGCGCCAATCCCACAGTATCTCTGCGCTTCGTGAACAACAACCAGCCTCCCCGTCTTCTTCACCGAATCGACCACGGTGGCCAGGTCGAAGGGCTTGATGGTCCTCAGGTCTATCACCTCCGGGTGGGCCGAATATTCCCTCGTCAATGAATCGGCCGCGCTCAGGGCTGGAACCATCATCGCCCCGTATGATACAAGGGTGATGTCCGTCCCCTCCATCACCACCTTGGCCCTCCCCAGGGGGATGGTATACTCGTCTTCAGGGACTTCTGTCCTTGGAGAATCATAGAGTCTCTTCGGCTCCATGAAGACCACAGGGTTGGGTTCTCTAAGGGCGGATGCCAGGAGGCCCTTGGCGTCGTAGGGGTTCGAGGGGATCACGACCACGAGTCCCGGAGCATGAGAGAAAAGCGCCTCGGGGGAATCCGAATGGTGCTCCGGTGCCCGAATCCCGGCTCCGTACGGGAACCTGATTACCCCCCTGATGCTGTACCTTCCTCTCGAACGGTTCCTCATCCGGGCAACATGGCTGAATATCTGGTCGAGGGCCGAATACGTGAAGCCATCGAATTGGAACTCGGCGACGGGTACGATTCCGGCCACGGAAAGGCCGACGAAGACCCCCGCAATCGCAGGCTCGGCGAGAGGGGTATCGAATACGCGCCCTTCTCCGAACTCATCCTGCAGGCCTTTGGTCACCTGGAAGACACCTCCATTCTTCCCGACGTCTTCTCCGAAGACGACTATCCTTCCATCTCTCTTCATCTCCTGTCTTAGGGCCATGTTCACGGCGTTCCTGATGTTGACTCCTGGCCTTCCTCCTGCGAGAACTGGTTCAGGGAGCAACGCACGGCCCTGTCCCTCGACCCCGAGTGAAAGCTCCCCCATCTGTTCGATGAGCTGAGGGGACGGACTTTCGTAGATATTTCTGAACATCTCGGCCGGGCTCGGGGGAAGCATCCTACCATACTCTGCGCGCGCGGCATCAATCCTTGTCTTGACGCGGAGCATCAAGGCGTCCTTGGCCCGGTCGTCCAGGAGACTCCGCGACCTCAGGTATCCTTCCATCCTCATAATGGGGTCACGCTTCTCCCATTGGCGAATTTCATCCTCAGCCTTGAGCTTGTTTGAAACCAGCTCCGCCGTGGTGTGGGCTCCCATCCTGTATGTGTAGAACTCGATCAAGGTTGGGCCCCCTCCTCTTCTCGCCTTTTCCACCGCGAACTTCGTGACCTCATGACAGCCAATTGCATCATTCCCGTCTACGAGTATGCCTTCGAAACCGTAGGCCACAGCCTTCTGAGCAAGTGTCTTGGAGGCGGTCTGGTTCTCTCTCCTGACCGATATCGCCCACTGATTGTTCTCAACGGCGAATACCACCGGAAGCTTGTACACTCCGGCGAAGTTCAATCCCTCGTGAAAGTCTCCCTTGGAGGTCCCGCCGTCTCCGGTTGACACTAGAACAACTGACTTCTTGCCCTGCAGTTTGAAAGCCAGGCCAAGCCCCACCGCGTGGGGGACCTGCCCAGACACGGGGGCCAAGATTGGGAGCATGTTCAGGCCCGCAGGGATTTTCATCCCCCCCTCGTCTCCTCCATAGTACTGAAAGATCATAGAAGGAGGCAGGCCGAAGGCTAGAATCGCAGCGCTGTCTCGGTACATGGGGACGAACCAATCTTCCTTCTGCAGGCCGGAGATGAAGCCGACCTGAGTTGCTTCCTGTCCCTTGCTCGCCCCGAAAGTGCCGATCTCCCTGAGCGTGGACATGTTCGCTCCTTTCTGGTCGAATGCCCTCCCGAAGACCATCGACTCGTAGAGCCAGAGAAGCGTTTCCTTCGGAATGTCCGGCTCTGGTCCTTTCAACCTCCCGTTTTGGTCCAGTCTTTGGTACATGACCTCCCCAAGATTCTTGAACCTGAAGGAAGCTTCTGAGAAGATGAAGGGCTGAATCTTCTCTCCGAGCGACTGCTCGACCATCAGGGCTTAGACCCCGTTCTTCTGAACTTCGGGAGGCTGACCTCTGGAGTGACGTCGTCGTAGTAGACAGCAACCTTGTCCCCGACCTTCACCTCTTCAGGTTTCACATCGGTCACGTTGCTGTAGATCCTCGGTCCCTCCTCCAATTCTATGAGCCCGATGACGAACGGAATGTCCTTGTTGAATGCAGGGGAGTTATCTATCACCTGCCTGATTACGGTGAACGAGTAGACTGTCCCCTTTCCTGAAACCTCCTTCCACTCTATGTTTTCTCTCTTCCCGCATGAGGGGCACCACGCTTTCGGGTACCAAATCCACTCTCTACACGAGGTGCAGAACTGCATTCTCAGCGCATGCTTGGAGCACGAGTCCCAGAAGGGTTTGGTCAGCGTCGTAATCGCGGGAAGTGGCTTTTCGTAGGCGACCGGTTGATTGGAACTTTCCAAGGCCTTGTTACCTACATCCAAGGACCACGGCCGATGTCTGTACCAAACTGTTGGCATACCCCAGGCACCCAATCCCTGTCACAAAGCCGAGACTCGCGTCGTCCACCTGTCTTTCGCCACCTTCGCCGCGTAGCTGCCTGATCCCCTCCACTAGGTGCACGAACCCACCAGCCATTCCAGGCTGCCCAGACGAAAGTTGTCCTCCACCTGTGTTCATGGGGAGGTCACCCCCTACTGACAGGTCATGCTCCTCGACAAAACGTCCACCCTCTCCCTTTTTGCAGAACCCCGAGTCCTCCAACTCCATAAGGACCGCGAGGGTGTAGTCATCGTACAACTGGACGAAATCGACGTCCTTCCTCTCAACCCCGCTCTGAGAGAAGGCGCGTTTGGCCGCATCGACGATTCCGAGATAGGTAATGTCGGGGGCCTGAGAGGACCCCTCCCGGTAATTGTTCATTTCAGCCATCCCCAGGATCCAGACGGCCTTGTCCTTGGCGAACTGCTTCGCCTTTTCCTCCGAGGCAACCAAGAAGGCCAGGCCACCGTTGACCGAGATACATGCGTCGAAAAGCCTCACCGGGTCTGCGATCATCCTTGAAGCCATGTACTGCTCCATCGTCAGAGGAGACTTCAGGTATGCGTTGGCATTCTTCATTGCATGGTTTCGTTGGGTAACCGCAATCTTCCCCAGGGCCTCCGGCTTGGTGCCAAACTGATGCATGTGCCTCCTCGTCACGAAGGCGAACTGGCTGTTCGGCCCCATCATTCCGAACGGTTTCTGAAAGTCTGCCTCGTACCTCCATTCCCTCATCGCGCCGGGAATGGAGACGCTCATCGGGGTGTCGGCTCCAAGGCATAGAACCAGGTCCACCTCTCCTGACGATACCGCTTGGCCAGCCGAGTGAAGGAGCGAGGCTCCTGAGTTGCCCCCGGCATCCGACCGCAGGAGAAGCTTTGGAGAAATGCCGAGGTCCTGTGTCACCTCACCGGAATAGATTTCTGAATGAGGGTAGACCGTGCCTGCAACCCCCAGTCCCTGACCGTCAAGGTCCTTCGCCTCGAGCCCGGCGTCGGTCAGCGCAGATTCCGCGGCCCACGCAGCATACTCCTGAACCGAGAGCTTGGCCTCTCCCTTATCGGAGCGCGCCCGGCTGACTGGCGTCTCGCCGTATCCCACAATGGCGAACCTCCCACGCACCGCTTTCACTCCCCGACGAAGTTGGGCTCCCTCTTCTCCTTGAAGAAGGCTGTAATCCCTTCCTTCAGGTCCTTCGTGTGAAACATGCTGATCGACTCCCTCAGCTGGTATTCCATTCCTTCGTCGAGGGGCATCTCGGACCCAAAATTGACGCACGCCTTTGCCGCACCGATTGCAAGTGGAGCCCTCTTCGCTATCCTCCCCGCGAGCGCCATCGCTTCGTCCAACAGTTTCTCTGTCGGGACGACCTTGTTCACCAGCCCGACCCTGTGCGCCTCCTCGGCGCTGATCGCCTCCCCCGTGAAGAGAAGTTCTTTCGCGATGTATTTCCCAACGACTCGAGGGAGTCTGATCGTTATTCCTGCACCCGGCGAGACTCCTATGCCTGTTTCCGGGAGGCCAAATTTGGCGTCCTGGGCTGCGAGGACGATATCCACTGACTGAATCAGTTCTATGTTGGCGAAACCATGGACGGCCGCTATGATTGGCTTTCTCAACTTCTCCATCTCCCTCCACAGCTCCAGGTTTTCTCTCTGGAATTTCTCAGTCTGCTCGATGGAATTCGTGAGGAATTCCGTGGTGTCTCCCCCTGCACAATACGACTTGCCCTTCGCAGCCATGATGATGACCCTGGTGCTCCTGTCCTCTGCCGCCATCCTGAACGCTGCCCGCAACTCTTGGATCATCCTGTAGGTTATCGCGTTTCTCTTGTCGGGCCGGTTGAGGTAGATTACCGCGCTCGGAGGACGCGCTTCGTAAATTATGTCCTGGAAGGCTTGACCTGCACCAGCCGCGGCTTCGGCCGATCTACCTTCGACCAAGCTGAGATCTGGGTGGGGGCCACCATTTGGTGTATAAAGCGTCTTCCTAGTATGACTTCGGAAGTCCCAGGCACTTCTGTGCTATTGTAGCAAGCAACAGTTCCTCTGTCATTGGGTGGAGCCTGTGAACTCTCACGTCTCGCCAGTACCTCTCCTGGTCATAATCCCTCAGATAGCCATGGCCCCCGAGGGCTTGCAGGGCCCTGTCGGTCGCTACCTGGGCAGCATTCGCTGATTCGAGGAGGGCAAAGTTCGCTTCGTCCTCGAAGCTCTTCTTCTGATCGATGCGAGAAGCAGCCTTCAGGACCATCGCTTCTGCCGCCAGCAGCCGGATGACCGCGTCGGCCAAAGGAAACTGGATTCCCTGGTTGGAGCCGATCGGCTTTCCGAATACACTTCTCTTGCCCGCGTACTCAGCAGCCTGTTGGACCGAAAGCTTTCCCGTCCCAACGAGCGATGCGGATGTGAGTATCCTGTCCATCAGGAATGCTTCCCTAATGCCCTTCCATGCTTCCCCCGGAGGTCCGACCATCGATTCCTGGCCGACCTTCAGGTCTTTGACCTCAACTGAGTGTATGGTGTTGAAATCCAATCCGAGCTTCTCGAGCTTCGTCTTCTTGATTGTTGGGTCCTTGGAGTCGACCAAGAACATCGAGATTCCGCTTGACTTCCTTCCGTCCCTTGGCCCTGTCCTCGCAAAGAGTAGCAGAAAGTCAGCTGTCGCGGCGTTGGTCACGAACATCTTCCTGCCTGTTATCAAGTAATGGTCAGAAACACGCTTCGCCGTTGTCTCAATTGAGAGCGCGTCCATGCCCGAGGACTCCTCGGCCAAGGCTATCGAGACGACCAGTTCCCCCTTCGCAAAGGACGGCATCATCTTCTCTTTCCATTCCTTGGAAGCGTTCGCCGCAAAGATCTTGGGGGTCAGCGAACCGCTTAGGTAGAGATAAGAGCCGAGTCCGGCATACCGTTCCGCCGTCTCCTGAGTCGCAAGGGATAGGTCGACCAGCCCCCTTTCCATCCCGCCCCATCTCTTCTCGACGAGAATCCCAAACAGTCCCGTTTTCGCAATAGCCTTCCGATATTCGGCCGGGAATCTATGTTCCTTGGACACATCGCGCCAGTACGACACATCGAATTCAGAGGAGACCTTTCGCATCAGAGCGACCCCTGAATCATCATACGTGAAGTCCAAGCTCAGTAACTCCTCGGCAGGTTGAGGACTCGCTGGCCAATGAGGTTCAGAACCATCTCCTCCGGCACAGGACCTGTCCTGAACAGCCTGGCGTCTCTCCAATGCCTCTCGACGTCAGATTCTGGTGAATAGGCCATTCCCCCATAGGTCTGCATCGCACGGTCAGCGGCGAAGAACGCCGACCTCGCGCCCATGTAGGCCGCAACATTCGCTGCCACCGAGCAGTCCAGATCGTTGTCGAACTGCCATGCAGCTTTCTGCGTCACCGCCCAACCGCTTCGCAGGTCTGCCAGAGACCTGGCAAGAGGGAACTGTATTGCCTGATTCGCCCCAATCGGCCTGGAAAAGACCTGCCTCGCCTTCGCATAGTTGCTCGCCTTTTCGAGGACCAGCTCCCCCAGACCAATGCTCATGGAACCGGTCGATATTCTCTCGGCGTTGAGGAGGGTCGGGAGGATGTCCCAAGCCTCGTCGAGCTTTCCGATCAGATTCTCTGCGGGGACTTTGAGATTCTCAAAGTGTACCTCGTTTGAGCCCAGCGCACGCATCGAGATATCGTCAATCCTGCTCATCTTCATCTCCCCTTCCTTCAGTTTTCCACACTCCACGAGGAAGATTGAAAGGCCTCGAGTCCGTTTCGAAGCCTTCCCCCTCTCAGTCGTCCTCGCAACCACAGCCATCAGCGTGGCCTTGTGGGCCAGCGTTGTCCAGATTTTGTGCCCGTTGATCACATAACCATCCCCATCCTTCTCTGCACGCGTGGAGATGGCCAGAGTATCAACCCCGGCCAGCGGCTCGGTCAACGCGAAAGAGTAAATGTGCTTCCCAGCACCGAGCTCCGGAAGCAGCCTGGTTTTCAGAGACTCCTTTGCGAACGACTTCAGGGTCTGAATGCCGAACGTGCAGATTGCCATGATTATGTCCCCTGCCGCCATTCCGCACCTCCTCGACGCTTCGTGTATGGCGATGGCGACCTCAGTAAGGCCGAGGCCTGCGCCTCCGTATTCCTTTGGAACGTTTAGATTGAACCAGCCGTTCTTGGCGAGGGCGTCGAAATACTCCTGGGGAAACTCTGCCCTGTGGTCGCACGACCGCCAATAAACGTCATCAAACTTCGAGACCGTTCCGGAGATTGCTTCACGCAGAAGTTTCTGCTCATCGCTCTCCTCGAAGTCCAGCAATCTACGATGAGGGTGCAAACCTATGGCAGAAATCTCTTTCGCACGAAGCAATCCTCTGAAACGCAATTCTAAAATAACCAAAGAGGCTCTTGTCGGATATTGTATCCTAAGAAGTTCGATTACTTCCTCCCTGCTTCTTTGAATGAAGCGATCAAGCTTCTGCACGAAAAGAAAGACTCGAAGGTCTTGGCCGGAGGCCAGAGCCTCCTCGCTCTGATGAAGCTCAGGCTCGCGGCGCCCGCTGCGCTCGTCGACATAACTCAAGTCAAGGACGAGTTGGCCTACATCAGGAAGGAGAAGGCGCACCTCGCGGTGGGGGCATTGACGCCCCATGACCACCTCGAGCACAACAAAGTGGTCGGGAGTCTGTTCCCCATACTGGTCGACGCGGCGAGCAAGATAGGAGATCAACAGATTCGCAACAGGGGCACGGTGGGAGGGAGCTGCTGCCACGCAGACCCAGCCGCGGATTTGCCGACCGCGTTTCTGGCATTGGACCCAAAGTTCGTGGTCCGCGGAACCAGGGGACAGAGGTCCATCCCGTCTTCGGATTTCTTCGTCGACACTTTCTCCACGGCGGTCAAGAAGGACGAGATTCTGACGGAGATTCGGATTCCTTACCTTCCAAAACCGTCCGGGTCAGCATATATCAAGCACAGCCGGCGGGAAGGAGACTTCGCGATAGTGGGCGTAGGGGTCGCTCTGACGGTCGACCCGAAGAACATCTGCAAGGACATACGCATCTCCCTCGGGGCTGTCGCGCCCACGCCCATACGAGCGAAGAGCGCTGAAAAACACCTGAAGGGGAAGAAGCTCAACGAAGAAACAATAGTTGCAGGTGCTGAAGAGGCGAACGCGGAGGCCGACCCACCCTCGGACATGCACGGGAGCAGGGAATATCGCCTCGAGATGATCAAAGTATTCACAAAAAGAGCGGTCAAACTGGCCCTCAGTCGAGTGTAGAACCAAATTGCACTTCGAAGGCGAATTTTCAGTCAAAGCACAGAGAGACAAGGTCTTCGCGTTTCTGACTGACCCCAAGCGCATTTCGGCCTGCATGCCTGACCTTCAGAGTCTTGAGGTCAAATCCCCCGACGATTTCACCGCGGTGATCAAAGCCGGTGTTTCCTTCATCAAGGGGGACTTCAAGATGCACTTCACCACTGCGGAAAAGCGGCCTCCAGAGCATGCGGTGCTTCTTGCACGCGGTTCAGGGATGGGGAGCACCATCGACCTCAAGTCGACCTTGGACTTGGCCGAGGAGGATGGCAAGACGAAGATGAAGTGGGTCGCAGAGGCGGCGGTAGGAGGCAGAATCGCCTCTGTGGGACAGAGGCTCCTGAGCGGGCAGGCAGAAAAAACGATAAAACAACTCTTCGGCTGCCTTCAGGGGCAGCTGGAAAGGGCATAGTGGAGAGTAGAGAACCATCGCAAAATCAATGCTCAAGAGCGATCTGACCAAGGTCACGTGCAATGTAAACGGTAAGGAATACAGCGGCATGGTGGAGCCGCGAACCCTACTCGTTCACTTCCTAAGGGACGAACTCAATCTGACAGGAACGCACATCGGGTGTGATACCGGCCACTGCGGTGCCTGCACGATATTCATGAACGGCAAGACGGTGAAATCATGCATGGTTCTTGCGGTCCAGGCGAACGGGGGCGAGCTGATGACCGTCGAGGGCCTTGCCGAGGGAGACAAGCTGCACCCCCTCCAGGAGGCTTTCTGGGAGAATCACGGACTGCAGTGCGGGTACTGCACGCCAGGGATGCTCATGTCATCGCTCTTCCTTCTCCAGAGAAACCCGAACCCGAGCGAAGGGGAGATACGTCGAGCGATAGAAGGAAATCTCTGCAGGTGCACCGGGTACGTGAATATCGTAAAATCCGTCAAGGCAGCTGCCAAAAAGATGAACGAGAGCGGCCGAACTCAGAAGCGCGCTCCGAAGCGAACCGCCGAATAACCCCTCTATTGTCTCCTTGGGATTAGGAAGACTTCAACCTGATCACGAATGAGAAGAGTCTGAAGGTCGATTTTTCTTCCAAGCTGTGGACCTTGGACAATTTCAAGCACCTCGTAAGTGTCATACAAGTCCTCGAGTTCACTCAAGCGGGCCCTCCATCGTTGTGGAGTGAAGACAAAGGTGAGGTACGGTCTCAAGTCATGAATCAATCTTCTTGCCCCCGCGAGGACCAAGTCGTCAGCGCCCGAAACGTGAATTTTTATCAAGTCAAACCGAGGTTTGCCAAGTGACTCCCAAAAATCGTCAAGAGTTGTGGAATGAGTGAAAGTCGCTCCCTTACCGAGGTCATGAACTAGCGAATGTCCCTGAGGCTCCCTTGGATCGGACAAGAAAAGAGTCGCCATTCCTTGGGAGTCTGAGAGGGCTTCCCTTGCCAATTCCACATTGTCCAAATGATTCGCATGGACGGACTTGCTCAGGAGCTCGAAGTTCAGTGATTCCGGCTCAAACGAGTACACCTTTCCAGTCTTGCCAACACTCTTTGCGAACAGTAGAGTATAGTATCCTAGGTTGGCCCCTGCGTCGACCGCAAGCATCCCGGGCCTCAGGATTTTCCTCAACAGCGTGGTCAAGGGCAAATCGAGCCAGCCCGTGGTCGCAATAGATGTCGAAACTGGCGAGAAGTCATCGGGATTCAGATACATCCAAAACCCAAAGACTTTCTTGGGATGCTCAGCGTAGTAGCTCCGCGCGTTCTCCCAATCCTTCCTTCTCTTTTCATGAATACTCGCTCGGATGCTTCTTCCCTTTAGGACATCGACCAGAATTGAGGGATACTTCGTTCCGAGATAAAATGAGAGAAGCACGAAGCGGAGGCTGAAGAACCGCAATGACGCATGCACCCCGGGTCTGCCTATATGGTTTAAGACGAACCCATCCCACCGATTCAAGAGATATATTGTCCGCACTGAAATGATTCAATGATGAGCAACGAAAAGGAAGGAAGTGACGAGGCGATAGAGCAGGAGCGCGAAGTGGAGGCTTCGCCCGACGTTGTACCCGCGGACGAGGAAGACGAAGAGCTAGAAGAGGAATCGGAAGTCGAAGAGGAAGATAGAGAGACCGACGAAATTAAGGAAAGAGAAGACGAAAGTCCTGACAACGGCTGATGGTCTAGTCCCACATAACGCTGGAGACGCTCAGCCCTGGACGAGCCAGTCCGTAGCGGCCTCAGTCAAGCCCGCTTCCACTGGCTGGGGTGGTGCCACCGGAGTCCTGCTCCTGGCTTCAATTGTCGTGCTGACAGGGAGTTCGAAAGAGAAGGTCGACCCTTTGCCAACCTCGCTTTTCTCGACCCATATCCTCCCTCCGTGCTCCTCGATTATGTTCTTCGAGATGAACAGACCCAAGCCCGTTCCTGACTGAGACTTCGCCATGAACCGGGCGAAGAGGTGGGGCATCAGCGATTTGTCGATGCCAATCCCCGTGTCCGTGACCCTGATCGCGACCTTCCCCGCACGCTTGTCCAAGTTCGCAGTTACCGTCACCGACCCTTCCTCTGTGAACTTCACCGCGTTGATCAACAGGTTGGCCATGACTTGGCTGATCCTGGTCTTGTCCCCGAAGATGTAGACAGGCTCAGGTTGTTCCAAGTGAAGATCCAGATGTTTCTTGGCAGCGGCCTGCTTCTGTTCGTCCATAGCGCTCTTGAGCACTTCGTTGAGCACGAACACCTCCTTGCTCAGATGCAGGGTCTTGCTCTCTATCCTTGCGGCGTCAAGTATGTCCTCGGTGATCTTGTGCAGCCTGAGCACACTCTTCAGCAGTTTCCTGTAGTATTCTTCTCTGTCCTCTTGGTAGTTCTTCGCCAGCTCGGCATAGTTGATGATGGCCTGGACCGGAGTCCTCAGTTCGTGTGCGGCGATGTTGACGAAGTCGCGCTGCATTCTGTCGTGCATCTCGAGCTGCTCGTAGAGCTCAGTCTGCTTCCAAATACCGTCGAAGATGACGGCGAACGACTCCCCCAGCGACTTGCTTTCAGTGAAGGCTGTTATCCCGAGGGACTCGTAGAGGTCTTCCCGGGAGTCATCCTTCGTCTCGAACACCATTGTCTTGCTTCTGTCTATTATCAGGATGGAGATCTTCGTCTTGAGGCTCTTGTTCATCAGCCTTATCTCGACCTTGGGGAGGGATTCCCTTACTCCCTCTAACATGGCCAGGATGCTCTCGTCCTCGGGGACCAGGAGCTTGACCTTGGTCTGAGTGTTGCCCAGAGCCTCCCTCATCTTGTCCACGCCGTCGGAGTTCACCTGGCGGATGAATGCCTGGGGTGTCGAGAAAAGCATGAGGATTTCCTTCGCTGACTTGGCCATCTGCCAGGCAGTCTTCATGGACTCGTGGGCGTTCTGAATAATTTCAACGTTCGAACTTTCCAACCCTTTCTGAATCTCATCAAGCCTCTTCTTCCCGTCTACGCCGTTCTTCCAAATTTCTTCGAAGACGAGGCGGAAGTGGGTGACATAGGCGGGTTCAGTGCTCAGGAGGACGTTCTGCGTCTCCAGCCCCTGTCCCTCCTTCTGGATGGAAGCTACCAGTGCGTTGGTGCTGCATTCGAAGCTGAGCGGTGGGAGCCTGCTCGTGTGCCTGATCTGTATCCCCATCCTGAGGCACTTGGAGACCACCGCGGCGTCTTCGTTACCTATGGATGTGACCCATCTCACTCCACCCTGCTCACTCTTGTTCTTCTCGGCTACCTCGAGCAACTCCTCGGGTAGGTTATCGAGGAAAGTCTTCAGAGCCCCAACCGTAGTGCACCCCATGAGCCTGTCTGAGGTATCCAACACCTTCCTCAGGGCCTCGAACCTCTCATCTCCTCCAACCAGCCTAGTCTGCCCCGCCGGGGCTCCCCCTGCGAGCTCGGCCAGTCTTTCCTCTGCCGGCGTCGCTCTCTTCCAAAGGGTGTCGAAGAGATACCTGTGCTGTTCGAAGAGGGGCTTCGCGTTGCTGAAGATTAACTGCCCCAAAGTGTTGGCGTCGGTCACGAGCGGCCCCACATACTCCTTGGCATCCGATATGGCAAAGTTCCCCGTGACCCCGTCCAAGTGGCGCAACTCGACCATCTTGGCCAGTTCCTTGGAATAAACCGAGTTCTCCGGGGTGATGTCCGTAAGATACCTTACCCTTACCCCCTCTTTCTTTCCATTTGTCAGGCCCCTCTTCAGCGCCCCAGAGTTGACCATGGCGCCTATGCCCAGCTTGTCAGAGCAGATGTCTATCTCCTCCTTTGCCCTCGACATGAAAATGCTAAGCGCCTCCTCGGCCTGCGCGGTGCCCTTCACCAACTCAAGTGTCCTATCTCGAGTACGATGTCTCGTTGACAATACCTTCCCTACGCAAGGCGGGCTTTAAGTCAGTACTGTGGAATCGTCTAGAAGATTCTACCTGACCACTACTTCACGGCGGGACCAGCTGGTCGAGAGTGATCACCAAGTTATCGATCGTGATAGGCTTCTTCAGGAATGCCTTCACCTTGACGTCAGGGAACATCTTCTCGAACTCTTCCTTGTGGACGTCGAACGCAGTAAGGAAACAGACGCTCGCCTGGCCGTCCACCTTCCTCATCTCCCTGTATAGCTCGAAGCCGTTCATCTTGGGCATTCGTATGTCAAGGATCGCTATGTCGTAGGTGTTCGGGGCGAACTTCGCCAAAGCGGACAGAGGCTCGTTGAACGTGTCTACCTTGAAGCCCCGATGTTCAAGGCCTGCCTTCAACGCGTCTGTGATATCCTCTTCGTCGTCCACGATAAGGACTCGGCGAACCAATCGGCAATTGAAATCGCGTTTGTTCTATAAGGGTTTCACATGAATCTTCTATGGTTGCTGACGACAGTTCGCCGGCTGCAGATGCTCCCTATGGCAGAATTCACTAGTTCTATTATCGCTTAGCCAGATTATCCCCCGGACTATCCTTCGCCGAACATGTCAAGACAAAGGTCCAGTAATGCCTGGAGAATAACATTCATACTCCTACTTCTTTCAGCGCCCACCCTTCTGGTCTCAGGCTCTTCGATGCGGCCTGCGACTGCAGCTTCGGTCCTATCTGTCAGCAAGACGAGCAATGGCCTTGTCACCAGCGACTCCCTGACGACAGGGAGCGTCTCCCTGTGGACTTTCGGCGGGAGCGCAGTGGTCCAAGGAGCACCGGCCAAATATTCGGAAGACTCCGCGGGTCTGCACCTGGGCGTGCAGTCCAAGGTGTCAGGCCAGTGGGCGGGCTATTACGGTGCCCGCGGCGAAAACGCCCAGCTATTCCACGCGACCCTTTCGCTTCCTTCCACCACCTTGCCAACGAACCACAGCTTCAACACAGGCCTGTACGTCCAGACGGGCGGTGTAAACGTCAACTATGTGACCTGCGCCGGAGGGGTAGACCTCGGAGGATACTTCTGGGCGGTGGTCCAAGCCACCGGGAATCCCAATGGGGCGACCGCGTACAATACACTTTGGTTCCAATGGATGAACGGCCAGCCCCTCACCAGGGACTGCACCATAGTCACCAACGGTTCCAACATTCTCGACGTCTACTTTGACGGCACTCTCGTCTACTCATCCACTTCTTTGAACCTCGGCTACCAGTACCCGCTGTTCGTCTTCCTCGAGGTCCAGACCACAGACAACACGGCCATGCACTTCAGCACCTACACAGACTACTACGCGACTTCTTCCGACACAGTCACAGTGAACGGCGCGCCAGCAGGCTCGACTGTCGAAATTGTAGGGCCGTCAGGGAACGTCTTTGCCAGCGCCACAGCTGGCCTTGATGGGAGCGCCAAGATGAAAATCGCGAAATATCACCTTCCACTCACAGCCAACGTAGAAGTTCTGGTAATGGGCGTTGTCGTTGCCAGCACCACGGCCACGACTACCGTCTACGGCGGCGATGTCTACTCGGTAGGCGGCCTATCCGGAGGCGGAACAGGAACGGCAGCTCCAACAGGTGTCTCCACTTCGAACCCGGTAAGCTCAGGCACAATCAATCCCAATGTGGGACAGGGGGTTACCTCCAAGGTTAGCGGACCCATTGGCGGAACGATCTGCATAGTCGGGCTCTGTCTGTAATCTTCTCGACAGGGCCCCTCAACCTTTTTTCCGCAGTCGTTGCGAGATAATCTTCTAGGAATCAGACCAAGGGTTCCAGCTGAATCATCGGGTTGCCCGCAGTCATCGTCGGGATGACACCGAGCAGGGGCGACCAGGGCACCTCGCTCTGGAGGAACAGAGTTCCATCGATCTGGAGTAACCTCAGTCGTGTTTCTGCGCCCTCGACTGCGGGACCCTTCAAATCAGGGCGCCCAAATATGATGGTCAGATCGGCCTTCTCCTGCAGGAAGTTCACCGTCTCCTCCCAGTCTTTCGTCCCTTCGCGACCCCCGGTCTGAGGAGATGCGACAGCAAGAATCTTCGCTCTTTGCTTCAGCCGCCCTAGAAGTCTTTGGCTGCCTTCCGACCCGTCCAGAACGATCATTCCTGTCTTCGCTTTTGCGCCCATGAACGATTTACCATATTGCGTGACGAAACGCTCCTCGATCCCTCGGGGCCTCTGCATGACGACCGTGCCTCCTGAAGACGCCCAATCCTGCACCAGCTTGTTCACCAAGACGAGCCCCGCCCTAGCGTCTACGGCATCATCGACCTCTACGAACGCCACCGATTTCGAAGGGAAACCTCCCTTGAGAACCGCATCGAGGGAAGCATGTCCTGTGGGGATCCGCCCTTTTTCTCTGTGGAGTGGTCGGTCCAGTCTTATTGGGAGGGGCTTGCTGAATGAATAGTCACCCGGGGAATAATCAGGGAGGCTCCTGAACGAGCCCCCGTTGAGAGTAAAGAAGTGAGAGAGCCTGGTTATGCGAACTCCATGCAGCTTGGGCAGGGTAATCTCCCTGAGCCTCCGCCCGCCCATCGTCCTATCCTTGAGGACCACGACTCCTTCGACCATGAAGTCGATTGCCGAGTTGGAAGGGTCCTCACCGATGAAAATGAACCGGGCGCCAGCTCTCTCCCTCCAGGTCTCCAGGACCCTGATGTTCGTCCGCAGCGCCTCACTCCCAAGGCCTTCCGCCAAGGCCTCCCAGGAGTCGATTACCACTACAGGTGCTTGCTTGTCCATCAGGACGTTTGTGACCCTTTCGAAAACTACGTTGGGCTCGTCGAGCCTCGAATCGACGAGGGTCTCCCATCCTTCGGCCCCTTCCTTGTCCGCGAAGTCCTTCAGCGGCCCGGGCGGACCGAAAATCTCTTCGATCCATGGGTAGTACTCGAAGAGTTGAACGGGTGAAGTCCTGGTCGACACGTACAGCACGTTCTCCAGGGGCTGCAGCGCCTTCAGTATCGTCAGAGCCAGAATTGTCTTTCCAGTCCCCGATTCTCCCTTGATTACCAGAGAATAGGTGTCCCGCGACAGGAACTTCGCAAGTTCGTCCGGGAGACGGTCCATCGCAAGCGCCGGCTCCACCGCTGGCTGTCCCTTCGCAGGCATCTTCCCAGTTGTCTGGCTGCCTCGTATTTATCCGGATAGTTCTCTGCCGATTTTCTTATGCCTGTGGCAGTAGGATAAGACGGACCGCTGCTCCAGAACAATCTTCCGAACATGTTTCACTTCGTCTTAATACCTCCATGGCACACTTCATAGTCTGATGGGAGCTACAACATGGCTAGACAGGATAACGGACGAGACCAACGTCTGGCTCTCCGCAGTCAAGGCCGAGGAAGCCAACGACTTCCAGCCTGCCGCTACGCTGTATCTGAATGACGCAGTCGCCTGGCTGGGAAAGGGGTCGCCGGTCAGGGCCGCCCTTAGCTGCAGCTGCGCCGCGGACTGCCTCACCAACGCAGGCGTAGTTGAGCAGGGGAAGCGCCTCTACTTCGAGGCGGGCGTCATGTACAGCGAGATCGCCGACGCCAGGCTCTCCAACTCTATCCGAGAGTCACTCTGGGCCCTTCAGAGGGCATACGAATGTTTCGTCCTGGCCGAGGACGTCAAGGAGGCGGAGGCCGCCCGCGAAAACTTCGAGCTCTTGGCAAAGCGCGCCAACCCGTTCGCCATAGGAGCCAGCGGGTTCGAACTCCCCGATATCCGTCCAAGGACGAGGAGTGGCACCAAGGGGAGGACGACGGCTCCTGTCGAGAGCCCTTTGAAGGCCGCCATCGATGTCTTCCTAGCACTGAGGCTCAAACAGCGTCCCCTCGAAGACAAGGACAGACAACTCAGACGCGCAAGAACCCCGGAGTTGGAGCTATCTGCCCAAGAGAGTATTGTTAGTCAACTGGGATAACTACCCGAACGTTGCCTCGGGGGGCGTCTACGTCTGGGCGAAGGCCCTGGTCGAAGGGCTCAGGGAATACGATTTCCTGGTGTTCAGCCAGCTCTCCAACGCCAACGCGAACTCCAGGTATAACGTGTCATCGAACGTAAAGTCGGTCCTCGAAGTTCCCCTTTTCGGCACCCACAGGATTGAGGAGTTCTACAGGGGAGATACCGCCTTCATCGGGAAGGTCGGCCGGAGCGACCAGCAGATCCTGGAGGTCGGGTTCCTGCCCGTGTTCGAGCAGTTCCTGACATGCCTGACTTCGGACGGATGGGACCCTGAAGCCTTCACCAGGGCGATAATGGACATGCGCGCCGTCATTGTCGGGCACGACGCGAAAAAGTTCATGGAGCATCGGCAGACCTGGGAGGCGTTCCTTTCGCACCTGCGCCGGGACCCGCTCTATCAGTCGATGAGCCTCCAGGAGGCCCTGGTCGCCTACGGCCTTCTCCAGAGGGGGGTTCAGATACTTTCAGTCGAGCTCCCCAAGGTCGACCTCGTCCACACCTCCCTCGCCTGGTGGCCCGCCCTGATCGCGGTAGTCGCGAAGGAGGAACAGGGGGTCCCGGTGGTGGTCACGGAGCACGGGGTCGCCTACAGGGAGCTGATGCTCTACTTCAACAGCATACTCCACAACGAGCCCTCGAAGATCTTCTGGAAGGTCTTCTCCAGGAATATAGTCAGGGCCGTGTACCACGCCGCCGACCTGATCGCGCCTGTCTGCGCGGCCAACGCGGTGTGGGAGAAAGCCCTGGGCGCAGACCCTTCGAAAATCCGCGTGGTGTACAACGGCGTCGACACCGAGAGGTTCAGGCCAATGGAAGTGCGAAGGCCTTCAGGCCCGACCGTCGTCTCGGTCGCCAGGGTGGACGCCTTCAAGGATACAACGACGCTCCTCTACGCAATGTCACACGTCAGGGAGAAGGTCAAGGACGCCCGCTGCATCCTCTACGGAGACTCTAACAACCTGTCATATTCCAAGCGATGCCTGAAGGTCGCCAACGAACTCGGCCTCGGGGATGGGTTCGTCTTCGCGGGCGGGACGAAGGAACCCGAGAAAGCCTACAACGTCGGGGACGTGGTCGTTTTCAGCAGCATCACCGAAGGCTTCCCATTCTCGGTTATCGAAGCCATGGCCTGCGGGAAGGCGGTCGTGGCCACTCGCGTCGGCGGGGTGGTCGAGGCCCTCGAGGGGTGCGGAGTGATGGTGAGGAGCAGGGACCCGAAGAGCCTTGCCGAAGGGGTCGTCAATGTGCTTACGGACCAAGAGTTCAGGCGGACTCTCGAGGTGAAGGCCCTGGCCCGGGCCAGGGAGAGCTTCTCAAGCGAAGCGATGCTGGCGGCGTACAGACAGATTTACGAGAAGTTAACGGACGAAGCCAGCGCATACCGCTGGGTCCCCCCGGCCCCCCAGGCTAGGGAGGTCTTTGGATGAAGGCCAAGAGAGCCCTGGTGACCGGAGGAGCGGGTTTCATCGGGAGCCACATCGTGGACGCCCTGCTCGGCAGGGGCACCGAAGTCTTCGTACTCGACGACCTTAGCACCGGCTCCCTGGAGAACCTCTCCGACCATAAGGGAGACACCGGACTTACGTTCCTGAAGGGGGACGTCCGCGGCATTGATGGCATCGAGGTTCTTCCCGATGGGATAGACGTGGTCTTCCACGAGGCCGCGATCGCCAGCGTCCCAAGGTCGGTGGACGACCCGATGACCGTCCACGACGTAAACGTCAACGCGGCGCTGATGATGATGAACTTCTGCGTAACGCATGGGGTCAGGCGCTTTGTGTTCGCGTCCTCGGCTGCTGTCTACGGAACGGTCCTGAACCCCCCGGCCACCGAGACCGACTATTGCGCGCCCGGCTCCCCCTACGGCGCGTCAAAACTCTCCGTGGAAAATTACATGCACGCTTACCGTTCGTCTTATGGCCTCGAAACAGTCGCCCTGAGATACTTCAACGTGTACGGCTCCAGGCAGCGGGCCAACGACGAATACAGCGGGGTGATCCCGCTTTTCGCGCGCCAGGTCCTGAGTTCGGCGACCCCAACGATCTACGGAGACGGCATGCAGACCAGGGACTTCGTACATGTCAGGGACATCGCCGCGGCCAATCTGCTCGCCATGGATTCGGACGCAGCCCCCGGGCAGGTCTTCAACATAGCCACCGGGCGGCAGGTGACCATCCTCGGTCTCCTCGAGGCACTGGCATCAGCGGCAGGCTCGGGGCCAGTCGTGCCCAAGTTTGAAGCCGAAAGGAGGGGTGACCTCAGAGTCGGTTCAGCGTCAATCGACAAGGCAAGACAGTTGCTAGGTTTCAAACCCAAGGTGAGTCTCAAGGAAGGCCTCTCGGACGTCCTGGGCTACATCCGGGGGAGACCCGGACTCGGAGTGATTGCGTCATGAGCTGGACTCCGGCTGGGACGGAAGGCGGAGAGCCCTGGGACCTGCACACGAAGGAGGCCTTCATCGAGAAGGCCGCCAGGTCGATGACCGAACTCCAGGCCAACGTCAACAACCTCGCCGATGTGCTGGTCTTCCTCGAAGTGCTTGGGTACAACGACGCCGACGCCAGGAGCGTGGGGCTCTCCGGCACGTACGAGCTTGCCCAGCGCGTCTTCGAGAGGGTTGACTACTACGACGAAGGCAGTCAGACCCCAAGCGCCCAATCCACGGACTCATTGGTACCTGTGGCCTCTGCCAAGAGGAGGCTCATCGAGAGCCTGAGCCTAGCGACCCCATGGCTTGGGGCCCTGGCCTTGCTCTACGTCTTCGGGGTCTCCCTCTGGATGGCCTGGGGGCTCCCGCTCGGCGCGGTTACCGCCCTGATGGTGGGCGTGTTCCTCGGGTTGCTCATCTCAGAGGGACCGTTGCAGGCCTTCACCCGGATCTTCATGTTCTATCATTCGCAGGGGAACGTGAGTGAGTGTGCTCGCGCCCTGAAGAGGAGCTACGTCGCCCTCGCAGCCCTCCTTTGCGGCTCCTTGGTTGTGCTCCTATCCAGCACCTTCCTCCTCGGGGTCCCCTGGGAGCTCGCAGGCCTCGCCGCCGTGGGGACTGTCACCATCTCCGTCCACAGGATTGGCTATCTCCCGATCTATGCCCTGAAGAAGACCACCCAGGTCGTCGTCTCCTACGCCGCCGCCCTTCCCACACTGTTGGTGGTGTTCGAGTTCACCCCGGGCGTGTTCCCCGACCCTGTACTCAGGTACCTAGTCTCTCTCGCGTCGGCGCTCGGCGTGCTCTCGATCTTTGCATGGTACAACACCAAGCAGAGCCTTGTACTCCAGAAGAATCGTCTGGTCGGCAGGGACGCCCCCTCATTCTTCAAACCCAATTTCATCAACACCCACACCATAGGCTCGAAGTTCGGCGTCCAGTTCTGGGAGACACTCCCCTTCTACCTCTCCGGGACTTTCTTCTTCATGCTCGTGTTCAGCGACCGTGTCCTGTCCTGGCTGGGCAACCCGGTCAAAAGTGTCGGCGGCGTCGTCCTCCCTCTGGTGTTCAATTCAACCTATCACTCGGCCGCCGACTTAGCACTCGTCGTCCTCTTTCCAGTAGCGATAGTGCAGTATGTCATGCTCTCGACTATTCACGAAGAGCTCCACAACCTGTCCCTGGACCTCACGGTCGACCGGACCGCTGAAGTCGACAGGTTCATCCGCATGAGGCACGTGAAGTCCCTGGCTGTGACGATTTCAGCCTCCGTCGCCGCCGCCATCATGGTGGCATTCTATGCCCGCAGCTTCTTCCAGCGCATGGGTACGTCTCCGCTCAGCAACCAGATATTCTACATCGTCGTGATGGGGGATCTTCTGCTTGCGGTCTTCGTGGCGAACAGCTCGTTCATCGTAATGCTCAACGGGGCGAAGCTCCTTGCCGCGATAACGATGTTCGGGGCGCTCCTGGTATGCGCAGTTGGGATCCTTGTCCTCCCT
This sequence comes from Nitrososphaerales archaeon, assembly GCA_035935095.1. GTDB lineage: Archaea > Thermoproteota > Nitrososphaeria > Nitrososphaerales > Gagatemarchaeaceae > UBA183. Next base: position 3,743 of record DASYXJ010000031.1, on the reverse strand, counting down.
ATGGGGTTCCAGTTCATCGTCTACGGGTATCTCGCAGCATGCGTTTCGGTGGCCCTGCTTTCGACGATGTACCTGAGGAGACTCCTCGAGCGTCCCTCAAGCCTGTTCTTCGCAAGGTTCACGTAGTCAGAAGTAGGGGAGGACGACAGAGTCGGGCCCGCTGAATTCCCCATCCTTTTCGGTCCGTTCGAAGGTCGAGGGCCTGATGTAGACTTCATTCCAGTACCTCATCGACACGAGCTTCTGATAATTACGCACTTCAAATTTCTCGCCCAGGACAAAGTTCCTGTAGAGAAAGTCAGGCTCGTTGACCCCGGCAACCGCGCGCATGGGGCAGGACGCAGAAAGCCTCGGGTTGATTTCAAAAACCTTCGGGATACCGTCGGATATCCTCGACTGGACATTCACAGGGCCGCTGGCCCCCAATTTTAGAGCGACTTCTTCCGCCGATTCGCGAACTTCGCAGAAGTCGTCAATGAACGCCTTGTAGGTCTGCCCTCCCTTGAGGGTCCGCCTCATGGCGATGGACGATAGAACAGACTTTCCGTCCGAGCTGAGCGTTATCCCGGTGGAGAATTCATTTGCATCGTCCCCAAGATACTCCTGGAGCATCGGCCTTCCCCCCCTTCTCTCGATCTGTGCCTTTGCCACGGCAGCCTCTTCAGCGCAGTGGGCAACATGCACATCTATGGAGCCATGCCCCTCCCGTGGCTTGACAATAATTGGGAAATCAACTATGTCGTAGAATGACTCCTCTCCCTCTGGGATCGCAGACTCCGCAGTCGGAAACCCATTCTCCTTGAGGAAGACGTACGTAGCCCACTTGTCGCTGCACTTGTCGAGGACTCCCACCGGGTTGACTATGACCTTCACCCCACCCTCTCCCTCGATCGTCTTCCTTGCCCTCGCCAGTGGGTACAATTCTTCGTCGGAGCCGACAAAGACTGCGCCGACATTTGTTCTCCGGCAGACACCCAATATTGATTTAACGTAGTCCGGGTCGGACGCTGGTGGCACGAGCACCCCGGAGTCTCCTCTGTAGAGGCCGGCGGCCAGAGGGCTCGCATCTGTGGCTATGATCCGATAGGATGAGCCACCACCGTTCGCGTTTGCTAGCTTCAGGCATTTGATGATCCCCTGACCTACCACAGAACCAGACGCTGTCACCAGTACGGTTTCGTTTCTGTTCAACCCCACCCCAAAACAATTCACCGCCCAGATTACTTATCTGTGTTAGCAAGAAATGTTCCCTGGGCCAGGAAAAAGTTCGCCCGGGCTGCAAAAGAAATCCAAAGTAATTGCACAAAAGGTAAGCAGGATATGGAACCTCACTGCGCGCCGCTTTAATACGCAACGACGTTCGCGCCCTGTGTGAAAATACTAGAGAATTCTTTTAGAAAAATTCTAATCGTCTCTCCGATCATCGCTCTTTTCCTTGCATCTGTTGTAGCAGCTTCGTACACTCCGGCCCTCGCTGCCACAACGACGTCCAAAGCCGGCATCGTCATCCCGCTCTACACTTATCCCACGGACGGGACATGGACCCAGGTAATCCAGGCAAAGCAGGCCTATCCGAACGTCCCGATCATAGCCATCATCAACCCCAACAGCGGTCCAGGTTCTTCCTCGGACTCGAACTTTGTCCAGGGCATCAAGAACCTGCGGGCTGCAGGGATCACCGTGCTTGGGTACGTGGCCACCGGATACGCGGTCAGCTCCTACTCTTCCATCAGCAACGTCGAATCGCAGGTCTCTGCCTACCATAACTGGTATGACGTGAACGGAATCTTGTTCGACGAGATGTCGAACTCGCCAGGATACGAGACGTACTACTCCACCCTGGGCAGCTTCGTCCATTCCCTGGGTCTGTCCATGACCATGGGCAACCCCGGAACTTCGGTCCCTACGAGCTACATCGGCACGCTGGACGCCCTGTGTATCTACGAGAGCGGCGGCCTTCCATCGCTTTCCTTCATCACCTACCCAGGATACCCCTCCTCCGACTTCGCAGTGGTCGCCCTTGGAGTCCCCCTGTCGACTTCCTTCTTGACCGCGGCTTCACCACTGGTCTCCTGGTTCTACCTTACCGACGCCAACGGGTCGAATCCCTACGACGTCCTGCCATCTTATTTCAGCTCCGAGGTGGCCGCGTTGTCGGCCATCGATGGGACTGTAACCACTACAACGTCGACTTCGACCACCATTTCCTCCACAACTTCCTCTACTTCCACAACCACTTCCTCCACGACTTCAACATCGAGCACCACCTCCACATCGAGCACCACTTCCAGCAGTGGTGGTTCATCTTCAGTTTCAGTGAGCTCGGTCTCGCTTTCGGGCGCAGCGATCTCAGGACTGTGGACCACCTGGAACCAGGGAAGCAACGTCCTCGCCACGGGATACACGCCAATTTCATTCACAGGGACCAACGGAGGGGACTACACCGTCACCGTCGCAGACTACGCCAACTACGTGTTCTGCCATTGGCAGGACGGCTCGACCAGCTCCAGCAGGACTCTGACCCTGGTAGGAAGCGTTTCGCTGACGGCCTACTACTCGACCACGGGCGCCTGTCCGGCTCCGCCAACCACCTTCACGGTCAACGTCCGGTCAGACTATCTCAACGGCGCCGCCCTGTCTGGAATCTACACGACCGTGACTTCAGCGGGTTCGACCGTTGCCAAAGGGTACACTCCTCTCTCTTTCACAGCCACGTCTGGTTCGACTTACACAGTCACGCTGTCCAGTCAGAACCTTGTCTTTGACCACTGGAACACAGGGAGCACGAGTAACCCAATCACAATCAATCCATCGGCAAGCACTACTCTAACAGCTTACTACAGGTCCCCGGTCGACCTCACAATCAACTCGGCCAACACTGCAGGAGGTTCAGTCACCGGCGCGACTGCCAAGGTCTCGTCGGGCTCGACCACGGTCGCCAGCGGGACCATCCCGTTGAGCACTTCGGTAATGACCGGGACCACGTACACGATCACGGTGACCGCGCCCCAAGGATGGGTCTTCGCACATTGGCAGGACGGGACAACCAACCCCTCCAAGTCGGTGACTCTTACGCAGGCAGCTACCCTCACTGCGTATTTCACTAAGCAGCCGACCAACGTTCTCGTCACAATCACCTCCAAGGACCTGTCAGGCAACACTTTCACGGGAATGTGGGTCGAGGTCTACAGCAACGGCGACCTGGTAGCTTCGGGCTACACCACACTTACCTTCACTGCCACGGTCGGCACCCAATACACGATATCAATGTCCGATTGGCAGAACTACATCTTCGCCCACTGGGCAGACGGGAACACCAACCCGATGCTCACGATTGCTCCTACACAAGACACAACGCTTTACGCCTACTACAACACCTAGACTCTGGAATTCCGAAAAGAAAGGGACCGCCCTCCCGGCTCACCTGTTCACGTCAGCCGGACTCGAGTAAACGGTCCCCGCCTGAATTATTGCACGAGGCGGAATGAACCTTCCAGGAAGAATCACCGTCCCTGCCCCGATTGCTGAACCGTACCCGAAGACAGCACCAAAGTGATGGACTCCGGTATCGACCAGCTTTTCGCCAACCTTGTACTTGATTTTGGCATTATTCAGGAGCTTGTTTGTCGTCCCAATGAACGCTCCCATCCACACGTCCAGGCCAAGGACGCTGTCAAGGATCACGTCGTGGTGGGCGGTCCTGTCTCTCCCTAGCATGTACGTCCTCGCCACCTCGCAGCCGA
>DASYXJ010000030.1:0-16792 GCA_035935095.1 Nitrososphaerales archaeon | reverse complement strand
CTGGACTTCAGCTTCGATGAGATAATGGGGGCCACGACCCTTGACTTCTTCTGGACGACCTAGACCTCGAGCTTCTTCCCTAGTCTAGCCTTCGCCGAGTAGTTCAGGATCGGTCCAGCAGAGAGGTTGGTGTTGCCTATGACGGTAATCACCCCCTCTGGGGTCCTGATCCACGTCGTCCTGAGCGAGAGCTTGACAACCTCGCCCCGCACGCCCCCCGGACCTCCGTACTGAATGTCGTCCCCCAAGCGAATTATCCCGTCGCTGAGAAGGAGGACCCCGGAGATGACATTGGAGATTGTGTTCTGGAGAGCCAATGAAATTGCCAACCCTGCTATCCCCGAGATGGTGAGGGTTGTGAGTTGCGAAGAGAGCCCGGTCAGGTAAGCGACCCCCGCTACCACGCTGATGATCATCAAGACGCCCATCCAAGACCGGATGGAATTGGCGACAGCCTTCGAGGCCCCTGCCCTCAGAGCCACGCTTCTGAAGAGATTCGCTAGGATTGTCCCGACGATGGCAACTCCGACTATCAGCGAGACCACTTCCGCCGCGGTGAGCCAGAGAGGTTTCGCCTGGGCAACCGCGGTGGCGGTCGAAGTCGAATTCGTCGTTGAGACGATTTGAAACAAGCTGGTCAGAAGAGGGACTTCCATCCTCTGCCTCGGGTCGCGGAGCGCGGAAAAACGTTTTCGGGGCCCCCACTGCGTTTATTACCCTTGAACCGGGCGAGCGCACGAGCAAAGGATGGCGGCCCCCGAGGTCAAGTTCATAACCGCGCCTAAGCTAATCGTCGCTGCTTTCGAGAGAAAGGGTTCCTATTCCGCCATTGGCGAATCGATGCGAGAGCTGAAGACCTGGATAGACTCTAAGGGAATCGAACAGGCCGGGTATCCATTCTGCCTATTCTATGACAACCCGACAGAGACTCCGGAAGTTGAACTGAGAAGCGAGGCGTGTATCCCGGTCGCGAAGGCATTTGAGCCTGAAGGGAACTTCAAGATGAAAGAATTCGGCGAGGCCCAGGTAGCCGAGACGAGGCACCAGGGCCCTCCTGAAGAGTTCGCGAAGACATACGGTCCATTCCTGGAGGGCCTGCTGAACCAGGGCTACCAGATAGTGGGACCTGCGAGAGAATATTTCATGACAGTCTCAGATGTCAATGGGCCTGGCTCGGGATTCCTAATCCAACAGGCCGTAACCAAGAAGCAGAATTAGCCACGCTTAGTTTGAATATGTGCACGGCCGGGCCCAACAAGTTGGCTCCTCGCTTGACCACAATAGGACTCGTCCAGATGGCCATGTCGAACGACGTGGACGCCAACCTACGCGCGGCCCTGTCTGGGGTGGATGAGGCAACTCGAAAGGGGGCGACGATAGTATGCCTTCCCGAGCTATTTGCCTGGCGCTATTTTCCGGCCACAAGGAACTCCCACCAAGTCCCCCAATCAATCCCAGGGCCCGTCAGCCGCGCCCTCTCAAAATCCGCCAGGAAGAACGGCGTAGTCTTGGTAGGGGGGACAATATTCGAGAAGGCCGGGAAGTTGAGATACAACACATGTCTTGTGTTTGACGAAGAAGGGAGGACCCTCTCCAAGTACAGGAAAGTGCACATACCTCAGGACGAGCACTACTTTGAGCAAGACTACTTCACTTCTGGAGTCGGATACAAGGTAGCGAAGACCGGGGCGGGAAAGGTAGGAACCCTGATTTGCTTCGACCAGTGGTATCCCGAAGCTGCAAGGGTCAACAGGCTGATGGGGGCCGATATGCTGTTCTACCCTACAGCCATAGGATGGGTCAAGGGAATAAAGCCAGTCGAAGGGGACTGGAAGCAGGCGTGGGAATCGGTGCAAATCGGACACGCCATAGCAAACAGCGTCTTGGTGTGCGCGGTAAATAGAGTGGGGTTAGAAGGAGACACCGATTTCTGGGGCGGTTCTTTCGTCTGCGACCAGTTCGGGAAGGTCCTTTTCAGGGCTGGAAGGGAGGAAGGGGTCTTCACCGTGGACTGCGACCTCGGGTTGGCCAAGACGGTGGAGGAAGGTTGGGGATTCATGCAGAACAGGAAAAAGAAGACCTACGCGGCAATCACGAAATAGCTCAACATGACTGACACCCCCGCGTCGCTTGGTTACATCATGCCCGCCGAGTGGGAGAAGCACGATGCGACCTGGTTGTCGTGGCCGAAGGACCCAAACACCTTCCCCTCTGATATCCTGCCGAAGGTCGAGGCAACCTACGCGAAAATAGTGGACAGCCTTAGCTCCGGGGAGGAAGTGAAGATCCTTGTAAACGATGCAGAGTGGGAAAAGAGAGTACGAGAAAAGCTTGGAAGCGGAGGCTGTGTTTCGTTCGAGCGGATAAGGACAGTCGACGTGTGGGTGAGGGACTACGGACCCACATACCTCAGGGGAAAGGACGTAGCACTCGTAAAGTGGGCCTTCAACGCTTGGGGGAACAAGTACGACGACCTACTCCCCGACGGCGAGGCAGGGGACAACATGGCAGAATCCACTGGCCTTAAGGTGTTCAGACCCGGCCTGGTCTTGGAAGGCGGCTCGATTGATGTTAACGGGCGAGGTAGCGTAATAACGACCGAGCAGTGTCTCCTGAACTCGAACAGAAACCCGGGATTGGGGAAGAATGCGATTGAATCGATACTCCGAGAAAACCTCGGCGTGAAGAATGTAATCTGGCTAAGAGGAGGGATAGAGGGGGACGACACTGACGGTCACATCGATGACGTCGCCCGTTTTGTTGGGCCCAGGAGTGCTGTGATTGCAAACGAGGGCGACGTTTCGGACTCGAACCACAAGGCGCTCGACGAGGACTGGGCTATTCTTGGGGACTCGGCAGACGAAGATTCACGGCCCATCGAAGTAATCAGGCTCCCGATGCCCCGTCCCATCTACTCCGGCGAAGTGCGGCTTCCCGCGAGTCATTTGAATTTCTACATCGGGAATTCGTGTGTCCTTGTCCCCACCTTCGGAGGGGACAGCGACAAAGAAGCTCAGAATGTGCTCGGAGGCCTATTTCCCAGAAAGGAAGTCGTCGGGGTGGACTGCAGGGCCTTGGTATATGGCCTTGGGACAATCCACTGCGTTACCCAGCAGGCGCCCACTGCGAAATAGCGAAAACCCGGGCCTAGTTGAACGCGGCAACTTCGACCTTGACCCGAGACACAAAGTCGTCGACTGGGACCCCGAAGGTCTGCTCCCCCGCCCTCGTTCGGACCGCGACGCTCTTGGATTCCTCTTCCTTCTTCCCCACAACGAGCATGTAGGGTATCTTCAGGAGCTGGGCGTTCCTGATCTTCGCTCCCATGGTCCCGCTGGCGAAATCCCCCTCGGCTCTCAATCCTGACTTCAAGAGCGAATCGAGTATCTTCCCACCATACTCCTTGTGCTCGTCGGAGAGGGGGATCACCCTGACCTGGACTGGAGACAGCCATACTGGCAAAGCCCCCTTAAAGTGCTCGAGCATGATTCCTACGAATCGCTCCAGGGAACCGAGGATGGTCCTATGAAGGACGACCGGTGTGTGCTCCTTTCCGTCAGGGCCGGTGTAGCTCAGCTTGAACCTCTTCGGCATCTGGAGATCAAGCTGGAAAGTGCCGCATTGCCATTCCCTCCCAAGGGAATCCTTGATATCGACGTCGATCTTCGGGGCGTAAAAGTTCCCTTCTTTCTCCTTCACTTCGTATTTCCATCCCTTCTTCTTCACAGTCCTGACCAGTGTGTCTGTCGCTCTCTTCCACTCTTCTTCGCTCCCCATCGACTCATCGGGCCTCGTGGAAACCTTCACCTTGTATTCGAGTTTAAAGACTCCGTACACCTTCTCCATCAGGTCGAGCATTCCCCGCAGCTCAGCCTCAGCTTGCTCTTCGGTGCATATGATGTGGGCATCATCTTGAGTCAGAGACTTCACCCTGAATAGCCCGCTTGCGACTCCGCTCAGCTCGTTCCTGTAAAGGGGGTCGAAGATCGAGTACCTTACCGGGAGCTCTCGAAAACTCCATTTTCGCGACTTGTAAATCAGGAAAGTCGAAGGACAGTTCATGGGTTTCATACCCATCTCTTCGTTGCCGAGGGCTGTTAGGAACATGTTGTCTCTGTAATGCTCCGAGTGGCCGCTCACCCTCCACAGGGCCGTGTTTGCGAGGGTCGGGGTGCTGACCTCGATGTATCCTCGAGACGCAAGCTCGGTTCGGAGGAAATCGACGAGGATGTTCCTAAGTTTGAGCCCCTTGTCATGCCAATAGACCATCCCGGGAGAGACTTCCTGGAAGCTGAAGAGGTCCTGCCTCTCCCCGATGATCCTATGGTCAGTTTCAGGGAGGTTCGCGAAGTCACTTCGTCGGAGGCGCGCCATCGCCTCGGCGTCCGAAAGCTCCCGCTTCGTCTTGGCCTTCGCCACGACTTCCTTCGTTGCAGAATGCGTGTAGCTCCTGGACATCTCAGCCAAAGGATGCCCTTTGACCTTGATCTGCAGGGCCTTCGTCCATCCGAAGGGAGCCCTCTTCACTTCGAGACCCGCCGACTTCGCTTCCTTCTCCATGGCCAGCAGGACGGGGAGGGCCTCGGAGGGCGGAGCGAGGTCTTGGCTCAGATGTGCGAAGGGGTAAATCATTACGCGCCTAGTCCCCAGTTTGGAGAGGAACCCGCTAGTTTCGGCGACGGCCTCCTTGGCCAGACCCTCGTCGTCGCCTTTCTCGATGGCCGTGAACAGAACAACTATGTCGTCCTCACGGATAGTGCGCGGCTCTATCTCCTCGGCACTTCTGATCTCCTTCTTGACCGGGGTGTATTCTACGAAATCGACGTGCATCTGGAGGATCTTCATTTCAGACCTCCACTACCATCTGGACCTTTCCATTTCCCTAGATTTCTTGGTGGCCTTCTTCCAGGCCTTGTAGTGGTCGCGGCAAAGATAGACCCTGCGCCCTTCTCCGCCCACGTTCAGCCCGCTCCCGCCCATTTCTCCCCTGCTCAGAGATCGCTCTGCAGGGTTCGCGCAGCCAGTAACACTACAACCTACCCCTTTGTCGACCCTTCCCAAAGTTACCGGCCGCAGTCCCTCTCACTGTATATAAAAATGGACAAAGAAGGGCTCGCGTGCTCGACAGGCTGAGGACAAGACTGGAGCGACATCTGACATCTCTGGGAATGAGATTCTCCAAGCTCGGCCTTTCGCCGACTGCTTGGACAATGGTGGGATTTGCGGTATCAATACTTGCGGCCTACTCCTACTCTGCCTCGAGCTATCGCGGAGAGTTCGCGGGGGGGATCTTAGTTCTCATTTCGGGTTTTTTCGACATAGTGGATGGGGCCGTCGCCAAAGTGACGGGCAGGACTTCAATGCGAGGCGCTTTCGTGGATTCGACACTGGACAGGGTGGCCGAGGTGATAATTTTCACCGGGATCCTCGTGGGTCACTACGGTTCTGCCCTTTCCATAATCCTAGCATTGTCCACAAGTCTCCTCGTGAGCTACACAAGGGCGAAGGGTGACGCACTTGGAATTTCGCTCTCTGGCGTCGGGATAGGGGAAAGGAGCGAAAGGCTGATCATAATCGCCGTCTCGTCCATTATCGGCCTCCTTGGTTGGGGAGTCATCCTTGTTCTCGTAGTAGCACTCTTTACTTTCGTGGAGAGAATCTACAGTGCCCTCAAGGCCCTTCCATAGCCAAACCTCTAGCGAGGGGAAGACGCAATCATAGGTGGCGCCGCTGCCTTAACAGCATTCGAGGTCAGTTCTCCGAGGACGACTGCGCAAACGCTGCAGAGCGGGACGGGCGGTAAGCCGGTCACATGCAGGACTGAAACGCCCCTCTTCGGCTTGCTTTTGAATTCCTTTCTCCTGGCCATGTCAAGGAGCTGGGCCTGTACATCGTAGTACAACGTGCTTACTCCGATCATGAACTCCAGTCCCTCAAACAGCTTCAGTCCCTCGAAGCCTTGCTTGTATCCGTTGGAGTCAGCCTCTCCACTCCCGTCATTCCCGATATGTCTGCGCCACTTTGCTTCGAACTGGTCCACCATCCTACTCAGCTGATCCCGGTCAGCTTTGTCGAATGGCGAAAGGGCGCCGAAGCCGGGTACCAGCCCGTCTCCCTTTCGTAGAATCAGGGCTACGTTTTCGAGCCAGTCAACCGTCAGCTTCTTCGCTTCGACGATTTCACCTAGCAGTTTGTTCGAAGGGACGATCTCTCCCAGCAGTCCATTCGAGATCTTAATGGGCTTGAACTGGTCGGCGTTCGAAGTCACGAATATGAAGTCGTATTCCTTGAGCTCTTTGGGGAGCCCTTTCCTCCACACGTCAGCCGTTTGGATGAAATCCGCCCTGAACCGGGTGACCTCAGACATTTGCTGTCCAACCTCTTTTTCCCGAGGTGTCTCCACGTCAGCGAAAGTCGAGACTTCGTCCTCGGTCCTGTGACAAACCCAGCAGTGTTCCTGTTCTGGCATAGTTCATACGTTCCCCCCAAATTGATTAAAGGATTGTTTCCTTTTTTGGAGAAATAACATGGAGCTTTCTTCCATATCGACAGTACCTTTTCACCCTGAGAGGCCCTCTGTAACAGTACATCACCAGAGGGGGGCATAATGCTAAGCCCCCAGCTCCATCAGGAGCCAGGGCCGGGCGTCCCTCCCTTTCATCCGCGCACCAGAGGTTCGGTTATCCATAGCACCGAAGCCTATTTCTACGGTTGCCGGCGTCGTCCGCCTCGCGTTTTGGTGGACAAACCGGGAAGACGGAAGAGGAGCAAGACTCCATGGGGGAAGATCGCAGGCGTGGTCGCAGTCGTCCTCATAATAGGAGCTGGGGCATATTACTATAACAACACCTACCTCAACATCCCTCCCCCCGAGTACGCCCGGGTAGGTACAAGCTTCGGATACTTTACGCTCGAGCTTTTCCCGGCATGCGCGCCAAGAACGGTTGCGAATTTCGTTAACCTGACGCAGACGGGGTTCTACACCAATTTGGTGTGGCATCGCATAGTAGACAAAACCCCTCCTGCCTTCGTAATTCAGACTGGGGACCCCAACACGAGGAATGCTTTCAATAACACGAGGTCAACGTGGGGGCAGGGAGGTTCAAAGCAAACCGTCCCCCTCGAATGGTGCGGCTCGCTACACAACTACGCAGGATATCTCGGGATGGCCAGGGGCACGGACCCCAATAGCGGCTCTTCCCAGTGGTACATCAATCTCTCCAATAACACTGCAAATCTCAATCTGGACCCCAACTACGCGGTCTTTGGGAAGGTCATTGCGGGCATGAGTGTAGTTTGCTCGATCGCCCATGTCAAGACATACCCTTCCGGGGCCACTCAGAATGGTGTAGCCATAACTGACCAGCCGATCGTCCCTGTTTTCTTGAGTAACGTTACGATGATCAGTGCCGCGTCGGCGCCCGTCCCTCAACCGATAACGGTGTGCACCTAGGGGCTTAAGTGTCATGAAGAGTTCCCAAGAGACTTTCCCAACTTCGGTCGTCGGTAGTCTTCCAAGGCCTGAATGGCTGATGGACGGGATCTCGAAGTTCGAACGCGGCGAGATCAAAGAAGAGCAACTCAACCAATACTACGACGAAGCCGTCATTCTCGCAATAAAGCAGCAAGAGATGACGGGAGTGGACGAGGTCTCTGATGGCGAGCAGAGGCGTTTCAGCTTCCTTGCGTTCGTTGCGGAGAGGATCCCCTCCTTCCAAATGATCCCCGCCTCGGAACTGATGAACGAGGACGCAGCCAGATACGCGGAGAAAATGAACCTCCCCGTCGGCATCATCAGCAACCCGGTGATTGTCGGTCCTATCAAGCGGACCGCGCCCTTGGTCGCGGACGAAGTGAAATTCGCGTTGAAGCATACACAGAAGCCAGTGATGGCCCCAATAATCGGTCCATTCACCCTGCTCATCAACTCTTGGAACCAGGACAGGTCAAGTAGACATTACAAGACGCCAGAGGATGCCTTCTCCGACCTGACTCGCGTTTTGCGAGAAGAAGTCCTAGCCCTACGGGACGCTGGGGCGAGTTTCGTGCAGCTTGATGAGCCAGCAATAGGCAACTTCGTCGACTTCAGGTACACAAAGTGGCTACTCGCCCTGAACGGGTGGAAGGTGAGCGACGTGAAGGAGTTGCACCGGGTTTCGGCGGAATTGATCAACATGGTTGTCAAGGGAGTCACAGGCATCAAGGTAGGAGTGCACATTTGTAGAGGGAACTGGCCAGCCGACGAAGAGCACCTGTCGCATGGTGGCTATGAGAACATGATAGATGAGATCCTCGACCTCAAGGTGGACAGGCTTGTCCTGGAATACGCAACAAAACGGGCAGGGACCTACGACGTGTTCAAAGAACACCCTTGGCATGGTGAGATTGGGCTCGGCGTAATTGACGTCAAGAATCCTAGGGTTGAAAGTCCGGAAGGAATAGTCGAGAGGGTCGAAGAAGCCTCGAAGGTCTTCGGTTCGGAGAAGATTACGCTGAATCCTGATTGCGGCTTTGCCTCAGGGAGGCCTTGGCCGGTCGTGACGAGGCAGATTGCGTATAGAAAGTTATCCGCCCAGACTGAAGCAGCGAAGCTCCTTAGGCGAAAACACAACTGACCTATTCGGAATGCTGAGGGCTGTCGATAAATCGGCGCGCTCTCCTAATTCTGCCCTCAACCCACGACCTAACTCTGGTTTCCAATTCGTCGTTTGCAAGCTTTTGCCGTCTCTTCGCATTCCACGATATCAGGCTTTTCCTTGCGAATTCTTCCCACACTGAAGCCATGAATTCGTCAGTCGTATGCCTTCCCAAGACAATCCCTGTTCGGGGGAAGAAGGAAAGCGCAGCACGCGCTTCCATGGCTTTCAATCCTTGCAACTCCGGGAGCAAGATTTCAAGTAAGACGTACGCTTTCGATGAGAGCATCCTCACACCCTGAAGAGGTAGAGTCGTTAGATGGCCAGACTTCGTGCACAACGTCGGGGTTTGAAGGATCGAAGAGATGTCTCCAATAGCATCACAATCATTCATGCTTCCACATACGAGTAATGAGGTGTAGTCCCCACGAGCGAAGTAAGTGACTCCGACAGTCCCCTCATCTACAACCCACTGCGCGACCCTAATCCTATCGCTTCGATTTTCAAGGCATTTCCTTACGAAGTTGGCATGTCTGATTTCCGGCCGAGATGTGACGTTCAAGCCATATTGCAAGATCCACCTTGTAACAACGTGACGAGTCACGCCGAATGCAGCCGCGACCGCGTTATGGGTTCCTAACTCATCAAACGCCTTCCGAACTACCTCGGGAGGAGGGTCTTTTGCAATTCTTCTTTCACCGCTCGGATAGACCCTGACTTCGGCCTCACGTGAAAAGGAGGGTATCTCAGCGAATCTCGGCCAGACCCTTCTTTTCAATTCAAAGGTCTGAGCGCGAACCCTTAGTAAAACAATGACCCCTGAGTTCAGGAGATTGGTTGGGAGTTCAGCGAAACTAATCTTCTAGCTCCGCTTATTCGAAGTCGCAACTAATTGATTGCCTATTTGCTGGTATTCTACCAACTGTTGTGTCTTTCCGATTTTGCTCTGACTTTCACGATGCCGTAGTGAACCGAGCATGAGATACAGTAATACCTCACTTGTGTAGGAGAAGCGATATAGGCTCCAGCAGCCCTGAGCTCCCTGGCGAGGGTCGGCTCGACGAGGCTCATCCTGGTCGTGACCTTCTTCGCCTTGTCCCTTGGGACTGAGGCGCCGCAATTGCTGCAATATACGATGCTGGCGCTCCCCTTTCCACCCTTGGAGCGTCCACGGCTCTTTCTTTTCTTTGACAAAAGGACTCAATGACATGCCCCCGATGCCTGCTTAAAAGGGTGGCTCCGAAAAAAAGGGGAAAGGGGTCGGTCGAGTCAGACCGGCTGGCCGGCTAGCATTCGAAAGAGCATTTCCTTGAAGAGCCGCTCCGAAGCCGCGTAGACTACGTCCAAGTTTGGTTTCCTTTTCAGGACGTCCAGATGGTCGACATAGGTGGCCCCCCTCGACAGCTCGCTCTCATTGTCGACATCGACGAACTTCGCCCTGACGTCAGATGCAACGGCCGGGTCGAGCACGATGGCCATCGTGATACTATCCGGGCATGGAGCTGCATCCTTCCCTTCCATTTCTTTGGTGAACACCACGGCCCGACGGTTGACCGCCATGAAGAACTTCGCCTCCGGAGTCGACATCTGAGCTATTTCGTCAAGCTCTGGCCTGTTCACGAGCCCGTGCCTAATGCAGATTTCCCATCCTACCATGGTAATCGGCATCCCAGAATGGAACACAATCTTGGCCGCATCGGGGTCAACCCAGATGTTGAACTCGGCTGCGGGTGTGACATTACCCAGATACTGGTTCGTCCCGCCCATGAAATAGAGGCGCTTCACCTTCTTAGCGATTGAAGGGTCCTTCCGAAAGGCGAGGGCGACGTTGGTCAAAGGGCCCGTCGCGACCAAAGTTATCTCACCCGGGGCCGAGTTCACAAGGTCGACGATGGCGTCGACCCCGAACTTCTGCTCTGGTCTCTGATTCGCCCTGGGGAACCCCGAGTCTCCCATCCCGTCTTTTCCATGGACGTTCTCCGCGGTTTCCCATTCTCGAATCAGCGGGTGCCTCGCCCCCGGGTAGACCGGAACCTTTCCAGATTTCCCGGCGACCTGGATGGTGTAGAGGGCATTCTCGACCTGTTGGTCGAATGCTACGTTCCCACAGTTGATCGTCACGGCTTCCAGGCTTGCGTTCGAAGCTTTCAGCGCCATCATCAAGGCAGTGGCGTCGTCACCGGCGGTGTCAGTATCGTGAAGGATTCTGATCATGCCTTGATTCCCATCCCTTTGAGTCAAACGTTGGAGGTGAGCCCGGCTCTGGTTCGTTCCAGGGCCTCATGGACCCTATTCTCTCTTGTAGGGTATCCCGACGGCCTTCGGCGCCCTGCTTCGTCCAATCGCCACGGCCACGACCACCAGGGTCGCGATGTATGGGATGGCGCCCAGGAGGTAGTCGGCGTGGGGGATGGCGCTCCGAACTTCAGGAACTCCAGCGAGCCATGTAGCCGTCCCCTCGGAGTAACCGAACACAAGTGCCCCAAGCAGTCCCACTAATGGGTTCCAGCCTGAGAAGACGACCGTAGCCAGCGCGATGAATCCCCGACCGGCTGAAATGTCCTTGGTGATCTGCCCCACCACGTCGATGCTCAGGTACGCTCCGGCGAGGCCGGCCAGGGCCGACCCGATAAGGACCGCGATGATCCTCGTCTTCTCTACGTCGATGCCCACCGCATCAGCAGCCTCAGGGTTTTCCCCCGTGGCGCGGACCTGGAAGCCCCACTTCGTCCTGTACAGAATGTACCAAAAGAGTATCGCGATGACGACAGACATCGGGACGAAGTAAGACAACGGGGCCCAGGGCGTCGAGATTTCGGCTATCCTCCCGAAGGAGAAGGAGACGGGGGGAAAGACTCCGCTCACATGCCAGACGGCGAAGGTCGCAAATGGGACGAAGCCCAGTGCGAAGAGGTTGATTCCTACACCGCTAATTATTTGGTCTCCTTTGAGCCAGACTGAGATAACCGAGTGGAGGGCACCGAAGGCGACGCCCATCGCCATCCCACCTACCAGCCCAAGGTACGGGTCGTTCAGTGTCCAGGCGATGAGCACGGCGAACCATGCGCTTGTGAGCATTACCCCTTCGAGGCCTATGTTGACGACTCCTGCCTTCTCGGCGAATATCTCTCCCACGGCGGTCATTGCGATCGGGACCATGAAGTCGAGGGAGATGACCGAGATGGCGCCGACCGAAGTTACGTCGAAGCTCATTTCAGCCTTCTCCTGAACATTCGATAGAGCTGGGGGGCGGCGATGGCGAAGACAATCATCCCCTCGATGACCTCGACGATTTCGAAAGATATCCCTGCTATCTGGACGGATGAGGCCCCTGCCTGCAACGCCCCGAGGAAGATTCCCGCAAGGACAATGGCCATCGGGTGGTTCCTGCCTATGAGGGCGACGCCGATGCCGTTGAAACCGAAGTTTACCAGGTTGCTCAGGCCGGTGTAAATTGCAAATGGTGTGAAGGTCCCTGCGACCTCCACCGCGCCCGCAAGTCCGGCAGTGATGCCGCCTAGGAGAAAGGCGTACAGCATCGGCCTTCGCGGACTTATCCCGCTGAACCTCGCGGCTTCCGGGTTGAGGCCCACTGCACGGAGCTCGTACCCGCCCGGAGTCTGCCACAGATAGTAGTAGACCCCAAAGCAGACGAGAATGGAGAAAAATATCGCAAGCGTCAAATTCGGGGGTAGCAGCGTGGGAAACCTCGCGTCCACGGGGATGCTGGAGCTCTTGTCACTCCTTGCAGGGTCGAGAAGGTAGTTGAGCACCACAAACTGCATCGCGAAAAGTGCAATGTTGTTCATCATGATCGTGGAGATCACTTCGTTGACTCCCCTGTATGACTTCAACATGTAAGCTGGGACTGACCATGCGGCCCCTGCCGCTCCTGCTACGATGAGGACGAAGAGGAGGCCTATTCCGAAGGGGAGATGGACAAGGCTCGCAGCGACGGCGGCTGTGGCACCGACGTAGAGGGTCCCCTCCGCGCCTATGTTGAAGAGGCCGGCTCTGACTCCCACTGCGAAGGTGAGGGCCGTTAGAATCAGGGGAGCTGCGTAGGCTAGAGTTATCGTGAAGTTGTTCGCGCTCCCGAAAGAACCCTCGAAGAGGTAGTAGAACGCCTGGATGGGGTCCTTTCCAAGAACCGCCAGGAGTACTCCGCTGGCCAAGAAGCCTATCCCCGCTGCGAAGGCGGACTCGGCCACCGACGAAAGGAGTCCCGAGGTGCCGGTCGGAATGCTCGCCTTCATTCCTTGACCCCTCCCATCAACATTCCGACTTTGTGCCGCGTCATCACTTCCGGCGGCCCGACCTCGAGGAGCTTGCCCTCGTACATCACCCCGATGACGTCGGACAGCTGGAGGACCTCGTCAAGGTCTGCGGAAATCACGAGGACCCCCTTCCCCGTATCCCTTGTCTTCAGGAGGAGCCTGCGAATATAGTCCGTGGCCGCGACGTCGAGTCCTCGGGTCGGCTGGGCGGCAAGGACGAAATCAGGGTCGTCGGTCAGCTCCCTCGAGACTACGACCTTCTGTTGGTTTCCACCGCTCATGCTCTTTGCAGGGGATTCAGGCCCCTTCACGAGTATTTCGAAGCTCTTTATGAGCATGGAAGCATGTTCCTTGACCTTCGGCCAAGCCAGGGCGACCCCCTGCCCCCTGAATCTTCGCTCCCACTCCCTCCCCAGGATTGAATTCTCCGCGACCGACATATCGAGGATGAGGCCCATCTGGCGCCTGTCTTCGGGGATCAACCCAACGCTGTGCTTCCTGATCTGGTTGTTGCTAAGGGAAGATATCTCCAAGCCCCCAAGCTTGATGTTCCCACGGCTGGGTCTCCTGACTCCGCTGAGGGCTTCCTCGAGTTCCGTCTGCCCGTTCCCTTCGACCCCGGCTATCCCGAAGATTTCTCCCCGTCGAACCGCGAAGGATATTCCCTTGACAGCGTCCTCCCCCCTGTTTCCTCTTACGACCAGGTCATTGACTTCAAGAATCGGTTCGCCGGCGTGCGAGGGCTCCTTGATCAGGTCGAAGACCACGTCTCTGCCAACCATCATGCGAGCGAGGGTCTTCCGGTCGGCCTGGGCAGCCTCGATCTTCCCCGAGACCTCGCCGTGCCTCAAGACCGTGATCCTGTCGCAGATTTCTAGGACCTCGTTGAGTTTGTGCGTGATGAAGATAGCGCTCTTCCCCTCTTCCTTGAGCCGGTTTACTGCCTTGAACAGATCGACAGTCTCCGGAGCAGTAAGGGAAGACGTGGGCTCGTCGAGGATGAGAATCTGCACATTCCTGTAGAGCAACTTGAGCAGCTCCACCCTCTGCTGGGCGCCGAGGACAAGGTCCTCCACCTTGGTGTCGAGCTGGACTCCCAATCCCACGTTTTTCGATAACTCGAGGATCTCCTTTCGAGCCTTGGAGGAACCAGCACCCTTGGGATTGACGTCGGTCCCAAGGAGAATGTTTTCGAACGCAGTAAAGTCCCTCACAAGGGTGAAGTGCTGGTGGACCATGCCCACCCCGAGCTTCAGCGCCTCCTTGGGGTGCCTGACCTCTGCCTTCTTCCCATTCACGAACACCTCTCCTGTGGTGGGCCTGAGAATACCAGAGAGAATCTTCGAAAGCGTTGTCTTTCCGGCCCCGTTTTCTCCGAGCAGCCCGTGAACCTCCCCTCTTGCTAGGTCGAAATCAACGCCGCGGAGGGCCTGCGTTCCATCAGGGTAGATTTTTGTTATCGCCGCGGTCCTAAGAACTTCTTCTCCGCGCGATTGCAATCAATCACCAAAAAAGAGAAGAGCGGAGCTATCCGTATCTGCCCCGCCAGTAGTTTACCGCAGTTTGTGTCAGCACATACGGCACTGAGACTTGGCCTGATTTGATCTGGGTAGCGAGTGTGTTGGCTATTGAATAGATGTCGCCGCACTTTGCGGTGACTGCGTTTCTCATGGCCTGAATTTGCCCCGTGATCTTGGTCGCGTTCACGCTCTTGCCTGAGCTTGAGGCAATCTGCAAGAAAGTCTTGACGTCGTTCACGGTGCTTATGGCTACTGCGCCCGACGACATCCCAAGGGTCAGGACTCCTCCGTTCTTGGAGACGACCGACTTGAAGGACCCGTTGAGTGCGAGCTGTGCAGATTGGAAGACTGCTGTGTCAACGCGTTTCATTTGGCTTGCAAGGACGAAGCCCGGAGCCACCCAGTCCTGGTCAGAGTCGACCCCTACGCCGAATGGCGGGCCCATGATTGCCCCAGAGGGTGCAAGTTTCTGCGCTGCTGTGAATATCCCGTTTCCTGTCGAGCCGGCTACGTTGTAGGAGACTACGGCTCCTTGGTTGAATTGGGCCGTTGCAGCTGCTTCACCCTTTGCAGGGTCGCTGAACGAACCCGTGTACTGGTAGACCACAGGATGTGTCCCGGGTGCGCCAATGTTGATGGCAGTGCCCTGGGTGTGCGAATAGTTGTACGCCCAGCTCACTCCCCATTTGTACCCGACCTCGAAGGTCCATAGTACTGGGATCTCGATGCCTAGAACAAGCCCGACTTTACTACCGCCGTAACAGCTTGTTGCATAGGCAGCAAGAGCTCCGGCGACGGCGGCCCCCTGGTCAGTCCTGAACTGGATGCTCAGGACGTTCGGGAGTCCGGGGACGAAGCCGTCGATTATTGCGAAGTTCTGGTTGGGGTACTGCTTGGAAGTCTGATTGACTGCGTCAGTCATCAGAAAGCCTACAGCCACGATCAGGACGGGTGGGTTCGTCTCAGAAGCGAGCTTCTGAAGGTTCGTCACGTAGTCGTTGGAGTTCGAACTCGTCAAGAACTGTTCACATGGGGCCGGGTTCGAGGTTGCACAGCCGAGTTGCTGTGTCGCCACGTTGTCGGCACCCAGAGCTGCCATGTCGTTGAAGCTGAGGTCTCCCCTGCCTCCCACGTCGAAGACCACGCCTATGGTTTTCTTGGGTCCGGCGGCCACCTGTGTGATGTAGTAGTAGGAGCCTCCGGCGACGACTACGAGGACAATGATGACAATTGCGATAACAGTTGTGCTGACTGCATTTCTGTTTTTCAAGAGCAAATAGATTTGCCCGAGCGGTGCCTCCGGTCTGTTCTATATAACTCGTCCTCGGTGTTTGCGACGGACGCGCTAACTGCGGTTGCTGAACGGATTTTAAGTTCCGATTGCGGGGTCGGGTGGCCGTTGAAGATTCTGGTCGGAGGATTCGTCACCATCGATTCGATAAAACTCTCCATACGGCAGATCACTTCGGTGGGAGGCCCTCCTGCCTATGCGGGCCTCGTCTGCGCAAGGTTCGGGCACATGGTAACTCCTCTCACGAAGGTGGGGAACGACTTTCCTGATGAGCAGGCGGTATGGCTGGCGAGGAACGGGATCGTCCTCCGCGCGATTGACAGGAGTCTCACGAAACCTACGACGAGGTTCATGATTTCAGACAGCGCGGGGAACAGGGCACTCACTCTCGTAAGCAGGTGCGAGGACCTGTCGGCGTCTCAGATCCCCCCCGATACAAGATACGATGGCTCCTTGGTAAGCCCCCTCGCAGGGGAGATTTCCACTTCTCTTCTGACCGAGATATCGGCCCGCAGCGACTTCACGTTCCTGGACCCACAGGGCTTCGTCCGGAGCTTCGACCATGATGGCAAGGTGTCTCACGCGCCGCCTCGGGACAAGGGCATCCTGACCAAGGTCGACGCCGTCAAGATGGACAGAGTCGAGGCCGAAATGCTGACGGGAAAGGCGGACCCGACCGAGGCCCTTCAGAAGATAGCTTCGATCGGGGTGAGAAAGGGAATAGTGACCCAGGGGGCCGAGAGCTGTTTTGTGCTTGACGGATCAAGGATCTATCAGGTCCAGGTCCCTCGTTCTCCAGTAATCGACACCACAGGGGCGGGAGACATCCTTGGAGGGGCGACGATTTCCTGGTACCTGAAAACAAGAGATTTCCTAAGGAGCGCCTGCTTCGGCATTGCGGCGTCTTCGCTCTCCTTGCACATGATTGCCCTGGCCAAGATAGACCTGCCTATGAGCGTCGACGAAAGCGCATTGAAGCTCTTTTCGATGGCGAGCCCTGTCGCGGCCGTCTGACCCTGCCGAGGGCCTCCATGGTCTTTTCGAGCTCGACCCTGGTCGGACTCCCCC
>DASYXJ010000029.1:0-26300 GCA_035935095.1 Nitrososphaerales archaeon | reverse complement strand
GTGTGGTCCACAATCCACTTCCTTCTCTGGTCTGTCCAGTCTTTTCTCGCGTTCAGTGAAGCCGTGTCCATGTATCCAGGAGCTACTGCGTTGACCCTGACGAACGGAGCGAGGGCTAGGGCATACGACTTCGTGATTCCTATCACTCCGTACTTGGCAGCAGCATAGACTGGAGACCTGGGGCTCCCAGTAACGATGACGTTGGAGGCAACGTTGACTATCGTCCCGCTTTTCTGCCGGTCGAGCATCCTCTTTCCGAACTCGTGGGTTGAATAGAGGGTTCCCTTGACGTCCAAGCCCAATGTCTCGTCAACGACCTCCTGGGAGAGGTCTCTCCAGGACATCATGGTTGCGGCCGTCTCCCCGGCGTTGTTGACAAGGACATCGCACCTGCCCCACTTCTCCCAGACCTTGTCTGCCAACGATTTCACTGCTTCGAGTTCTCTTATGTCGGCCTGAATCGAGAAAGAATCCACACCGAGGCCTTTGGCTTCTGAGACAACTTTCTCAGCTTCCTTTGCCGATTTTGCGTAATTGATCGCCACGTTTGCGCCTTCTTCAGCTAGCGCAAGCGCGATGGTCCTCCCGAACCCACGGGAGGAACCTGTCACGACCGCACACTGGCCCTGTAACCTCTTTCCCGGCGGCGTCGACTTGCGCGCCCAGTCAACTTCTCCTTCTACTTTGACCCCGCCAGGTGCAGTTCCCCAGCTCATGACCGGGCGACTTGGTCTGGACTTCTTTAATCTATGGAAAGGTCCGAGGCAGACGAAGCCTAATAGACTTCCTTGTCCTCGACGATGCGGTTTCTGAGAATCCCTATGTTCTCAATTTCAGACTCGAGGATGTCTCCTGGCTTCAAGTAGTACTTCTCTGGGTTTTTCCTGAACGCGGCTACTCCAGAGACGGTGCCGGTCGTGAGGATGTCCCCTGGGTACAGAGTGACCCAAGAATAATGCTGCACGATTTCCGGAACCGAGACGGACATGCGGTTGGTGTTGCTTATCTGACGCTTCTGTCCGTTCACCCTGCACTCAATCCTCAGATTGTGGACGTCCCCTATATCGTCCTTAGGCACGAAGCAAGGTCCGAACGGAGCGAAGGTGTCCATGTTCTTGCCGAAGTTCAGGAGCCCGTTCTTCATCTCCTCACTTTGGATGTCCCTTGCCGTGATGTCGTTGAATACTGTAAAACCGGCCACTGCGTCCCATGCACTCTTCCTCGAGCTGAGATGCTTTGATTTCTTCCCGATTATGATTGCTAGTTCGATTTCGTGGTCAAGCTTCTTGGTGTACCTGGGACGGATGATATTATCCTCGTGGCCGACGATGGCCGACGGGCTCTTGAGAAAGGATATCCACTGAGGGATTGGGAACTCCCAACCTGAAGTCTTGCCTTCCTTTGCGTGCTCCCGGAAGTTGCCTGCAGTGTGAACTATCTTTCCGGGCCGAGGGACTGGCGCCTTGAACTTGACCTTGTCAGAGCTGAAGACCACCTTCCCGCCGTCCATGGACTCCAGCAAGTCTGGCCCCTTGTTCAGCGCGAACTTCTCGGTCTCGCGCAGGGCGGTCATGGAGGCTTTCCCAAGTCGCAACAGTTGCACCATGTCAGGTGGGATGAACTGGTCCGCGATGCTCTGCGGATAGGCCTCGCCTCTTTGAGTCAGCAGGAGTGAGAATGCGTGATTGGCGTCCATGACATATGAGCCGCCCTTGCCCGTCTCGAAGATCCCAATCCTTTCCTGGTGGTAGTACGGCTCCACGAAGGTCACCAGCTTCATCAGAAGCCCACCCCTGGAATCCTGCTAAAAAAGGTGCAGACCACGAGGACCGGTCAGACCTTGAGCGCCCTACACTTTCCGGAAACGTTTATCCTGCGTATCTGATTGATGGGAAACTGACCGGATTGGAGGTCCAGGCAACCTCGGACCAGGCGGACTTGGTTCAAGTGGTCCCTCAGGTTCGAAAGTACGTGGGTACTCCTATGAAGAGAGTCGAGGACAGGAGGCTCCTGACAGGGAGGGACCACTACCTAGACAACATCAAGCTCCCCGACATGGCCTATGCAGGGTTCGTCCGCAGTCCGTACGCGCACGCGAGGATAAAGAAAATCGACATTACAGACATAGAAGGGAATCCCCAGGTTGTGGCGATTCTCACCCCCGAAGAAGTCCGGGCAGAATCCAATCCCATTCCAATCATTTGGACAGTTGGAGGCGCCAAACTCCATGAACACCTCGCCCTCGCACAAGGAAAAGTGAAACATGTGGGGGACCCGGTCGTCGCAGTAGCAGTCAGGGACAGACAATCACTGGACGACATTCTCGAAATGGTGGAAGTGGAGTACGATCCTTTGGAGCCTGTCGTCGACCCGATTACTGCCGACCAGAAACCACCCATACACGAAGAATTCGGTACGAACACCTGCTACGAATTCACCATAGGCGCCGGCGACGTTGAAGCCGCGTTCAATGATGCCCATCTGGTTGTCTCTGGGAGATTCAATGTTGGAAGAATCGCGGCGTCCCCCATGGAGACAAGAGGGGTGGTTGCCGACCCGAATGGAATGAACGGTCAATTTGTCGTTTATTCATCAACGCAGTGGCCTCACGTGCTCAGGACAGCCCTCGCGAAATGTCTCCGGCTCGCGGAAAATCAGCTCAGGGTAATAGGCCCAGATGTGGGAGGCGGGTTCGGTGTCAAAGGAGAGGTGTACGGAGAAGAGATTGCAGTCTCCATGCTCGCCAGGAAATGTGGTCGGCCGGTGAAGTGGGTCGAATCAAGGAGGGAGAGTTTCCTTGCAACCACTCATGCCAGGTCGCAGGTGCTAGACGCCCGGGCATCTTTCACAAAGGACGGCGCGATCAGGGGACTGAATGTCAAGTTTGTGTGCGATTTCGGGGCCTACCTCCACACGATTACCGCCGGATGTGCCTTCATCACAGCCATCTCGTTCAACGGACCATACCATCTGCCGAACCTATCGGTAAATGCGAAGGCAGTTTACACCAACAAGGTCTCTCTGAGTGCGTACAGGGGTTTCGGGCAACCCGAGGCTGCCTTCGTGATTGAGAGACTGATGTCCATGGCCGCCTCCAAGCTCGGGATTGACCAGGCCGAAATCAGGTTTCGCAACCTCGTGGACCCCTCGGAGATGCCGTACACGACTTCGATGGGAGGGATCTACGATTCAGGGGACTATCCCGCATGCCTGAAAAAAGTAATGGAGCTCTCCAAATATGAGGAAATGATTGGACGGAGGAACTCAGAAAGAAATGCCGGTCGACTGAGAGGGGTGGGCGTATCCGTTTACACTGAAACGACCGGATTCGCGCCAGGTTTTGTATTCGCGCGCTTCGGCGTGATGATGGGAGGATACGACAGCGCGACGGTCAAAATCGACCCGCAGGGGAGGCTCCTTGTAACTACGGGTGGGTTTCCCCATGGCCAGGGTTTCAATACGGTAGCCTCTCAGATATGTGCCGATGAATTTGGGCTTGAGGCCGAGGACGTATTTGTTGTTCACGGAGACACCTCGGCATCGCCCTACGGTCAGGGATCCTTCGGGAGCAGAACGGTCGCAGTGGTGGGCAGCGCCGCCCTTCTGGCGTCTCGTAAGCTGAAGGAGAAGGTTCTGAGGATAGGTGCCTTCATCCTGAAAGTGAACGACTCGAGGGACTTCTACCTATCGGGTGGATATGTGCGCTCCAGGCGCGACCCTTCGCAGAAAATCTCATTGGGCGAGGTTGCGGCGTCGGCCTACACAGCCCACAATTTGCCCCAGGAAATGGAGCCTGGCCTTGAGAGCACGATTTTTTTCAACCCCGCGGGCCTTGCCACGTCCTACGCGGCGCATGTTTGCGAGGTCGAGGTGGACCCCGAATCCGGGGTCCCGAGAATCTTGAACCATTTCTGTGTCCACGACTGTGGCAATCAGATCAATCCAATGATCGTCGAGGGACAGCTACATGGAGGTATAGCTCAGGCGATTGGAGCTTCGGTCCTTGAAGAGGTCGTCTTCGACCAGAATGGGCAATTGCTCTCCGACTCCTTCCTGAACTATCTGATACCGACCGCCGAAACGATGCCTCGGTCCCTGTCCGTCGATTCGATGACAATTCCCTCTCCTATCAACCCCCTTGGCGCGAAGGGAGTGGGAGAGAGCGGGACCATCATCGCCCCGCCTGCTATCCTCAACGCCATTGCCGATGCAGTAGGGGTCGATGTAAATGCGATGCCAGCCACCCCAGAAATGCTGTGGCGGCTGGTCAATAGAAAGAACTGAACTTCACCTCATATGGAGGCCGACTGCCTCGAGTTTAGGACGTAAACCGTCGGAATTTCCAAATGCTTAAATGAAAATACCGGGTGTTAGACCACCTTGGCAAAGGGGTACGCCGACGTAGAATACGGTGCCTCCCTGAATCCTGACGATTTGCCGAGAAGGTGGTACAACATTGTTCCTGACCTGCCGGAGCCCTTGGCCCCCATGCTTGATTCGCATACCATGAAGCCCTTCGGACCAAAGCAGTTCGACAGGCTCTTTCCAAAGGAGCTTGTCAGACAGCAGTTCTCCCAGGAGAGGTGGTTCGACATTCCCGAAGCCGTGTGGGAAGCCTACAGGATGCTCCCACGACCGACTCCATTGGTACGAGCCAAGAGGCTGGAAGCCTTCCTTCGCACGCCCGCCAAGATCTTCTACAAGGCCGAACAATTCTCGCCAGTCGGCAGCATGAAACCGAACACCGCCCTCCCTCAAACCTACTACGCCAAGAAGCAAGGTCTTGACCTGGCCGTTTCAGAAACGGGCGCTGGACAATGGGGTTCCGCGCTCGCCATGTCATGCTCCCTGTTTGACATGAAGGCTCGGATTTACATGGTGAGGGTGAGCGCCCAGCAGAAGCCTGGGAGGAAGATTCTGATGGAAACCTACGGCAGCCAGGTTCTTGAGTCACCAAGCAGCAACACGATGACTGGGAGGAAGTTGCTCGCAGAGAATCCAAACCATCCAGGGTCCTTGGGAATCGCAATAAGTGAGGCCATTGAGGACACCATGTCAAATGAAGATTCGAGGTATCTTCTCGCTTCGGCCTTCAACTACGCCCTCGCCCATCAGACGATAATCGGACTCGAGACGCAGAAGGAATTCGAATTGCTGGACATCGTTCCCGACGTCATGTGCGGATGCATTGGCGGCGGCTCCAACTACTCGGGCTTCATCTATCCGTTTGTCAGAGAAAAAATGAGGAAGAAGATTGAGACAAGGTTCGTTGCGTGTGAACCGGCTGCGGTGCCTTCCACCACAAAGGGGAAGTTCACCTATGACTTCGCGGATACGGCCGAGCATACCCCACTGGTTAAGATGTATTCTGTTGGGCACAAGTTTGCTAACCCACCAATTCACGCGGGAGGGCTAAGATACCACGGGAAGGCGCCCAGCCTGTCGCTTCTCATCTTCAAGGGAGTGGTGGAGTCGGTAGCTTTCGCTCAGACGAAGGTCTTTGAGGCAGCCGGAATCTTTGCCCGGACGGAAGGAGTCGTCACAGCGCCAGAGTCGGCCCATGGGTTGCGGTTCGCGATAGACGAGGCGATAAGATGCAGGAGGACGGGCGAGAAAAAGGTGATTGTATTCAACAATTGCGGGCATGGTCTCCTCGACCTCTCAGCCTATGACGAATACAACAAGGGGAAGCTCGAAGACTGGGAGCCGTCGGAAGTCCAACTCCTTGAGTATGTGAAGTAGGGTCCGAAGACCCGAGGCTCTGACCTCGCTTCCCCCGCCAATCGAAGAAAGCTTAAAGCGTGTAGAAGGCGAAAGAACAAGAACTGGATGGGCCATTTACTTGATGTTAGTCAGGTAAACAAGTCATTTGGCGGGCTTATCGCCGTCAACGGAATGTCCATGTTCGTGGAGCAGGGAGACATGCTGGGGCTCGTAGGACCCAACGGGTCCGGAAAGACAACTTTGTTCAACCTGATAACAGGCATCTACAAGCCTGACGCTGGCTCCATCAGCTTCGAAGGTGACTTGATTTCTGGGCTCAAGCCACACAAGGTCTCACGGCTCGGGATCGCAAGGACTTTTCAAATCGTGCGCCCGTTTCCGAGGATGAGCGTTGTCGAGAACGTCATGGCAGCGGCGCTCTTTGGTAATAGGTCGTCGTCCATGCATGGAGCAAGAGAAAGGGCGTTCGAGATTCTTGACTATACGTCATTGAGCGAGAAATCACAGGCGCTTGCGGGCTCCCTCACCCTGGCCGAGCAAAGACGACTCGAACTGGCTAGGACCCTGGCAACAAATCCAAAGCTCCTCATGCTCGACGAAGTCATGGCTGGCCTATCCCACACTGAGATTGCGGGCGTGGTGCAGCTCCTCCAGAAGATTAGACAGGACCAGGGGACAACGATGATTATCACTGAGCATGTCATGAGAGCGATTGTCCAGCTCTGCAACCGCATGGTGGTGATGAATCAGGGCCAAAGACTCGCTGAAGGTACGCCCTCCGAAGTGATGAGGGAATCGAGTGTGATTGAGGCCTACATGGGAGAAAAGAAGGCCCCCGGCCACCATGAAGGCGGCGAGTAGCGAGATGTGCCTACGCACACCTGAATGGCGTTGACTCTGGCTGTCGATTCAGTCTCAGTATCGTATGGGAACATAGGCGCCCTCTGGAACGCCTCGGTGGCGGTCGGGGACGGAGAGTTGGTGTCGGTAATCGGGGCCAATGGGGCAGGGAAGTCGACCCTCCTCAAGGCGGTGATGGGCCTGGTCAGGACGAATGGTGGTAGAATTCAGTTCGATGGCAAATACATCGACGGGTTTCGCCCCCACGAAGTCGTGTCGATGGGCATAGCTTACGTCCCAGAGGGGAGGAGACTCTTTCCGAACATGACTGTGCGAGAGAACCTGAGATTGAGTGCCCCAAGGAAATGCTTCGACCTTGATCAGAGGATGCAGTCCGTCTTCGCCCACTTCCCAGTCCTAGATCAAAGGCAATCACAAATGGCGGGCACGATGTCGGGAGGGGAGCAACAGATGGTTGCCATCGGGAGGGCCTTGATGGCAAGGCCCAAGCTGTTGCTCTTGGACGAACCATCATTTGGGCTCTCGCCACTCGCCTATGAGAAGGTCTTGGCAGCAATAATGGAGATCAATCAAAAGGGTGTGGGAATCGTTCTCGCGGAACAAAACTACGAGCGCGCCCTCGAAATTTCCCAGCGGTGCTATGTTCTGGAGAACGGGAGCATCACAAAAACGGGGAGGAGTGCCGACCTTATCAATGACCCCGACGTCAGAGTCGCATATCTGGGGTTGTAGGCGGACAACATGGCCTTCGGGGCATCCGACCTCCTGCAATCAATTGTGACCGGGTTGCTCCAGGGTGGATTCTTCGCGCTTGCAGCGGTGGGCCTGTCCCTGATTTTTGGGGTGCAGAAGATCCTCAACGTCGCCCATGGATCCTTCGTCATTCTCGCGGCTTTCATAACAATCCAATTCTCTATTATCTTGACGCCGCTACTCCATATCGACCCACTTCTCTCCCTAGTCCTGGACGTACCAATCATGGCGGGTTTTGGAGCGGCCGCGTACTATGCAGTGATTTACAAGATAGAAAACAAGGGTTTCGAAGCGCCCCTGCTGGCAACTTTCGGACTTTCGATTCTGATTGAATACGCCGTCTCAAACGGCCTGGGGCCGATCCCGGCAATTGACCCCTCCAGGGGGATTGGGGCCGAGGCTCAGAACCAGATCTATTCGAGCTCTTCCTGGCAGTTGGGGTCCATCTTTCTCAACGAAGCGAACGTCATAGCTTTCCTGATCGCAATCGTCGTAGTCCCCGCTCTTCAGATCTTCCTGTCCAGGACTTACTATGGGAGGGCCATCAGAGCAACTTCCCAAGACTGGGAGGCTGCCGAATTCTCTGGAATCGATACCAGGAGGACGAGACTGCTTTCGTTCGTAATTGGTTCTGCGACGACAGGTCTCGCCGGAGGTCTCTTCGCTTTTACAACTTCGGTGACACCCGACTCGGGAGACGTCGTGCTCCTCCCAATTATCCTAGAAGTAATCATACTGGGAGGAGTCGGAAGCATAATCGGAACCTTGGCCGGTGGTTTCTTTGTCGGCCTCGTCATGAACATATCCTCACTGTTGGTGCTCGAGCTTCCCAGCCAGTACGGGCTCCACGCTGACCTGGGAGGCCTGATTACTTTCCTGATCTTCATCATCGTGCTCATGGTCAGGCCCACGGGGCTATTCGGAAGGGGGGCTACCCGCTAGGATGGCGGCCCCACGCAGGTCGAGAAGAAGGGCTATGGGACCACAGTCCCTTGCGTCGTCATCCAAGTACGCAATCAAACTTCGAAGGTATCCTTTGTCACTTCTGGTCATTCTCGCAGGGCTGCTTGTCGCAGGAGTGTATCCAATTACCTTGCCGTCACGAAGTTTGAACTCTCTGAACCTGTACACCATCTACTTCGTCTGGATAATTCTCGCCGAGAGTTGGAATCTGGCAGGGGGGTACGCGGGGCTGTTGAACCTTGGGCTAGTGGCATTCTTTGCGCTGGGCGGAGTTGTCGCAAGCCTAGCCCTCGCGACTGGTCTCCCTTTCATCGTCGCGGTCGTTCTGGCCGGGATCGCAGGTTCGTTAGCGGGGCTTGCGCTCACGCCGACGTTTAGGCTGAAGAGCTTCTACTTTGCGATGGCGACGCTGGTAATCCCGCTCATCGTCAAGCCCATCGTAGAATTCTCAACCAATAGGACGGACTTCGGCGTTCCGGAGAGCGCCATTTCCGGATCAGTTGCCTTGTACTACTTGGGGTTCGCCATGGCGGGCTTGACCATATTTGGCGT
This sequence comes from Nitrososphaerales archaeon, assembly GCA_035935095.1. Lineage (GTDB taxonomy): Archaea > Thermoproteota > Nitrososphaeria > Nitrososphaerales > Gagatemarchaeaceae > UBA183. The sequence continues at coordinate 17,447 of DASYXJ010000029.1, read as the reverse complement.
TTACTTCCTGGTGCGCTCAAGAGTCGGGATCGCGCTGAGGGCCATTGGCGACGATGAGATAGGGTCGGGGAGTATTGGGATCAACGTGCTTTACTACAAGATGATAGCTCTGGTGATTAGCGGGTTTGTGGCGTCGACGGCAGGCGCCTACTATCTGCAAATCATTGGGACGGTGAACACAACTCTATTTCTGGATCTGAATTTCTCACTCTTTCCCATCTTCATGGTCATAATCGGCGGGCTCGCTACTTTCGAGGGACCCATCGTCGGCGCCATAATTTTTAGTCTGATCACTTACTGGCTAACAAGCGACTTCCCCGGAAGCACATTGGACACTTTGGTGCTTTCGCTGATGATAATAGTTGTGGCAGTGTTCGTTCCCAGGGGCATTCTTCCGTCCATGAGGAGACTTCTGAGCAGGAGGCGCGGCGGTTAGACACCGGGTAACTACCCGTCGGAGCAGGGAGTCTCCAACTCCAACCATGAAAGCACGAAGATAGCTTAAATAAGAATGGTTGGTCTGGAATACGTCTAGTCGTGATTCGCCCCCGGTCGCGCCGGTCAATCACAAGCACGACGGCTGCCGTTGTTATCATAATTGTAGTGGCAATCGCAGCCGTTGCTGGGTACTTCTTCTTGTACGCACCTAGCACGACTCCCCCAACAACTTCGTCCACGACCACATCTCAGGCGAAACCCATCAACATTGTCTTCGGCGCAACGCTATCGATGACGGGACAGCTGCAGGCCTTCGGGCAGGAGCAGAATTGGACCCTGTCATCCGCGATTGACATGATCAACGGTTTCGGGGGGATTCCCCTCACCAACGGCTCGCACGCGTTCGTCAAATTAGTCGTACTTGACGACAAGACGGACCCGAGCATAGCCCAGACCAATCTGCAGACTCTGGTCACACAGTACAATTCGGCAATCGTATTGGGGGAGCTGGGCGGAGTCCAGGATGGAACAGCACAGCAGTTCGCCTCTCGAAACCAGATACCGTACATAGGGCCAGTGTACAACGCGGGGGTAAAGACTTGCTCTGATTGTTCGAATTCTTGGATTTTCTCACCGTTCCACAACGAGACGAACGAAGCCCACATATTCCTCAATTGGTTCCGCTCGGTCGATCCGTCAACATCCTCTCACAACGTAACTATTGCCTTCTTCGGGGAGGGCGACCCGGCAGCGCAGGCGAACAACCTGGCGGGCGAGGCCTACGCGAAGTCTTTGGGATATACTGTCTGCAGCTGCTCCGACCTGACGTTCACCCCGGTGAGCGCCTCTGAGATGTCCAGTTTCATCACCTCTGCGAAGAGCGCGGGGGCAGAGGCGGTCTACGGCTTGCCCCTTCCTCCGGACGCGGTCCTGATGGTCCAGACAGCTCACCAGCTCAACTACACTCCAAAGGCCTGGCTCCTGACGAGAGGGACCGCCGTTGCGCCTTTCGCAATCCCGGCGCTGGGAGGAGCAGGGAACCTTACCGTGGGAGTGATGTCAGCGTTTCCTTGGCAGCCGGCGGTGCCATACACTGGAAATCTCTTGGGACACACAATCAACAACTCAGCGATCGTCGCAAACTATGAGGCAGCCTTCCACCATCCTCCAACGTTGGAGGGTGTGTATTTCTCAGAAGTGCTTGTAGCTGCCGACGCGATTGCGAAAGCGGGGACTCTTGATCATGCCGCGATAAGACAAGCGCTGAGGACTACCACCTTCGAGACTACTATGGGCGAGATGAATTTCACACCAGGAGGTCAATGGATCCAGTCAGGCAAGTACATGCTGATGATGCAGTGGCAGAACCTGGTGGTCGGCGGAACCACCATTCAGGCTCTCCAGATTCTTGAGCCCACCAATGTAGCAACGACAAACTACATCATATATCCGTTCAGCTGGACTAACCAAGTGCATCAGCACTGGCCGTAGTCCTAGCCGCGCCAATGCCAACGTACTAGGTAAAAACCCAAGGTTCAAATCCTCAGGAAGGGCCTCAAAAGAAAGGTCAGCGTGGTGTTGTAATTTCAATGAAGAGGGCCAAGTGGGGACTCGGACCGGTCAGGCATGGAGGAAGACCTATGCCTTTGGGAAAAGGTGCTGTCACCGGCGATTTCGTATTTCTTTCCGGGGCCGAGGCTAGGGCGGACTACACAGACGTACATCCAGGGGATGTTAGGGTGCAGACGGAACTCGCACGTCTTTTCCTTGCGGGTGCCGCGTCCTAGATGGGGGCCGTGGTCAGGCAACCCAGATGACTATGAAGGTCATCCGCAAGAGGGGCCCGCCATTCTTTCTATCGCCCCAGGAACACTTGCTCGTCGAGGCACTGGTAGAGATAATCGTACCTTCGGGGGAAGACCCCGCTTTCGAACCAGGGGGGCGCGAGGTCGGGGCCCACAACTACTTCGACTCGCGCATGCTGGACCTCCCCGAGCCAGCAAGACAGATGTTCAGGTCGGTTCTGAGGCAAGTAGACGAAGAATCTGACGAGAAGTTCGGAAGGCCATTCGTCGCGCTGGCGCCAAAGGCGAGGGACTCGCTTCTGCGGTCACTTCTGCTGGACCCCGCAACGATGGCGGGTGTCTTCGCGGTGCGCGCGATTTGTCTAGAGGGGTATTACGCCGATTACAGAGATCCCTCGTATGCGGGGAAGACTGCGTGGGAAATCCTCGACTTCAAGGGAAAGAGGATTGATGGGATCAAAAAGGACTGGTCCTTCCTCGAGGTCTATCGTTCGATGGAGGGTGGAGGATAGCATCTTGTACGACTATGACGCGGTCGTGGTGGGGTCGGGAGCCGGTGGGGGAGAGATGGCCTTCAGGCTCGCAAGGGCAGGCGTGAAGGTTGCGATATTCGAGGCTGGGGGGTTCTACAACACAAACGAGTTCACAAGATTCGAGTTGCAGGCCTACCGGAACATGTGGTGGGAACCGAGATTCACGGAGAACTTCGCAATATCCAATGGAAGGCTCAGGAGCGAAGTGGCGCTCGGGATGGGCCGGTGCGTGGGTGGTTCCACGACCATTTTCACAGCGGTCGCGTACAGGGCCTTCGCGGAAAACATCGAGTCGTGGAACAAGACAACCGGGGTAGTCAACGAAGTGGGGCTCCCTCTTTCTATGTCCGACCTGGAGCCGAGCTACGAAAAGGTGGAGCGGGAAACGAGCGTAAGGAAGTACACAGATTGGGACCTAGGGGTCCAGACACTGCAGAAGGGGTTCACGAAGCTCGGACTGCCGCTGGAGCCGGTTGACGCTTTCATCACCCTCGACTGCGACCATTCAGGGTGCCTCTTTGGATGCCCGACCGGAGCCAAAAGAGGGTCCCTCCTCGCCTATGTCATCCCTGCACTGTACGAGGGCGCGGAACTCTTCCCGAACTCCTTCGTTACACAGGTGCTAGTCCGCAAGTCGGAAACCAATGGGAGGAAGGTCGAAGCGTACGGTGTGAAGTTCAGAGACGCCGGAGGTAATGTGAAATCGGCGACGGGGAAGGTTGTAGTCCTCGCCGCAGGGGCCCTGGAGACACCTCAGGTGCTGATGCGGTCAAGAATCCCAGAGACGGTCGGCTACACGGAAAGCTCCAAACAGATAGGAAGGAACTTGGCCGCGAACACGGCAACCCTGGTCCTCGGGAGGTTCGACGAAGTCCTGAACAACTGGGAGATGCATCCGCTGTCCGCTCATCTGCCCCGCTTTGCCCTCGAAGAGAACGGCGGGTACCTGCTCGAGGCATCGGAGGTGATGGAGGGGCCCCTTGGTCTGGCCGAGGTGCTGGTCGACGAGGAGGGAGCGGCAATGTTAGGCAGGAAGCTTACAGGGACAATGAAGGAATACAAGAGGATGGCCGGGATCTTCATCAACATACATGACTCGAACGACGGAGCCGTGGTCATGGAGCAGGGAGAAGACGCCCCGCCTGCGAGGCTTTTCAAGCCGGTGACCGATTCAGACCTGAACAAGCTGGAGAAAGCGAGGGCGCTGGCCCGGGAGGGAATGGTGGCGGCCGGGGCGAGGGAGACCTACGACACGATACTCCTATCGCACCACGTCCAAGGGAGCTGCAGGATGGGAGAGGACAGGCGGGCCTCGGCCGTAGATTCGAGGGGAGAACTCCACGACGTTGCACGGCTCTTCGTCTCGGATGGGAGCCTGATACCCAAGATAATCGACGTGAACCCCTCTTTGACTATCTACGCACTGGCGGATAGGGTGGCCAGCTATTTACTCTCCGAGCGGTGCGTTTACCTCCGTGCCTAGGGTCGCAAAAAGATGAAAGCCTTCAGGTTCCATGGGTCAAAGGCAGGGGCGAGGCTCGATGAGGTCTCGCAACCCAAGGTGGATTCGGACCGAGAGGTGCTGTTGAAGGTGGCAGGTGCCGGCGTCTGCAATACAGACCTCCACATACTCGATGGCCTCTTCGACCGCATGATATCGCGGGTCCCCTTCACCCTGGGACACGAGAACGTCGGATGGGTGGAGGAGCCAAGTCAGGAGCCCGGGCACCTGAGGAAAGGCGACCCGGTCATCGTCTACCCACAGTCTACCTGCGGTCTGTGCACAGCCTGCCGGGAGGGGAAGGACATGTCATGCGAGCGAGGAAAGTTCTACGGGCTGGATGGCACCGACGGCGGGTTCGCCGAGTACATCAAGGTGAACGCCAGGTGCGTGGTGCCCGTCCCCAAGGGAGAAGACCTGGTCACACTAGCGCCGATGGCGGACGCCGGGCTCACCGCTTATCACTGCGTCAGGGGAGTAGTCCATGAGCTCAAGACTTCAGGGAGGGTCGTGGTAATCGGTGTAGGGGGCGTCGGACAGACGGCCATCCAGCTCCTCAGGTTAATGACTCCAGCCGAGATCATTGCCGTCGATGTTGCGGAGAGCAGAGTGAGGATTGCAGAGGAGATGGGGGCCGACCACTCAGTCGTCTCTGCAGACGACCAGGATTCGCTCTCCAAGGAGCTCCTCAGCCTGACTGAGGGGCGAGGGGCCGAGGTCGTGATGGACTTGGTTGGTGAGACCTCAACTGCAAAGCTCGCGCTCGAAGTCCTGGCGCGCGGAGGGCTCTACTCTGTGGTCGGGTACGGGGGAGATCTTTTTCTCCCTACCATGCAATTGGTCGCTTCTCAGGTTAGGATTCAGGGGAACCTTGTGGGGACCTACAACGAACTCGTGGAACTAGTCAAGATCTTTGTGAAAAGAGGACTCAAGGTTCGGGTCGAGAAGCGGGGTCTTGACAAGGTGGAGGATACCTTGTCAGATTTGCGCAAAGGGGCAATCCCAGGGAGAGCCGTCTTGGTGCCGTGAGAGCCTGTAATCAGAAGAGGCAATCGCCGTAGCTTAGCCTTGCCCCGTCTCCAGAATCCCGATTCTTTCCTGACTGTGGCGCGGCTCCACGAAAGTCACCAGCTTCATGAGAAGACAACCCTTGGGATCATGCCAAAAAGGGTGCAGACCGTGGTTTTCCTCCAGTCTACATCGGATTAGCTCCTGTCCTCTCGTTGTGAAGTATTCTGGAGTGGAGATTCCGTTTCGTAGGGACCTTCCATCGCATAGCCGAGTTAGAACAGTGAGGTTCCAAGCATGACCAAGATTCCCCAACGTAGGGGAAAGTGCGGACATACACGAATTCAACCGGGAGGAAGACGAAGGTTAACCAAAGTGCTTTGAGCCATCAGATTTTTGCCAAGCCCTCATGCTTTAGGACTTGGGGCACGTGCGATGACCCTCTTCGGGACTTTCCTCGGAAGCTTGCTGACCGCCGTGGTGATCCGGTCGATTGCCTCCTCTATTCTGTCTGATCCAAGAGAGATTCTAATGTGCCCTTCCGCGTGGTACGCTATGCCTGGCGCGCAAGCGACTCCTGCTTCGTCGAGTAGATACTTGCAGAAGGCCATCGAAGTCATGCCGAAAAGAGAGACCTCGGGGAGCAGCAAGTTCGTCCCTTCGATGCTTGAAACCCGCATTCCCTCTACCGAATTCAGCTTCCGCACCGCATAATCCCTCGCCTTCTGCAGCCGCGCCATGGTTTCAGTTATGTGCCTGTCCTCGAACCCCTTGTTCAAGGCGGGAATCGCCCCCCTCTGAAGTAGGACCGGAATTCCCATGCTCGAGAATGCCTGGATCATCTCCATTCCGTGGATTATGTTGGCCGGGCCTATCGCGTATCCGAGCCTATAGTTCATCATGTTGAACAATTTCGAAAATGATGTTATCGATACCAGGCGGTCCTGAACCTCTTTGAATTTCGCCATCGGCACATAGGGCTTCCCACCGTAGACCATTCTTTCATACACCTGGTCGTGCATAATATACAGGTCGCGGTCAATCGCAAGCTGTGCTATCCCCGAAAGTTCTTCCTCGGTCAAGACCCTCCCGGTGGGGTTGTGAGGATTGCAGAGAGTAATGAGCTTGGTCTTGGGCGTTACCAATTCTCTGAACCGTCGAGCATCGTGGAAGTAGTTCTTCTCAGGGTCCAGCTTGAGGTAAACAGGTTTGCCCCTGGCAAGCTTGACGGGAATGTCGAAGAAGAACGTGGGCGTAGGAACGATGACCTCGTCGCCCGGGTTCAGAAGCGCGGACATGAGGTAGTATTCGGATTGCATGCTCCCCGAGGTAACGATGATCTCTGTGTTCCAGTCGACTTCTCGCCCGTAAAGTCTCTTGAACCGTCCGGCGATGGCCTGTCTCAGTTCAGGCAGTCCGAGGAATGGCGCCTCGGAGCCGGTGCTCGCCTCCCGGAAAGTCCTTCCAGTTTCATCCAGGACTACTTGCGGCACCTGCGTTGAGATTATGCTCTCCGCGCAGAAGATGATATCTCTGCCCAGTGATTCCAGTTTCCGACCCATTTCGACTATGGTGAGGGTACCGAACGGTTCGCCAGTCTTCTCCATTTCATCGTAGGCCCTGGCGAGATCCAGGACTTGGGATGCCAAGACATCTCTTCTCCTCTTTGGCCGCTGGGCTGGCATTCGCAGGTTTGTCCTCGCAAAACTCGGGCTATTAAGGAATAATTCGAATTCGGCTCTATTCGCGATGGCTAACAGATAGGATTAAGCCAAAATGGAATATCAGGCATGATCGATGTAGACTCCACGAGGCTCTGACCGTTATGAGGGAGTCTTCAATACTTATAGAACGCGTCGGGCACATTGGGCCAGAATGAAGTTTGGACTCCGACTTGCAGATTGGTTTGGAACGACGCAGAACATGGTGGAACTGGCGGTCCTCGCGGAGAAGAATGGTTTCGACTACTGTTGGGTCTCCCACGACGTGTTCATGCGCAGCTCATTCGTGACACTGACGTCAATCGCAAACCATACCCAAAAGATGATCCTGGGCAACACAATCCTCAATCCGTACACCACGAACCCAGCCGAGCTTGCGATGTACCTTGCGTCGCTCGATGAGTTGACCGGTGGAAGGGCCGTCTGTGGCATAAGCGCGGGCAGTCTTGAATACATGGAGTGGCTTGGAATCGAGGCGCGGAAACCATTGACCAGAACAAAAGAAGCTGTCGACCTGATTCGATCTCTCCTCTCTGGGAGAGTGACGAAGTACACAGGGGGAGAATTCAACTGGTCTGAACAGTGCTATATGCGCTTCAAACCGATCAGAGACCGAATCCCGGTGTATATCGGAGGCCAGGGCGATAAGATGCTAGAGTATTCTGGGGCTGCAGGCGACGGGGCCCTCCCAATCCTCTACCCTCCGGAGTTCGCCGACTATGCCGTGCAGAAGATATCAGACGGAGCTGTGAAAGCAGGGAAGAATCCGGTAGACGTCGATGTCGCTGGCTGCATCTGGATGTCCATAGCCAAGGACAAGGAATCCGCAGTCATAGACCCGCTGAAGGAGCTTGTAGCCTACTTCGGTCCGTTGCTTGGCCCGAAGGGCCTTGCTCAGGTGGGTCTTTCTCACGAAGACTTCGCGGAGGTCCACAACACCTTCAAACAGAAGGGCCTTCACGAAGCAATCAAACTTGTCACGCCAGAAATGCTGCGCTTGGCAGTGATCGGATCTCCGGACGATTGTCTGTCGCAGCTGGAAAAGTTGGAAAAGGCGGGCGTTAACCAAGTTCTAATCGGGGCCCCACTTGGCCCTAATCCAAAGGAATCAATCAGCATAATTGGGAAGGAAATTATCCCGAGCCTGAAAGGTGAGTAGGTGCCGCATGTGACAAGTCGGAAAAACTACTCCTCGGGAGTAAAGTTCGAAGGCATAGTCGGATATTCGAGGGCCGTCAAGTTCGGAAACCAAATTTTCGTCTCGGGGACAACGGGCGTGGACTACGAGGCAAGCGCCAATTCTGAATCTGACGCCTACTCCCAGACCAGGAAAGCGATTCAGAACGTAAGCTTGGCCCTTTCGAAACTTGGAGCTTCGCTTTCCGACGTCGTAAGGACCCGCGTGTTCGTCAGGGCGGACGTCGATTGGCACGACGTAGCCAAGGCCCACCAGGAGGCATTCGGTTCAGTCCTACCTGCTTCTACGATGGTTACCGCTGGCTTCCTAGACCTGAGAATACTCGTCGAGATAGAAGCCGATGCCGTCACTGCCTAGTGAAGCCGGAAGCTAGATGATGAGTCCTTCTTTTTCAGTCGATCCTTTTTCGAATCGATCTATGCTGTAGCTCGAGATGTCGAGGGAGGTCTTCCCCTTCGTGATGAGCTCCGCCATCAGCTCGCCGATTGCAGGAGCGTGCATGAACCCGTGACCCGCGAACCCTGAACAACAATAGAGTCCCCTGACATTAGGCATTTCACAAACTATCGGGTTCGAATCCGGCGTCAATTCATAGAGGCCTGAATTCGCGTAGGACAGAGAGGAATGCTTGGTTGCTGGCACCCTTCGAACGGCGGTCTTGATGACGTTATCGTCGTAGTCAGAAGGAAACACAAGCTCGAAACTCGAAGCCATCTCCCTGTTGTTCGCGAAGATCAGCCCCCTTCCCTCCCTGCCGAAGGCGAAGGTAGAATCGACGTCGATTATCAACGGAATCCGGGGAGGTATCCCATCTGTGAAGCTGTTGGTGACAAGTATCTTACGAGGATATGGCTTGATTGGAATCTTAACCGGGACAAGGTTTCCGACGAGGCCCGAGTAGGCCCCAGCTGCTATTATCACTGAGCCCGCGACGAGCGACCCACTCGGCGTTTTCAGATGGAAACCGTCAGTTCCGTGCTCCACTCCTGAGACCTCGGTGTTCTCGTAAAGTTCGACGCCGAGCTGCTTGGCCCTTGACATGTATCCCTGGAAGACCGCCATGGTCGAAGCGTGTCCGTCTTCTTGGCAGAAAGTGCCGCCGAGAATCTCTTCGAACCTGTAGAAAGGGTAGCCTTCCTGCAACTCCTCGCGGGAAAGGAGTTGGATAGGGACGCCTAGCTCTCTCTGCAAGTCCCGGTTCTTCTTCAGTTGAGCGAACGAGGCTTCAGTCGAGGCGATGAACACGTACCCGTCACGGCTAACTATCGGATCGTACCCAGTCAGGTCCTCAAATCTTTCAATGATTCTGGTGCTTCGTTGGCTTAGTCGGATACTCAGTTCAGAAGAGAACTGATGACGAAAGCCACCCAAAGAGGCAGAAGTGCTGCCAGCGCCAGCCTTCGACTTGTCTAGAATGACCACATCTGTGAGCCCGTTCATCGCCAGGTTGTATCCTATGCTGGCCCCAATTATGCCCCCTCCGATGATCGCGACGGAGGCTGACTTCTTCAAACCTGGATAATTGTCTCAACCCCGCTATTAGAAGGTGAGCTCCAGACTCTCGAGATGGAGAACCCCGGCTGACGAAGTAGAAATGAGAAGGGTGGGATCTACTCCCACCGATTGGGTTTGTGGTTTAGGTTAGTGTTAGTTGGTTCGTTCCGCCGTTGTAGCTGCCGATCTTGACGAAGGTGTTCGCTCCCGATACGACCTCGCACTTGAGCACGTCGTAGAATGCTATGTTTTGGTCGTGGTTGACCAACCAGATTCCCGTCGAAGACGAGCCGAAGAAGTGTTCAGCAACCAAAGGCACCACTTGGACTATCTTTGTTCCGTCGTTGCTACCTGCGGCGAGTATGGACAGCATGGCGATCCAGGCGTTGTCATAGAAGTAGTTCGAGTATGGTAACGGCGCCTTTCCGTACTCCTTGGAGTAGGTCGTGTTGAAGTATTGGAATTGAGGGCTGTTCAACACTTGGGGCGCTGCGATGGTGAGACTCACCTGCGACATGAATGCGCCCACCGACGATTTCAAGAGAGTAGGATCTGCAAGAGACTCGATGCCGTACCAACGAACTTTGCCTAGGTTCGGATCGGTCGCTGCGTGTTGGAAGACGTTTTGAGCCTCCGTGCCTCCGTCTCCGAGCGCCACTACAGTGTTGCTAAGGGTGCCACCAGCCGAGAGGTAAGTGGATAAGTCCGCGCTGGCCGTCTGGACCTGAGCGGAGTAGTCTGCTTGGTTAGCGGGCAACGCGATGCCCTGAACCTGCAGTCCGGCTGCCTTCATGATCGTGCTCGCTCTGTTGAAGGTTCCAGTTTCAGAGGTATCATCTCTGTAGAGATACACAACGTTCTTCCCCCCGGTCTGTATGATTGACTGCGCGACTACCGTGGCCTCAAACTGGTCGCCAGGCTGTCCTGGTCTGAAGAGGTAGGGTGAAACGCCCGAAGCCGCCGTTCCCGTAGATGCCCCAGGTAGTATCACTATGTGGTTTTGGCTAGCATATTGTACGAGTCCTAGAACTTCACCGGTGGTCAAGGGACCAATTTCCACTTGAATGCCCGAGGTTTGGAATTCGGATTGAAGAGCACTAAGAGCGCCCGATGCGGTGCCAGCGTCGTCTGCAGAAACCACCTTGAACTGAATGTTGCTTCCGACGGCGGTAAGGTTTGCGTTCATCTGTTTCACCGCCAAATTGACAGAATTCTGGAATGACACGCCGTAGGACCCATAGGTTTGGGTCGTGGGGAGGACTGTGCCTATCGTGTAAGTCACTGGTCCCGCCGCACCTGTCACAGAGGTCGTGACTGTTGTGCCTCCCACTGTATTAGTGACCGTTTTTGTTGTGCCCGAAGCAGTCGACGACACGTAGAAGTATCCTGCGCCAGCTCCTACCGCCAGGCCGACTATGAGCAATACAGTTGCAATTGCTGAAGAAATGGCTTTGTGATTCTGAGAAATATTCATCGGGCGATTCAACCCTGGAATCGACTTTTAAACCTTGAATAGGCTCGAACCACTTGTCCCGGTTGCAGCCCACAATTGCTTGAGTGGTTACCCGGATCTATCCTGCTCTCGCTCTTCCAAGGAAGCATCTACGTCGTCGTTTCGCTGGGCCTCACGCTGACGCTCGCCGTAGTGAAGCTGCCGAACTTTGCCCACGCTGAATTCCTGACCATTGGTGGCTACGTGGGCGTCGTTGTCTCGGCCGTGTATCCCGATAATCTTCTTGTTATCGGAGTTGCTGCGTTTCTAGTCTGCGCCGCCCTCGGTCTCGCGATTCATCACATAGCGTTCAAGCCGCTGATGGACAGAAAAGTCTCAATCTACATTCTTGTTCTTGCTTCCTTCGCGGTCGCCCAGTTCATCAGGTACAGTGTTTTCTCGTGGGCCTCAGTTGCTGGACTGCTGAACGCGACTCAGAGTATCAAGGTCTACTCCCTCGTGACTCTTTACGACACGGAGCTGACCAACGTCTACGCTCTCGCAATCGTGCTCGCCATCGTAATGTCAGTTCTTCTCGAACTCTTCCTGAGGAAAACAAGGATGGGAAAGTCGATGCGGGCTATCGCGAGCAACTTCGACCTGGCGAGGGTGTCTGGGATCAACGTCCAACGAGTAGTAGACGTCATGTGGATCATCGCCGCGGGCCTCGGAGGTATCGGAGGGATGGTGTTCGGGATCTACACCACGGTAACTCCGGCCCTGGGCTTCAACACATTGCTAGACATCTTCGCGGTCGTAATAATTGCCGGTCTGACCAGCTTCACTGGGACAATCATAGGCGGCTACATTGTGGGTTTTTCCCAAGCCACTCTCATGGACTTCCTGCACTACTACTTCGGCGTCTCGTTCGGATACCAGCCTTTACTCCCGTTTGCCCTGATAATCGTCATCCTCCTCTTGAAGCCGACGGGGCTGGCTCCGAGCTCGACGGGATTGTCGATGATCAGAAAGTTTGCGAGAAGGAACTCTGGTCATGAAACAGCTTCTACCGATCAGGAGATAAAATGAATGAAAGAGAAATTAAGATTGTCGCCTTCACGACGACGATTCATCGCGGGAATTGGCACATTAGCTATTGCTTCAGTGTTGGGAGTGCTTTATCTTACAGCTCCAAGATTCGACTTCTTCGGTTTCGCAATTTCGTTCGCTTCGTTTTACGGCATCTACGCGATACTCGGAATCAGTCTGAACCTTGAGTACGGCTTCGGGGGTCAGCCGAACTTCGGGCAGGTCCTCTTCTTCGGCCTGGGCGGAGTCGTCGGGGCGACCGTGGCGGCCGATCTTCTTCCATTTTTTTCGGGAGCGGCAGTCGGTAACATTTGCGATATCTCGTCTCTGCTCTCCCGGGAGAGCATAGCTCTCGCCAATCCCTCAATCAGTGTTTCAGTCTGGGTGATTGCTCTCGGCTTTGCCATGTTGGCTGGAGGGATAATGGGACTTGTTGCGTCATACCCAGCTTTGAGGGTCAAGGAAGAATGGTTTCTTTCCATGATACTGCTCGTCGGTGGGGAGACGTTCAGGATTGTCGTGACGAACACCCCGGAAATCGGGTGCGGCTTCAACGGACTCGCGGGAATTACCACGCCTTTCTACTGGATGAGCAACTACCTACCGGTCGGTCCACTGCAAGCGGAGGTCCCCACGGGTGTGTACGCGGCCGTGATTGTGGCGTTGGCGATTGGATGCTTCGTGTTCGCTCAGAAGATCTGCAACTCGCCGTACGGGAGGCTACTCAAATCAGTCAGGGACGACAAGGTCGCAGCCGAGTCGCTCGGGAAGGACGTGAGCAGGGTACGAAAGCAAATCATGGTGCTGGGCTCCATCATGGCAGGTCTCGCCGGCGCGCTCTACGTCTACTACATCGGCGTCGCGACCCCAGAAGACTACATTCCTGCACTGACCTTTGGTATATGGGTGATGATGATACTTGGGGGCTACGCGAACAATCGTGGCCTGCTTCTTGGGGCCTTTGTCATCACAATGCTCGACAGAGGCTCGCTGGTTTCTGGGATAGCGCTGCAATCGTACCTGCCAACCCTCAACTCTAACCTGATTGTCTACGGACGGTACATGATCGAAGCTGTCATACTGCTCCTTTTGCTGGTGTTCAGACGGAAGGGGTTACTCCCAGAGACCCGCGTAAAGACAAAGGCATACACCCTTTTCGATTTCGGGAAGAAGAACGCCAAGCCGTCCAGCCCGTCAGCCGAAGCGCCGCAAACAGGAGGAGAGGCCACGAGTTGACCGACGAGTCGATTCTTCGTGTGGAGGACATATCAAAATTTTTCGGCGGCGTCAAGGCTGTTGAAGGGGTGTCGCTATCGGTGAAGAAGGGGAGCATAACAGGTCTGATTGGGCCGAATGGAAGCGGCAAATCTACCCTCTTCAACCTGATCTCCGGGGCGGAGAAGAAGAATCCCGGGGGCTCGATTGTGTTTGACGGGAAACAGATTGATGGGCTCCCACCCCACAAGAGATCCGAATTGGGCATGGGGCGTACCTTCCAGACTCCGCGGCTGTTCCCTGGAATGACGGTACTGGAGAACACCATGGTCGCCCCGCGGGGTCAGAAAGGTGAGCGGCCGTTCGTCGCCCCTCTTCGCCGGAGGTGGGAGGGCCAAGAACTTGAGCTGGCGAAGAAGGCCAAGGGACAGATGACGCGACTGGAGATCGAGAAGCTCTACGGGAAGCTGACCAGCGAGATTTCTGGGGGACAGATGAAACTCGCCCAGTTGTCCAACGCCCTGATGGAGGACCCCAAGATGCTCTTGTTAGATGAACCGACGGCGGGAGTCGCCCCGAGACTTGCTCAAGACATCTTCCAGAGCATAACGAATGAAAGGCAGGAAAGAGGGACGACATTCTTCATCATAGAACACCGCCTCGAGGTCCTGTTCAAGCACGTGGACACTGTCTTTGTCATGCATCAGGGGAGAATCATTATGGAAGACAAGCCCGAAGCGATAGTCAAAGACAAACGACTGGCCGAGGCCTACCTGGGCATCTAGGAACAGGGAAGACAGCGATGCTCGAAATCAAGAATCTGGTGTCTGGATACGGGAAGCTCGCGATCATTCAGGACGTATCATTCAAGGTGGACGCGGGTGACTTCGTCGCGATAGTAGGGCCAAACGGTTCAGGGAAGAGCACTTTGGTAAAGTCGATACTCGGCCTCACCAACATCTTCGAAGGGACCATCACTTTCGAAGGGACGAATATCACCAACTGGAAACCGGAGAAGATCGCGAAGTTGAAACTTGGATACGTTCCTCAGCTTGGGAACGTGTTTCCTGACCTCTCGGTTAGCGAGAACCTCGAACTCGGCGGGGTTACCGTCCGTGACGAGGGACAGAAGAGGAAGATGCGCGAGCTCGTGGTCAAGCTCTTTCCGATTCTCAAGTCAAGATCCGGACAGCGGGCAGGTCTGCTCAGCGGAGGCGAACGGCAAATGCTGGCAGTTGGAAGAGCCCTTGCAGCCGAGCCAAAGCTCCTGATACTCGACGAGCCAACAGCGGCGCTCGCACCAATTGTGGCAGAGCAGCTGTTTCAGAGACTCATGGAAATCCGCCAGAAGTTGAACGTGACAATAATCCTAGTGGAACAGAACGCGAGGAAGGCCCTGGGTCTCGCCAACAGAGGGCTTGTCCTAGTCCAGGGCAAGAGCGCGTTCGAAGGGACGCCTGACCAGATTTCCAAGGACAAGGACATCATTAGACTGTTCCTCGGCGAACTCGTGATCTAGGCAGCGACTTCGGTCCGTCCAGCAGCAATGACTTTCTTCAACGTCATTGAGAGTGACGAGACGCTCTCTGATATCGGGACCCGAGACAAGTCGGCATCGGTCGAGAGATAGTCTTTCAGGCCCGCTCCGGTCAAAATGGCTGTAGCTGTCTCGTCGGCCCCGATTTTCCCAAGGCTCAAGGCCTCGGAGATCGCAGCGAGGGCCACTGCCGAAGAGATTTCGCAGAAGATCCCCTCGTCCCGAGCGATTTGTTTCTGTGCGTTCAATATCTGCTCGTCGGTTAAAGAGATTCCAAATCCCCCCGATTTTCTTACTGCCTTGATTGAATGCTCGGCCCCAAAGTTGACCCGGATGGCCCCCGCTACGGTGACTGGAGGACCCGTTTCCAGCACCTTGTCAAGGCCCTTTTCGATTGCTTGTACGGTCGGGTCGGCCCCCTTCCCTTGGACAGCTACGAGTTTGGGCACTCTGTCGAGCACTCCCATCTCTTGTAATTCTTCGAAGCCCCTAGAAAGGCCCGATAGAAGTTCGCCTCCAGCTACGGGGACGAAGATGTAGTCGGGTATCTCCTTGCTCAGAGCGATTTCGTAAGCAATCGTCTTGTAAGGCTCGACCAGCAATGGGTTGTATGGCGCCCAGATGAAGAGGTTCAGCCAGTCCGGAAGCACGCCTTGGGCCTGCGCGAGGGCTAATTCCAGGCTAGATGCCGATTCATAGAGGCCCCTCACCCTGAGCAGGGCTGGCGAGTATATCATAATCTGCGCGAGCTTCTGCGTAGGCGCATCTTCAGAGATGAGGATGAGGCACTTGACCTGAGCCCGCGCAGAATAAGCGGAGATTGCTGCCCCGGCGTTTCCGTCAGATGCGGCGAAGACTCCTTTCTTTCCCCATTCTCGCACCAGCGAAAGGCCCAGAGAGGCAGTCCTGTCCTTGAAAGAGCCCGTAGGATTGCATCCTTCTAGTTTGCACCAGATGCGTCTCAGGCCTACCCGCTTCGCAAAGCTTGGTGACGGCACATGCGGAGTCCACCCTTCCCCGAGTGACACAACATTCTCCTCCTTTACTGGCGGCAGGAAGTCAGCGAAGTCCCATATGCTTCTCCTTTCAAAGTCGGTCGGGAACCTCCCGTCCAGCCGGTAATGAGCCTCCAGGATACCTCCGCACTTCGTACAACGGGAGTGGTAGTCGGTGGGGTAAGTCGCGGCGCAGTTTGCGCAGGCTAGGAGTCGGAATCGGTTCGTCATTTCTTCGACGAAACGCTGGGCTTGATGTTCTCGTTAACCTTGAAGAGATTCGTCGGGTCGTAGCGGTTCTTGACCGAAACCAGCCGGTCGTAGTTCTTGCCATACGCGACTTTGACTCTGTCGTCCTCCCCTGCGCTCATGAAATTGACGTAGACCCCGCCCGACATCAACGGCTCAATGTCATCCCAGAAGGCCCGCACCCAGCTGATGTTCCTTTCACTCTCGGACGCGTCCAGCCATGAGCCGCCTATGGCGAGATTCCATCCTGTGAGCCGGTGCGGATACGCGGTTTCGTCTGGCTTTACGCGCGAGTAGGCGCCGTGGTAGTACTCCACCGCTATCTGTGAATGTTGCGAGGGGACATTTCTTGTGTGCGCGACGAAGGTCTCGATGACGTCGCCCGTTAGGGCCTCAACGAAACCTGACTTGAAGTAGTTGTGCCTCCCCCACGGCCAGTATTCGTCCCTCGAACTCTGCAAGGCTTCATAGCTCATCGCCCTCACGTTGTCATATCTAGGCTTGCCCAGCTTTTGAATCGGTGCAAGGAGCTTCTGCCCGTCCTCAAGCGGCCCGAAGTACCCGGGCCTGATGATGACCATCGGCACTCCTTCCCGCGAGGCTATCACCTCAACTCCGATTTTGCCCACTTCGTCCGGCAGGTCCCTCACGAATCCCTCTAGAAACTCCATGACCTCCCTTGTCATATCGAGATTCCAGCCGACGAAGCCGCCGATGACCTTGCCTATGGGGTGGATTTTGTATTTCAGGGAACTAACGACCCCGAAGTTTCCGCCTCCTCCTCTGAGGCCCCAGAACAGGTCCTTCTCTTGGTCCTGGTTGACGATGCGGAAGGTTCCGTCAGCTGTGACGGCTTCGGCCCCAATCAGGTTGTCACAGCTAGTCCCAAACATGCCGTTTAGCCACCCGTTCCCTCCCCCCAGGGTCAGGCCAGAGATTCCTGTCGTGGAGATCTCCCCACCGGTCGATGCGAGGCCGTGGAGCTGAGTTTCGTGATCATACTCGCCCCAGGTCACCCCAGCCCCGGCGATCGCTGTCTTCCCTTCGGGGTCCACCCTCACTCCCTTGAGGATGCTCAGGTCGATGGTCAGGCCGCCGTCGCAGAGACCAAGACCGGGGATGCTGTGGCCGCCTCCCTTGATCGAGACGAGGAGGTTGTTCTCCCTTGCGAAGTTGACTGAGAGCCTGATGTCTGCGAAGCCCGTGCATTTCGCGATCAGGGCAGGATGCTT
>DASYXJ010000028.1:0-2234 GCA_035935095.1 Nitrososphaerales archaeon | reverse complement strand
CCTATCAGCAGGGTGTTATCCACGTGCCTCTCGTTGCAGCAGTTGATATTCCAGTCTGGTATCCTCACTATCTTCAATATGGTCACATCGCTCGGCACAGGGTATAGGTCGTAGATAGAATCACCGAAGTGCCCTTCAGCCTCCTGCTTCTCCATCTCGAACTCCAGCATCTCCACCCCTTCCGCTATCTTCTCGTTCGCCGCCTGCTCCACCTTCGCAATCTCCTCATCCGTCGGCTTCCTGTCGAACTGAACCGTGAGCCTGGCGTGGTTCCCCGACACAAACACCGACGCAGTCCATCTCGTGCCAAGGACTTTCTGGACGGCTCCCTTGACCACGTGAACAGCCGAATGGGTTCTTACTTCTTCTGAGCTCAACTACAGCCTCGTCGCAATCTTGTAGAAGTCCGACATCTTGGTCTCGAGCCCGTAGCGCCTCGTGTTTCCCCTCATGTACCAGAAGATAGAGAGTAACGTAGGCCACATCGTCATCATGCTGAACCTGTCTTCCACCTTGGCTTTGATGAACTCGTACACCTTGGCGTAGATAGCGAAGTGTTCGAGGACTGCCTTCCTGTACCCCTCCTTGTCGCCGATGTGGTTGACGAACAGGTTAACACATTGCATGCTCGGGATAATCCCCTCGCCAAGCATCGGGTATACAGTGCCAATGCTCTCGCCAACCCCCACCACCTTGCCGTCGAAGAAGGGCTCTGCGAACTTCGGCGGGGTCACCCTGACGGGCCTTCCGATCCTCCTGACGACCTCACAGTGATACTTCTTCACGAACTCGTCCAACTCCCCACGGTATCTCCCTTGCAGGTCCCCGGCGCCCACGTGTGCCATCCCGTCCCCCAGGGGAAAATACCACCAGTAGCCCGCGAGCCCAGGATACGGTCTTATCACAAAATCATCATACGGGAGCTCTTTCGACTTCACCTGATACTCCAACGACGGTATCAACAGGTCGTCTTTGATCTTAGGGAGAAGCGACCTCTGCATACCCGTCGAATCAACAACCATGTCGAACCCTTCGAAGTTCCCGTGGGCGGCCTTGACCTGCTCTCCCCAGTGCATCTTCTTCCCCTTCAGCATGTCCTCGGTGAGCCTGTGCTTGTCGTAGGTTACCAGTCCCTTCAGCTTGATGTTCAGCTCCTCGTCACCGAGTTCAACAATCATGTTCTTCCCCCTGTGCATGACGTAGTCCTCGAAATTGAACCCCGCCTGCTTCACCAAATCTGAGATGAAAGGCTCGCTCGTCCCCCAGGCACATACAGTGTACCAGTTCTTCTCCGTCCTCATCTCGAAGGCCTCCGCTTGGTGTTCGGGCGGGAGCCGGTTCAACAGGTACGCTCCTGCTACTCCTGTGCCTACAATCGCAATTTTCGTTTTGATAGGGCCCCCTTTGCTCCCTCAGCATGCCCCTCTTTGTATCTGTCGGACAAGGAGTGCTCGTCTCACGCAAAGCTAATATTCCCAATATATTCAGTATACCTCCTACATGTCCAAGGCCAAGGGGGCAGAAAACGAGTCGACGACGGTCAAGGTTTCAAAGGAAACTCAGGCAAAGCTAGCCTCGATGGGCAAGTACGGCGAAACGATGGACCAGATAATCCAGCGCCTGACGACCCAGGCCAAAGGCCTTGAGGATGTAGTAGCAGGAAAGAGTTCAATCTGCTTCATCGATGGCCACGAGGGGAAGCTCCTCTACAGGGGCTACGACATCGCCGACCTTGCGGCCCACTCGACCTATGAGGAGACAACCTTCCTCCTCTGGAACGGCCATCTCCCGACCTCCAACGAGCTCCGCGTCTTCAGCGAGGACCTGACTTCCAAGCGTCCAATCCCCGCCGACCTGATTTCGATATTGACAACACTCCCGCGCAACTGCGACACCATGGACGCCCTCAAGGTCGGGGTAGCCGCCCTGGGTGTCTTCGACGACCCGATGTACAACCAGGAGGAGAAGGCCATGTCCATAGCCGCCAAAATCGGCACCGTGGTGGCCGCGATACACAGGCACAAGCACGACTTGGAACTGATCGCCCCCCGTGATGACCTGAGCTACGCCTCCAACCTCCTGCACATGGTCACGGGCGAGGTGCCGAGTAAGGACGACACAAGACTGATGGACGTCCTGCTCATCCTTCACGCCGACCACGAGTTCAACGCCTCCACCTTCACGGCCAGGATCATAGCCTCCACTCTCTCCGACATGTACTCCGCCGTCACTGG
>DASYXJ010000027.1:0-1734 GCA_035935095.1 Nitrososphaerales archaeon | reverse complement strand
GTAGTAGGCAAGGGCTGTCTTCTGTGGCATAAATCATTTATTCCAGTAAATGTTCAGGCCAACAAGGAGCACAGCCCTATGGTTACAGAGTGTACACAAACGAGCTTCGGATTTCATCGTCATTTTGGACGAGAGGTGGTGGCCCGCTTCGACGGCGGCGACATCACGACCGAGGCAGGCGGGTTGCTGCTGCGGGAAGTGGAGCAGCGCATCGGGTTGATTCGGCAACTGACGGCCTGCTTCAGGGATTACCGGCGGCCGGAGAAGATCGAACATAGCGTAGGGGAGTTGCTGGCGCAGCGGGTTTATGGAGTGGCGCTGGGCTACGAGGACCTGAACGATCACGATCAACTGCGGCAGGACCCGATGGTAGCACTGCTGGCCGGCAAAACCGATCCGAAGGGGATGGGGCGGCGGCGGAAGCGGGATCAGGGCAAGGCGGGGGCCGGCAAAAGCACGCTGAACCGCCTGGAGCTGACGCCGGCTGAGGCTGACCACCAGGCGCGTTACAAGAAGATCGTGATGAACCCAGAAGCGATCGACCGACTGCTGGTGGATCTGTTTCTGCAGGCGCACAGCCAAGCGCCGAGTCCGCTGGTGCTGGATCTGGATGCCACCGACGACCCGCTGCACGGCCAGCAAGAAGGCCGCTTTTTTCACGGCTATTACGGGCAGTATTGTTATCTGCCGCTGTACATCTTCTGCGGGGAATTCCTGTTGGGTGCCCGGCTGCGCCCTTCTAACATCGACGCCTCGGCTGGGGCGCTGGCGGAAGTGGAGAGGATCGTGGCGCAGATTCGAGGCCAATGGCCGCAGGTCCAGATCGTACTGCGGGCTGATTCCGGTTTTTGCCGGGATGAGATCATGAGCTGGTGCGAACAACAGAAAGTCGATTACGTGTTTGGATTGGCCAAGAACAAGCGTCTGCAGAAAATCATCGGAGCGGAGCTGCACCAAGCCCAGCAGCAGTTCCAGCAAAGCGGAAAAGCCGCGCGCGTTTTCGGCCAGTTTCAGTACCGGACCAGGAAGAGCTGGCAGCGGGCACGGCGCGTGGTGGCCAAGGCCGAACACCTGGAAAAGGGCGCCAACCCGCGCTTTGTGGTCACCTCGTTGAGCGCCCAGCAGAGTGACGCCCGCAGCTTGTATGAGGATCTCTACTGCGCGCGGGGTGAGATGGAGAACCGCATCAAGGAGCAGCAACTGGCCTTGTTTGCCGATCGCACTTCCACCCACTTTCTCCGATCCAATCAACTGCGGCTGTATTTCTCTTCCTGCGCCTATGGCCTGATCCAGGCGCTGCGACGCTTAGCATTACCGGGTACGGAAATGTCCAAGGCCCAATGTCACACCATCCGGCTCAAGCTGCTGAAGCTGGGCGCGCAGATCCGCATCACGGCCCGCAAGATCTGGGTGCTGGCCAGCGGCCATCCTTCGGCCGGCATTTTCGCGCAGGCCTACGCTAATCTCCAGCGACGCATGCCCCTGCGCTGCTGAGTGGGCGGCCAGCCCGGCAAACTTAAAGTAAACTCTCAAGCTTTGCTGAGCCAGGCAAGGCCAGGATGGCCTGTCGGCGAAATCTGAGCGAAAAAGCCTGCCGCATCCATTCCGCACCCGCTGCGAGCACAAAATCAGCCAGCAACCTTGCTCTCCCATCACGATCCCCACCGTCATGGACAAAAATCTCTTCTCCGCCCCCCGGAACTTCACGCCATCAGAGTTGGTGAGACATCCGGG
>DASYXJ010000026.1:0-56489 GCA_035935095.1 Nitrososphaerales archaeon | reverse complement strand
CTGGAGGAGGGGGGCGATAGAAGATCGCGTTGAAATGGTCCCGGTGTACGCAAGAAGCTCGCAAGAGCGACTTGTTCAGCCGGTGGATTAATTATACCCCAACGCAGGATGAGGTATTCCCGGCGGAGGCGTAAAGAACCCATGCACGGCGATAATGGCTTTCTAATTCTGTCCACCTGTCGTATTTTGTTTTCGCCTAAACTACTCTCTCGACGTGCAGTCTGGCGACTGTGGCACCAATATCCCAATCCAGGACCGCGACGTAGCCACTCTCCACTCTGAATCCGTCAGGACCTGGAAACCGTTCGCAGTACTTCTTGACAATCTGCCGAGCATCCCATAGAGCCATATTGAATTGCTTCCACCACTTGTTCTCGAAGTAAGCCGTGCCCCCTCCGGGGACGAGCCTCAGACTGTCAGGGCCTTTCTTCTCTGAATCCCGGAATCCCATACTTTTGCTTAGTGGATGATTGGCAATCTCAACGCAGCCCACCATCCTGAGAATCCTACCTATGATTGCCTCCCCAATTTCTCCCCTTAGCATAGAATATTCCGCAAATGAGGTCGCGGTCCTGATCCGATCCCTGGCATCCTTCTCAAGGTCCTCCGGCAACTCTACTAGATAGCTGCCCTCGAACGACATAGGTTTGGAAATCAACCTAATCTCAGGACTTGAGGGCATCCTATCTGACGTACCAAGTCGATTTCTGGGCAGTTCGACTATTCTCGTTGCCTCATGTTTCCATTTCTTGCTAATGCGGTATCTTATGATTAAGGCGTCCGGACGCGCTCTCAGTGATAGAATGGGCTCCCTATGAGGCATTCGTTGTATTCTGAATCCATGGACGCCTTTCCTCAGTCTTAGCTCACAAGCCCCGCCGATTCCGAGGTTCAGCACAGCCTCGCCTTGAAACGCCTTCAAAGATGGATTTTCTAGTTGGAGAGCTATCCCTCCAATCTTCAGTTCGAGCCTCGATTCAACTAGACCGAACCGCACATCTTCGAACCCCTTCGGCTGTGTCACGTTGAAGTCGCGAACAAATTCCTCAATGTTGTACAGGGAAACCTTGTGGATGAGGATTCGATGCTTTTGCTTTGCTGCAATCTGAAAGAGGCTCACAATTGCCCTTCTCGATGCTGGGTCGTGCGCCGTGTAAAGTGGGAACTGGACTCTCGGTCGCTTACCATGCGAGACCCACAGTTCAATGACATCGCCTTTGTTCTTGTGATTAGGAATTAGCGCCTTTGGAAGGTAGAACATGAATGAACGATTGTATGGAATCGCATGTGCTGTGTATCTTCGTTGGAGTTCGAGAGATCCTAGGGCTGGTTCTTCATTCGCTCCTTGTCCTGTCTCAGTGGTCCTTCCCAAAATTCGGTTCTGCTCGCTTACGTCGTCGCTCATCCCAGAAAAGGCGGACTCGCTTCGTGTGTTCGGCGGTGTTGCGTCATCCATATTGTTTTCATCGTTCATCGCAATCGTCAGAATCATTCGTAGAACAGTCACAACAGAATCGGTGAATCAGTCAAAGCATCAGCAATTACATCTGCAATCATAGCAATAACACCCAATCTTCATCTCTACGGGGCCCCTCCATTCCCCAGGCAGGTACCTCGAATCGACTACAACCATCGGGAAGTCCGGGTTGCCACGCGAGGGCCGCCTTGAGTTGAGATTTAGAATAAGTTCTATGTCAGAAGGTTCGCTTCAGTTTCGGTTAGTTTTCGTGCGCTTGAGAGGTGGGCGGCATTCGTTAATAACGGCGCCGATGTCTAGGAAAAATTTGACGTATGTAATCCAGGGTCAGTACGTCCTGCCGTCTCACAACGTCGGATTCTCGCTTGACGGTGCATTCCTACCCACAAAGGGGACTTCGACGAACCCGCTTGGCAGTTCCATCGAATCCTCTCCCACATACTTTCTGTACATCGCCAGATTCTCCGGCAGTCTGAAGATCAGCGGAGCCAGCCGCTCGTCGTCCATGTTCTGCCCCATGGGGATCTCCCCGATAGCCCTCCTGACAACCCTGTAACTGTCAATGTTAGAGAGCCTATGGGTTATCACAGTCCCCACGTTGTCCCAGACGTATCTAGAGAGCAGCATCGGCATCTGGTCGATGATGACGAACCCCCATCCGTACCTCCTCGCCTCCGCGATGGCAAGCTCTAGGAGGGTTCTGTCGCCCCTCTGTTCTGGCGGTCTCTCCTCACTGAGATACCTATGTGCCTCCTCAACGACCACCAATCGCCTGAAGTTTTCAGGGTCCTCATCGACATCGTACCTGTCGTGTTGCCAAATGTACATGAGGAGAAGTTCTGATACGAATCGTTGGTCCCTTAGAGAATCAACCTCCCCAATTTCGAAAACACTGACTCCATTGTCGAGCAGTCCGATGCCAAGCGGTTCCTCGTAATTCAGGGACTCACCGAGGGGACCCGTGTTGATGATGTGAAGTCGTGATTCGAGCGAACGCTTGCTGCCCTGCTCTTTGGGGCTGCCTGGCTCGAATCCAGCCACTGCGAGTTCCAATTCCCGAAGCGTAGGGCTCTCTTTCGACTTTCGTCTGAGCTCGGAGAGGGCGTCAAGCATTATCCTTCTGGAGGGCTCGGCAAGACCGTAAGCCCGGGTGAATACCTCCGTTAGTGCCCTGTCGTGGTGCTGATCGTCGACCCCTGGAGGAGGGATGAGCGGGTTGAATCTGAATCTTGGTTCCCCTCCAATCGAGAAGACTTGAACGTGCGGGAGGATCTTCCCGAGTCTTGAGTACTCTTTCTTTACGTCAAGCACGATGCAGCTGCACGGCTCCGCAAATGAGGCAGCCTGCTTGATCAGGTTGAAGGCATGATTCGTCTTTCCAGAGCCGCTGGACCCGACCAGCAGTACGTGGCGCAACAGGAGCTTTTCGTTTACCATGAAGTGATTGAGCTTCGCCCTCGCACAGATTCCCCGAAGGTCCCTGTTCGCTGCCTTGAGCCTTGAGTCCCTTTCTTCCTTCTCAGGCGGGGGAGGGCGTTCATACGGGTATGCCATATTTTGCCGTTAGCCCCTCGAGCATTTCTTTCGCCCTCTCGTATTCTCCCTGATCCAGCCTGCCCTTGCCGTAGAGCATGTCTATCCCCTCCGAAGCCAAACGAAACAGCTTCGAAGTTTCCGGTTCGTCGGATAGCTCCCTAATCGCAACTAGGTTCGCCAGCGCCGTTGACAGCGCGACCACTAGTTCTCTCGCATATCGTGGTATCCTGTACGAGTGGCCTCTCTTCTCCACCAAGCCCGCCCCCATCAGCCGGGATAACTTGACCCAGCTGGTCTGTCGATGCGAGCCAAGCAGCGAGCGGACATCCGCGTTGGTAAAACGCTCGCTTCCGAGATTGCCAAGTATTCTCAGGTTGTCAGAGTCGCAGAGGGCTTTGAACTGCATCCTGAAGCTCGCAATCAGCTCAAGGCCGTTTTCGTACCTGTCGGTTCCATTGCGAGCCCTGGGACTTCGATGTTCGCCTGGCGACGGTTGCATTGGAAGTAGGCCAGGACTGAATGTAAATAGAATTGCTGACCTCCAGTCCTGACTTGAAGTCAGTCGAGCATAATTAGTGTGAGGGGCCACTCAGATTCCATGAAGATGCATCGCGTCATAGAATATTGCGCGAACTGCAACGGTAGCGGAAGAATAATGCACCGATTCTTATTCTGGGACACCGAAGAGGAGTGCCCTTATTGTGAAGGTCGTGGCAGGTTGTCGATTAAGGAGATTTGGACTGAGCGCGAGGATTCAGGTGAACTTCGCTGATTTCTTTCCCCAGTGGAGGCGCAATGAACTCTTGCTCGGTAGATGCACCCCTCTGACCTTGACTAGCATCATGCGTTCTCGACCCCAAATATCACGAGTTAGATTTCACACCCGGGAATTACTCGTAGCTTATGCCTCTTCCTCGAGGCGAGTCTGCCTCAAAGTCTCCAGCCATGGCATTGAGAGAACTGAGAACCTGCCGTCAGAATGGACTCGTACCAAGTTCATGGTCGCCGCAAATTCGTCAACTCGTCCAATATGCCAGTGAGGAATCCAGTTTCGGGGGCTCTCCAAAAACCTGATGGTCTCTTTCGGCACGTTAGAAGAGGTAAAAAGGAAGACCCTTGCGTTTCTTGGTCTGTAGGACTGGAATATGTCGACGAACTGATCGTGAATCGCCTTTACTTTCGACAATGATACCTCGTCATCACCTTCAAGATTCAGGCCGATCCAAATTGCCTGATACTTGCTCCTCCGAAGTTTCGCAATTGCACCCTTCCAAGGCAATCCGACAAAAATGTCCAAGGTGATTTCTCCCTTCTTTCCTTTGATTTTTTTCCCCAATTGAAGCAACTTCGGCGACTCGTCGAGCACTTTGTCCAGAACGGGATCTCCTCGTCTGAGCAGAGTAAGCCTTCGTTCAACAGGCTCAGAGTTTTGGTCTACGACTTCCATTTGTATTACTGATTCAGTATATCCCTCAACCAATTCTTGCACGTCAGAGTAGAACTTTCCTACCACTCTCTTTGTTTGGCCGATACTCCACAAAAGATAGAAGTCTCCGAGCAGCGCCAAAATTGCAAGAACCCCGGCTTCGACTGTTGTCGCAGTAGGAAGAACTCCGCCGGCAGTAGAAGAAAGTGATAGGCTGAGCGAGAATAATGCCAGAATCCCAAACCCTCCGAGAAGCAAAGCAATTTGAATCTGTCCAAAGAGGGTCGAAAGGTTCGAAAGAAGACCCGAGTAGTCACTCATAGCCGAATCTACGAATGCAAACAGAGCCTCAGTAAGGCGCCCCGGATAAGCAACTTCTTCGCTCTCCTGGCGAGACAACTGGTTGATTCAGTGTTGGAGTTTATTTAATGTCAGAGTCAACAAAGTTACCTGTCAAGGGGGCCTTTTGCTTCCTCTTCGGGTCAGAAGCAATCGTCGCATTAGGTCTAGTATGAATTTTCCGTGTTCCTCATAGATTTTTTCGCCAGCATCAGTAATACTGTATCTGAATCTCCCGCTGTCTTTGTCGAGATCCTTGTTAATCCAACCCTCGGCTACGCAAGCTTCCAACTCCTTTCGAAATAGATCGCTTCTGACTTCTGACCCCGTTTCCAGGCCGTTACTCTCGTTAGAAGCTGCGAAAGGGTCTGCTGGAGCCTCACGTCGAAACAAGTTCTCTCTTATGCTGTGTTCTGTAGGCCATGGTTGTCTCCCCACGACTACTTCTTGTTTGTGCTCGTGCAAGAACTTAAGGATTGAAAACACCACATAGAATCCAGGTCTATTCGGCCGGGCGCGTCTGGGACCACTTGACAACGGTTAACTTACGAATGAATCGAGCGAAATTACTTAAGCGATTATTGGTCGAGCAAGAAAGTTACCAATGGCAGCTAACTTTCTTTCCTATCAGGAGCACCTCGCTGACTACTCGAATTAATAACCCATCGTTCATGTTAGCAGAATAGCGATAAAAGCGATGCGGATTGAAAATCTGGCTCTAGGAAGGCGGAAGGGAATCGATACGGCGATTGTCGCTCTATTTCTTTTCGCTCTGGTCATAGTGGGGGGCGTTGTAGTTTTGGTTTACGAGATTACGGGATATCTTAACGCACCCAAGGCGAGTGTAACAATCTCATGGGGAGGGCCCTGCTCCCCGATCAATTTCCAAGTGACGAACAACGACAACAAAATACTCCACGGCTGGAGTGTCAATGTCGAAGTCAGTCCCTTCGATTCGAAAATCGTCGTTAGCCCGGCTTCGGTTCCAGTAATAGCATTGGCCCCACAGGGCACCTACGCGGGATCTTTCACCTTGAGCTTCTCTGGGGCTCCGCCCGGAAGCTACCAACTCAAAGTGAACTTGATTAACAGCACAAATCAAATTGCGGCCTCGAATGCTCTGACTTGCAAGACGGGATAACATACCTTGTCAGGGATGAGCTAACTTGGTCTATGGCTATGGCCCTGTTGCATTCTCTACCTTTTTTGGCTTCTTTCTAGGTCTCGCTTTCGCCCACAATCAGACCGACATTGCCTCCAGCACAGTCCAGTTTTATGGATTATTGGCTTTGGTTTTAGGCATTTTTACGATGATATTCCGTCGCAGCCCCATTACGGGGCCGGTAGGGGGTTTTATCACTGGTTTCGGACTTGGGGTCGGAGCTCAGCCTTTTGTCTGGCCTCGGCTCCCGCCCACTCTTCCTTTCAGCTAGTTCAGCTGCCCGAGGTGTATTCCCGGCGGAGGCGCAATGAACCCTACGCACGGCAAAAATGACAGCGAAAGAGGCTTATGAAATAAGTTTTTTTCGTGTCGATAGAGACAAGAGCAACCCGCTAATCTGGGCTCTGAAGACGCTCTCAATTTGCGGGTTTCGGCCTAGTGTCCACATGCAGTGGGTTCTTGTCACCAAGATGGCTCGAGTTGGTCAAGTGATTTCGGTCGGTCAGGTGGACGAACCTCGTGTGGAGTGGGGCGTTCGACCTCCGATTCATACTCCGAGTTCTTTCTTGTCAGCCTTTGGCCATTTGTGAAACGAAGCAATGAGGTCGAAACCTGGAAGGTAGGGGATCGCTCCGTTAATGATCCTCGCTACTGCGGAAGGTGCCACAAACCCAGCAGAAACTCCCTCAAGGGCAGCTGAGAAATCGTGAATCAAGCCACCGTAGGTAGCTGCAACCGCCAATCCGCTCAGAACAATGCCTACATTGACGAATGCCGCCTCGGTTGCCCGCACCTTGTCTGATCGCCTGCTTTCTTTGTCAATTTCGGCTTCAAGAGTCTTCACCACGTTCTGGGAAGAAAACTGCCTCAGTTGGTCGAACATCGAATGGTTCAAAATTCGGTTCACGTCAACCATGCTAGTCTTGGCATCAATGGCTTGTTGGACCTCCCCTTGCATAGTCTTTTGTTGAACTTTGTCTAACAGATATCTGAGATGTGTTGTTTCTTTCCTTATCTTGAGAATTGCCCCGTCGATTTCCTTTCTCGCTCCGAGGGCACTCTGCAAGTCCTTTGATGGGTCGGGGGTCCCATTCAGAAGCTTGACGGGATTCAACGGCTCAAAATTGATAAGCGAGCTCAGGGCGCCTACTCTCTCTTCAAGCAAATACCTTAGTGTTACATCTGAGGATAGATAGTAATGTAACTTTCTAATGAGACCCTCGTCCTCTTTGGTAAGCGCGCTCTCGAGTTCCTCCAACGGTCTGAAGTACCCCGAGTTAAGATGGGAGAAATGATGACTGACAGGCTGCAGGTAGCCATGCTGCGACATGAGTCTATTGCGTCCCAAGTCTTGGATGAAACGAAATGCTGAGACCGCCTCGGAATCCAAAGTCCCCTCGGCGATTGCTTCGAAGTATCCCGAGTACGGCCTTGAAGTCGTTTTCTTGTCAATTTCACCCAACAACTTGTTCGCATCGTCGGCCGGGAATGGGAGTCTGAAGAAAGGGATGGACTTATTCTCATAGAACTCGATCAATTTTTGGAACTCATCATAGGTGGTCCTAGGGTGCATGAGTTGGTCAAACGCCTCTGTGCGGAATGGTATTACTGTCTCTACAGCCAAGACATCAGGTTCCAAACCCTTGAGCGCCTCAGGATGCTCCTTGCGAAGACTGGAAAAGAATCGAGTTAGTTCACCATGCTCTCGCAAGAGAACATCGGCTGGAGTCTTGTCTTCCTTGTGAAGAGCAAATTTGCAACACGAGGTAGCTAGCTCTGGATGCAGCGTGAAAATGACGAACCCGCTTTGAAAGCTCGCGACATGGAACTCGTCATATAGGATGGCATCAATTATGAATTTGGTTTCGTAATCCTTGAGTGAGCCAGCATATCCTGCATGTGGAACGACCTTCACAATGATCCTCCCCGGTTGCTAAAGACTCCGCTTTTATTCATATTAGGCATTCCTTCTCCTTTTGAGTGACGCTTCAGATATCCGGACTTTCCATTATGCCCTGGAGTGAGATTCCCGGCGAAGGCTCAATGACTTTTGTGCATCGCAAGTAAGATTCATCGTTTTCAGTTGAATCCTGAAGTTATCCTTCAAGAGATATTAATCACCGAATTCGTCTTGCCATTGATGGAAATCACTTCAGTCAAGATTGACGGCTACGGTAGTCTCAGAGAACTCAACTTCAAACCACAGAAATTCAGTGTTCTAATCGGTGCCAATGGTCAAGGAAAGTCCCTCATTTTCGAGGCTCTAAACAGGTTCTTCGCCGATTTCAATCCAGTCGGTGGCGCAGCTTCTCCGGGAGCAACTGATTCTATGTGGTTCAAACGCGAAACTGATTCTCCAATCAGATTTGAGATTGAGCTTGCCCTAGACGAAAAGGACATTGTAAGATACTTACCATTCGAGAAATCATATCTGGACAGGCTCGACGAACAAGCAAAAGGAGAAATCTCCAAAATGACAATTAAGAGAAACCTGGCCGTAAACGGCGGATGGAAAACTCAACTGATTCAATGGGGAAACTTCCCGCTTGTTTCCGACGATGTACTCGTGTCTCCTGAGAGGCTAAGTCAGCAAATTCCGCCGGGGTCTTTGAGTAGTTACAAGATGTACTTCTTCACCCAGAATAATTCTAAGGACAACGTCGGCGGCGATCGTTTGCTTATAATCGAATCAGCAAGGAGGGCGATTACAAGTACTACACAAATCGATGACCTGGTTCGAATAGGTGTAATAGACTCTTCAACAGAGTTCATCGGCCAGAATTATCAACAATGGGCCACTGATCGGAAACATACCATTTCTGCACCATCCCAGCAAGACCTGGCTGGCCTTGGAATCATAACAACTGAAAAGCTTCAACAGACTATCACTGCGTTGTCTACGCTAAGGGGAAAATTCAAACTTGTTCCCGCAGGAAGAGATGTGAAATCTCCGTCAGGACAAAGGGCTTCCTTACTCGAGGCTACAACGCTTCAGAGTATTACCGCGATGTCAATTAATAGGCAGAGGCCAATAGAAAAGAAATGGGAACAATATAGGGCGGACTTACAATCGCTGTTGGGGCGCAGGCTCGAACCAAACCCTACTCAAGTTCTCCTCAAGGAGGGTGATCTAGGGCTCCTGCCGTCGGAGGTCGGCGGAGGCGAGCAATCTATCATGGGTCTTGTGTACGAGACTCTGGATGTCGACGGGCTAATCGCCATAGAGGAACCCGAAAACCATCTACACCCACGTTTACAACAACTGCTTCTAAATTACTTGCTCAACTTGTCCAACGATATTCAGGTCTTCATTTCGACCCATAGTCCTATGTTCGCCTCGAAATTAGATGTAGCTGGTGTCTTTCTGATTGCTAGAGATGAAGACGGGAGAACGTCCGCGGAGCAGATTAACGAAAGCAACGTGAACCGGATTATCGATGAGTTAGGCGTAACTCCGGCAAACATACTGGAATTCGATGTCATTGCATTTGTGGAAGGAAAAGATGATATCAAGATTTTCACAGCTTGGGCCAGTAGTCTTACTAAGACCAGTGGTCGCGTCACTGGATTCGTCAACGCGGAGGGATGGAACAGTATGGAGTACTACGCGAATGCGCGAGTCTTACGGTCTAGAAGGATTGCAGTCACGCCCCACGTCATTTTCGATGGAGACACATCGACTGACGCAAAAATGAAACAGGTAAAGGAAAGACTTGTTCAGCAATTGTCCATACCCGAAGCCAACGTTCATACGTTGGGTAAGAACACAATCGAAGATTACTTGATTGTTCCTTCGGCGATTCGAAGGGCTTTCCCACAGCTGAACCTTTCCCTCGAGGAAGTTAGGCATTATTTTGACGAACAAAAGAATAAGAGAAACAAGAAGACTGTTCTTGATTCACTACTAAAGAGGGGAGGCATGGAAGGATATGATGGAGAGAAGGGTGCCCAAATCGCGCGAGTGATGAGAGACTCGGAAGTTGACAATCAGATCAAAGAAATCTTCAAGCAATTAACGGGGGTCGAGGGCGAACCCAAGTCTCAAAATCAGAACAATTAATATCGATGGTCGAGGGGCCATTTCCCATACGGTCGGTCCATTCCTGGCGGAGGCGCAATGAACCCTATACACGGCCCAAACAACCGTAGCTTTTGACGAGTTATTAGTTCACAAGAACGCCTTCTAGGTGGTTGCAAGGGATCTCCGGAGAAACGAAGACCAAGAGGACGAGCCTGTGGGGCGGGGAAATTTCGCCGCTTCGCAATTCAAGCTTCGCCAGAATATTCTGGGCAGGTGTCGCTTCACAAAGTGGATCGTCAGTCACAAACGTTGTAGTTGTGTTCCTAGCATACAGCGTAACACATTCAGGGTTTGCAGTGGCGCTCATTGCAATCTCACAAACCATTGCAGGCGTCGTCTTCAGCGTTCCTATGGGGACCTTCGTCGACCGGCACGACAGGAAATCGCTGATGGTGTTGTCAGACGTAGTCCGAGGCGGAAGCGTGGGATTCCTTGGAGTCTTTCAGCTCTTGGCAGGATTCAATTTGGCTGTCATCATCTTCATATCATTTATTGTGGCCGCAGTTGGGCTGATTTTCTATCCTGCCGAAAGAGCACTGATTCCGAACCTAATTCGGAGAGAATCGGTTCCCGACGCCAATGGGCTAATCTACTCTTCTCGGAACTTCACATTCGCGGGCAGTGCGGCAGGAGGTGCACTGATTGCCATATTCGGGGCTTCGCAGAGCCTCTTCTACAATGTGGCTACCTTCCTATTCTCCGCCTCGTTGCTGTTCGCAATCAAGTCCGCGAAGTTTGGCCTTACTGGGGAGGCTTCTTCCACACCCGGCATGCTGACCGAGGCCAAGGAGGGATTCAAGTGGCTCCTGTCCCACGCCGGACTTTTCCAGCTCACGATGTCGGCAATGTTCCTGAACTTCTTCTTCACCATCTTCTCGACTTTCCTCGTCGTCTACTCTTCGGCTGCCCTGGGTGGCGGGTCGCTAGTCTTCGGACTCTTGCTCGGCGCTTTGGTCGGAGGTCAGGGAGTGGGCTCCCTGCTTGTGGGCCGACCTGGGGCGCTCAGACATGCCGGAAAGGTCTGGATCGCAGGCTACGGATTCGGGGTCGGGCTTCTTGTAGTGAGTCTTGTCCTCTTCCCCACAGCCGTCTTGGCAGTGCCTCTGAGCTTCATAATGGGCATCTTGGGCGGTTTTGTGGAAATCACCTGGTTGACTACCGCACAACTAGTCGTGCCGAGCGAACTTCAGGGAAGGTACTTTGGCGTCGACGCGTTGGGCAGCATTGCGATAATCCCTCTTTCCCAGCTTGTAGGCGGGTTACTGGTAGACAGTCAAGGCGTTCTGTTCACCTATGCCATAGTCGCTGCTGGATTGCTCATCACTGGGTTGTTGTTCCTGTTGCCCAAGGGTCTGAGGAATCTTCATGTCGAACCCGCAGCTCAGGCGGCCTCCAGATGAAGGCGTCCCAACGCTTGGATCAGGTATTCCCGGCGGAGGCGCAATGAACTCTATGCACAGCAAACCGAGTCCGACCATACTACACATGAGGACAAGGGTCCAAATCGGAAGGGATTCGAGCCATCCGGGAATTCAAATCTCCTCCCCATTCTTGTGAGTCCGCCCTCCCCACTAATGCTGTATTCATCTGAAAGGATTCGTGCCAATTCCTAATTGGAGAATCCAGCTAGGACCAATTCCGAATTGTGTAACATCTGGCTTTGAAAAACCAAACCCCATGGTCATTGAGTCCATCTTCCAAATCCTTATCGGTTAGGACCGCCCCACCCAGCGCACGAACTCGTCGCAGAGGACGAAGTTCATGCATCACACGGCCCGATTTCTTGCGGTATGTGGTATCCTGTTTCTGTTTCTCGGGTCGACCGGCATAGCTGTTTCGTACGCATACTTTGTCAATGGAGAGTCCGCCTCATTGGTAATCGGCCAACCAGACTTTACGACCTCGACTTGCGTATCTAGCCCTCCGACGAAGACTGGCCTGTGCGGTTCCGTCTGGTTCACCTTCGATAACGCGGGGAATCTATGGGTGGCTGACGCGGGCAACAACAGAGTCTTGAGATTCAAAACGCCGTTCTCTACACTTGAAGCCGCGTCAATGGTAATCGGCCAACCAGACTTCACTTCTGGCTCGTGCGCCACCACCCAGAATGGCCTTTGCAACCCGAAGGGGATTGCCTTTGATTCGTCCGGCAACCTTTGGGTCGGGGACCGTGGCAACAGTCGAATCTTAGAGTTCAAAGCGCCCTTATCGAGCGGTCAGGGGGCGTCATTGGTGTTGGGACAGACTAGTTTCACGACAAGCGCATGCTCGACAACGCAGAGTGGTCTCTGCAACCCCATCGGGATTGCATTTGGTCCAGCCGGCAACGTGTGGATTTCAGATGGAACCAATAATCGAGTCCTAAAGTTCAACGCCCCGTTCTCCAACGGCGAACTTGCTTCGCGCGTTATTGGCCAGTCGGACTTCACAGCCAGTACATGTGCGACAACGCAAAGTGGCCTATGCAACCCGGTAGACGTCGGGTTCGACTCATCGGGTAACCTATGGGTCAGCGACCTGAACAATAACAGAGTTCTTAGCTATCTACGACTCACAAGCGACTAAACATATTTGAAAGACGAAAAGAGCACAATCTCGGCTGGGAGTTAGTCGATTGCTATTCCCGGCCGAGGCGCGGTCTTATATACTCGTATACCATTATACCGCATTGAACAGTTTGCCCGAGTCGACCACCGTCAAGGTCTCCAAGGACACGGTCAGGAAGCTTGCTGCGCTTCAGCGGAGCCTCCACACGGGCAGCATGGATGAAACGATAGAGGTTCTGGTCAAGAAGAGGAGAAAGGATATCTTGGACACCATAGCTGGAACAGACAGGGTCAAGACGAGGAAGTTCGGGGAGGAAGACCACCTCGAAGATCGTTGTTGACTCCTGGGCCTGGGTCGAAATCCTGAAGCTCAGCGAGGCGGGGAATGCGGCGAAGTCACAGATTGAGCAGTCAGACGAGGCTTTTACCCCTGGCCTAGTTTTGGCGGAGCTCGCCAGGAAATACCTCAGGGAGGATGTAGACCCGGCGGTCCTGAAGAGGTGGTTGCAGGGAATCTCGGAAACCACCGAAGTGTACGGCATCGACGTCGGACTCGCATTCGATTCGGCGAAGGCATCGGCCGAGCTGGCGGACAAGGCTCGGAAAGAGGGACTCGGCAGGCCAGGCCTGGGGGACGCGCTAGTCCTCGCCACCGCGAGGGCAGTCCAAGGGGAAGTGCTCACCGGCGATCCGCATTTCAGGGGGCTTCCAGAGACAATCTGGCTCGGGGAGTAAGCGACCTGAGTCCCGGCTGCTTCTTCTAGGCCCGAGCAGACTGAATCATACCCTAGGATTAGGTATTCCCGGCGGAGGCGTAAAGAACCCTATACACGGCCTTTGCCCATAATCGTACCGCGACTCGAGTTCTAGCTGTGTTCTCGAAATTAGTAGTAAATAGTCGCCTACCGATTCATGATAGCGTGAGGAGAACCGCATTCGCCCTCGTTCTGACTCTCATGATAATCACGAGCGCAGGAGCCGGTTACCTCGTTGGGACCAGTACCTCACGAGCGGTAATATCTGTCTCGACCGTGACTTACACGACCATCGTCTTCAGGCAGAGCTCAACCTATTCTTCCCAAGTCTCCCCCGAAGGTCTTCAACTGCAGATTAGGCTCAACACAACCACGCTTCAACAAGGCGGAGCACTGACAGCTCAGATTGTCGTAATGAACACATTGAACCGTAACATCACGCTCACACCTCGCTATTCATTTAACTCGAACATTTCAATCTGGAACATGATTGACTTCCTATGCGGTAATGCCCCATATTGGGGAAGGGGGGGACTGGCAGGATTTGCGCTATTTCACGGCCATATCACACCCGTAAACTTATCGCTAGCGGGCAATCCTCTAACCTTAGCTCCTACGGTCCCTATTTCGTGCGCTGTGTTTTCCGGGCCGACCTCTGTGGTCATCCTTCCCTTCAGCGATAGGGTCGTGGCTTACTCCTACTCCTCTGGCATACTATCTTATCCGAGACAGGCGCTAATCAACGCTTCAACGGAATATTGCGTCGGTGTTGGCGGCAACGGGACTACTTCGTGCGGTCACTTAACGGACTCACTGTTCGGGTACTGGGATTATTCGAACTCAACATCAGGTCCTGAAAACGGGACAACGAGTTCTCGTTATTTCCGCTACTTTCCAGTGGGACGATACACACTGATGGCGCAAGATCTTTGGAATCAAACCACGTACGCCTATTTCCAAGTTTTGCCGACATCCGGTGCTTAAGTTAGTATGGACTAACAACCCGAAAGGGAATTGACCCGAATGCCATCTCTGTTTGATTCTGCCCGGAGCAATGAGGTATTCCCGGCGGAGGCGCAATGAACCCTATGTACGGTCTAACTGGCCTTCGATCCGAAATGCATGACAAAGTGTTCTTTAGCAGTGTGCGCCCAGAAGACAAACGGATGTCTGAGATAGCCCGTCTTGGCTTGGACGCTCTAGAGCCCCTCCGCGAGCTCCTCCGAACCTGCTGGACAGACACCTACACCGGCATCCTCCCAGATGCTGTGATTAGAACAGCCATCGAAACGTGGCAGAGCAAGGATGCAGTCTCGGCCGGACTCTCTAATCCAAACGCATACTACGCGGGCTACTTAGAGGACGGCGCTCTGCGCGGGATGGTCGCCGCAAGAATGGTTGACGACAGCACGCTGCGGATAGCCCAGCTCTACGTTCATCCCCAACACCAAAGGAAGGGCATAGGGCGAAAGCTCATGGATGCGGCTGTAGAACACTTCGACAAGGCGATAACTGCAACGCTCGAAGTCGAAGAGGGCAACCCAAAGGGCGTCGCCTTCTACAGGAAGTACGGATTCGACTACCCGAGCAAGACCATAGTGAAAGTCGGGGAGTACGAAATACCCTGTCTGGTAGGCGTGTTACGCTTGACCAAGTCATGACTCCCCGAGCGAGGCGCAATGAACCCTACGTGCGGCCGCATCCCCCCAACGAGCAAGATTTCGACAAAAGAGTATTATTGCCTAGCGACCGAATCCGATGGCCATTGATGCATCTGAAAGAGGAGCAACGGGCAGTCAATTCCAAAGGGGCCGAATTAGTGGAGGCGATATGTGATTACATCAAGGAGAACCAAGCATCAAGGATTACCCTCTCGCTACTCGGGGAACACTTTGGGATAAGCCCCTATTATCTGCAGAGGATTTTTGTCAAGGTGATGGGAATATCACCAAGGAGGTATCTGGAAGAATGCCGGCTCAACGTCCTGAAGGGTCAGCTGTCCAAGGGGGAACCTGTTCTTTCTGCGCTGCGAAGAACTGGATACGCTTCCCAAAGTTGGCTCTATGGAGACTGGAAACTCAAGCTGGGGATGACTCCGTCCACGTACAGAAAAGGCGCCTTCGGGATCTTGTTGATGTACGCACTCGGAGATTGTCCACTTGGGAGACTCCTAGTTGCCGCAACGAACCACGGGATTTGCTCAATTAAGGTGGGCCGTGACGACGAAGAAGTTGTGGCTTCTCTGCGACGTGAATATCCCAAAGCTCAGCTCATGAAAACGGAAAGGGTCATGCCTTTCGTGGAAGATGTAAGGCAACACCTTCAAGGGGTGAAAGTGAAGTTACCATTGGACATCCGGGGAACGGATTTTCAACTGAGGGTGTGGACCGCCATACAACGGATTCCGATCGGAGAAACTCGTTCCTACAGCGACGTAGCCCAAACAATAGGTCGGCCCCTCGCAGTCCGAGCCGTGGCCAACGCCTGCGCCTCCAACCCTGTCCCACTCATCATACCCTGCCACAGAGTAATCAGGAATGACGGAAGTCTGGGAGGGTATGGGCTAGGTCTGCCGCGCAAGAGGATATTGCTCGCTTTGGAGGGAGCACTCGCAATGGCAGGGGGGCAAGAAGTCCGTTGGATAAGTGGCAACCAACCAGCTCTTTCAGCTCGATGGTTCGATACTCCCCTCGGTCCTGTGCTTGCCGTCGCGGATGAAATTGGCCTCCGCCTGCTCGAGTTTGCTGACCGCAGGGCCCTACCCCGCGAAATTACAGGCCTGAGACGAAAACTCGGGCCAATCCGATTTGGCGAAAACGACGTGCTCGACCTTCTCGCTCTGGAACTCAGGAGATACTTCTCTGGCAGTTCTACGACATTCAGAGTGCGGATTGCTCAGGGAGGAACGGAATTCGACAAGAGAGTCTGGACAGCCCTGAGGAAAATTCCTCCGGGTCAAATTCGAACCTATGCAGACCTCGCCCGCAGCATCGGATGCGCCACGGCGGTGCGCGCTGTAGCACGTGCAAATGGCAACAACCAGCTATCGATTGTCGTTCCGTGCCATCGAGTGGTCGGCGCAGACGGCTCGTTGCTTGGCTACGGTGGCAAGCTCTGGCGCAAAAAATGGCTCCTAGAGCATGAGCAATGGTTCGCGCGACCCTCGCAGAGCGCATAATCACAGGCCCGCCTGTTCTTAGACGCGACCTCCGCAAGCTGAATTTGGGTAGAGGCCCAATTGCGGCAAATACTTTCCCGACCGACCGGCGAGTCGCTTCTAGAAGGGACCCGTCAAAGTCGTGAAGATCACATTGACCGACTGGGTCGTGGTCGTCCCGTCGGCGAAGACGGCAGTGACTGTTGCCGAGTAGATCCCTCCGGTGACCAGGCCGAGGACCAAGGGCAAGGACGTGCCCGAGGCCGAAATCCCCCCGCCGGTTTGAAGCGGGAGGGTGCTGTTCCAGCTCAGGGGAACCGTAATCCCGTTAATCTGAACGGATAGAGAGACGATGGACTGCGTATTGGTATTTGTCAGAGCCATGTCGAACTCGGGCTTTGCGGAAGGACCAAGTTCGAGGTCAGATCCTTGAATTTCGAATCCCTGGTGCTTTTGGAAGATTCTCATTCCTGAGACCTGGGTGGCCACGTCGGTGTGTTCGCAGCTGCCTTTGTTGTTCTGGGCTGGCGTGCATGTCGGCGAAGGAGGGATGTTGGCACTGTTGAAGTACTGGTCGTCGTCAAAAGCTATGGAGGCGAAGCCGGTCGTCGGGCTCGCCGCGACTCCGAAGTCATCGAACAGATCCCTGTTGCTCCCTACGGGACAGGTTGCCCCTGCCTCACAGACACCTCCGTAATGAATAGCCGGTGAAGCCGCGACCTGATTGAACGACGGGGTCGTGGTCAGAGCGTTCTGAGTTTGAGCGAAGTAGACGTACCAGGCCGCTGACATGGGATAGTTGTCTGGTATGGTCTTCCCGTCGTAGAATGATGTGCCGTACCAGACGACGTCCAGTCTTCCAGAGGAGCCCGCACTCGCCCAGGGGAAAATCGCGGTTGCCGACGGGGCTTGGTTAATCGGGATTGGGCCAGCCCAGTCTTTTCCGAAATCAGTCGAGAAACTGTAGTAGGTGTTATGATTGTCGGTATAGAAGACATAGGCGTTCCCGGCTTTGTCTACCGTTATTGCAGGGAACTGGTGGTTGTAGGATGCCGTAACGTTCGGGTTGTCGTACACCAAGTAGTCGGTAAATGATCTGCCCCCGTCCAGGGAGACGGCGACCCAAATGGAATGCAACCCGTTATTACAGAGGGACAGGCACCCCGCCACCTCGCTCGAATTCCCCACTGCCGATAGAAAGACCGAGTAGATCAGGTGGTTGCGTGGGTCGACAGAGAGCGGCCCCTTGTATGCGTTACCAGGGCCGAACCATGTGAGATGGTCAAAATCGAAGACGGACGTTGTTTGTGTGAACGTTGCGCCTCCGTCATAACTGCACGTGACGAAAATCCCGAAATCCGACGGCGTGTTCTGGTAGTTGACGCAGACCTTGTTGACCCCTTCGGCCGCGACCCAAGGTCTGTCATTCACCGGTATCGTGGCGCCCGTCGGGTTCAGAGTCCAAGTCCGCCCCCCATCTCGGCTCGTGCTCTCTTCGACGGTGAGGAGGGGACCTGTTGCTCGCTCCAGGCTGATGGCGTAAACGTTGTAGAATCCGTTGGCATTCTTGACCGTTCCTACCGCAACGTCGGTGTCGCCGCCGTACGGGGACAGTGTGTTGCCAGTCGCGGAGAACGCGTTAGGGGAGGTAAGCGTAGTGTAGTGCAGGCCATTGTCAGTGGACCTCCACGCGCCCGTCCCCCCACAAAGAGGGTTCAACAGGCTAAGGGCGCTGATGCATTCTAGCGTGGGAGGGAGGTTCTCTGAAGTAACGTAGAAGTTGCCAGCCCTGTCGGCCCTGATCTGCGGTTCGCCGTTTACATTCCAGCAGGATGCAATATTGCCAGGGCAAAAAGTCCCAGGAACGTCGAAGCGCCCCAGTTCGAAGACGCTGAAAGAGGGCCCCGTGCTTGCTACGACGCCTGAGGAATAGGAGACCAGAGGGAGAGAAACGAGCATAATAAGCAAGAGAAAGGGTCCAAGCGTCTTGGCAAACAAGCGTTCGCAGGATAATGCCTCTTGGTATTTCTTTGTTGACGATAAATCAGATGCTTTGTTATCGACAGGATACTCAGTAACCGAAAGGGAACCTTTGGGGCCTAGTTATTCTCGAAAACAGCGGCGGGGGACTCGTAAAGCCCTTCCTTGTAGCCGAGAAAGAGGAACACTGGCTCCCCCAACTTTGCCACAGTGATTCCATCTTCTGTCAGCGAATAGGACGTCCGCGGGGGCCGGCCGTCCACGATTTCCCTCCTGACAAGCCCTCCGATTTCGAGCTTCTTCAGCTTATCCGAGAGTACCCTCGAAGTTATGCCGCGGAGCCCCCGCTTCAGGTCTCCGTAGCTGACCATCCTGGCGCTGTACAGTATCGTCAGAATCTCTATCGACCACTTGCTGAACACCGTCTTGGCTAGCTTCAGGTTGACCTTGGCTGTTGCCTCGGGTGAAACCCTCGACTTTCTGTAAAGGAGCCGCGCCATCTCCCTAGCGAATTCAGCGGAACTCTGTCTTTGCTTGGAGAAGAGTGCCTCTATCTCGTCCACTTGATTCTGGCCTCGCGGCCTCGAAATCCAGAGTCTATTATACTCTTACAACAGTCCATCGGGCAGACAGGAAGAATCTTCCTATCCTCTTTGATACTAGGTCACAAGAAGGTAATATCATGACTCGAAACAATCATCGTTGTTATTCCGATACTACCTGATTATATCCGGCCGGATGACCTGGTCCGACGTTGCTTGCTGCCCGCCGTGGCAGGGTCTTCGCTCTGTCTCTGACGTTCGTCCTTTTCCTTTCGCTGCTTTCTTCTGTCACGTACGTGAGGGCCGCTACGCCGCAGGCTGGAACTGTCTCCACTCTGTCCCCGTCCGTGTCCTGGTCCGGGAGCACTCTGACCAACGACCAGCTCCCGCAGGCCGGGTTTTTCATCCCAACGACCTGCACCGCCGCCCGCTCATGCGACGAGTTCCTCCTCACCCTTTCGATTCCGTCGACGCTTGCCGCGACGAATCAGGGCTACTACCTCAACATAACAATTCGCTGGTCCAATCTGCTCAACCAGTACGGGCTCTACATCGTGAACTCCACTGGGAGCATCATCGCGGTCTCCCTGCTCGGAAGCACAACCCAGCAGTTCTTCGAGCTCTACCAGCCCCAGGCCGGCACATACGAAGTCTTTGCAGATTCGCTCCAGACAGTCCCAGGCACCCCCTATTCGGGCAGCGCTACCCTGGTCCTGAGCCCTCTCCAATGGGAGTCCTTCCCGAGGCAGGCGAACTACGTAGACCAGTCGGCCAAGTCCGGCGGCACCTTCAGTATCACACCTGACGTGAGGCTCGTCGGGGCCCAGGGAGGAGGGTGCACAATTTTCTGCGGTTCCGACGGGGAGCCCGAGGTCAAGGTCGACCAGTTCGGGACGGTCTATGCGTCGGCCACCAACGGAGTCCCCGGAGGGAGCGACTTCTGGAGGTCGACCGACGGCGGCCAGACATTCACCTACCTTGGGGAGCCTGACGGGTCTCAGACTCCCGCCACCAGCAACACAGAAGCGTTTGGGGTCGGCGGTGGGGACGACAACCTCCTCCTCGGCCAGCCCTTCGTCCTCCTCAACGCGAGCAGCAACGTGGTGATCAACTCCACAGGAAGAATTTACCTCTCCTCTCTGTGGCTTGGCTCCTCGACCGTGGCCACCTCCATCAACCGGGGGAACAACTGGGTCCCGAGCCAAAGCCCCGTGGCAGGCCAGGACAGGCAGTGGGGAATCGCCGAAGGGACCTCGACCTACTACATTGATACGAGTGAGCTGGTCGCGGGGACCGCGGGGGCCACAAACATTGTGATAGTACAATCGACCGACGGCGGCGTCACCTTCCCCCGTGGTGCGTTCATCGGCCAGGCGACAAGCGGCCAGGTCTCAAACGTCCAGGGCCCCCTGGCGGTCGGGCCTGACGGGACAATCTACGCTATTTACGTCCCACCGGGATTCGGGAACGAGATTGTCCTGTCGAAGTGCCCCGGTCCCTGCACCCTTCCGCCACTCCCGATATCAGCAACCAACACACCCTTCGTCAGCCACGTCATCATCAACTTCCCCGCAAAGTTCTCAGCTGCCAACGTTTTCCCACAGGTGGCAGTTGACAGCGCGGGCAACGTCTACGTGGCGTGGAGCGACGGGAGAAACGTGTACCTGATGAGTTCGACAGACGGCGGGAACACCTGGTCCACCCCGGTCGTTGTCAACAGCGGCCCCCAGGCTTCCACAGCCCTCGAGCCCTGGCTGCAGGTCGGCGACCCCGGGAGGGTGGGCATCGCCTTCCGTGGGAGCGGCACTGTGAGCTACAACCCTAATGACTTCGAGGCTAACGCAAAGGCCCAGTGGATTATGACCTATGCCTTCACCCCCGACGCCCTCGACTCTACGCCTACTTTCTACCAGACCCCTGTGAGCGGGGGAAGCGACCTCCCCAACAACATCTCCCATGTCGGGGCCATCTGCACCAACGGCCTTGCCTGCCCTGGCTCCACCAGGAATCTATTGGAATACTCCGCCTTCACGGTCGATGGGTTCGGGAACGCGAACTTCGTGTTCTCAGAGGACGCGAACACGCCGTCCCCCATAGGGATCGCCGTGACTGACTTTGTGAGGCAGACCGCGGGTCCGACCTTCTTCGCCCCGTCCTTGGGACGGGCGGTAGGGCAGGGCCACTTCAGCGACCTGGCCACAGCGGCCAAGGTCCACTTTGATTTCAAGATAGACAGCAGATCGAAGGGCCTCACCGGGCAGCTGAGCGTCTTGGACCAGTCGAGGCAGGTTCAGGTCTCTTCGCTTTCGATTGCATCCTTCTCGATCACCGGGAACCAGGCGACGTTCGCTGGTACGGCAACCTACAACAACGGGAGAAGTGTGACCAGCGTGACCTTCACGGTTAAGGTGACGGGCAACCAGGGTCTGAACAGCGGGCAGAACTTCTTCAGCCTAACACTGTCGAACGGCTACACCGCGTCCGGCTATCTCACCAACGGGAACATTCTGGTCCAGGCAGCCCAGCAGACGTAGAACGCGTGCATTCTCATCATCTCCAAGTTTCCAATAAATGTCAGGCGTAGAGAAGACAAGGTACTATGCACAAGACCCGGATTCCTAGAACAAATTAGCCGTGTCCAGCTCAACGCCGGATGAGGTATTCCCGGCGGAGACGCAATGAACCTATTTGCGATGATTTTATCTGGCAAGAGCATTCACTTCGAAGAATTATGCCGAGCGGGGACTCGAAAGAGCTGGTGGCAAAAGCGAAGAAGGCCGCAATGGAAAAGATGAGAAAGGCGGGATTCGAAGTAGGAAACGGAATCCACGTCTCCGTCGACCCAAAGCTCCCGTTCATGGGTTACAGTCGTCCCGAAGG
Organism: Nitrososphaerales archaeon; assembly: GCA_035935095.1. GTDB lineage: Archaea > Thermoproteota > Nitrososphaeria > Nitrososphaerales > Gagatemarchaeaceae > UBA183. Next base: position 34,608 of record DASYXJ010000026.1, on the reverse strand, counting down.
CAGAGGGTACAGAATAGTTGTTTCGGGCGGTGCCGTCCAATCAGTGATGCTCGAAGGCCTGCTCCTTCATGAGCTGTCTCACATTTACAGGATGAAGACTGGGCATCCCTCACATAACGCACAAGTGGTGGAAGAAGCAGTCGGCAGCCTCGGGGAACAGGTCCTCCAGCATGACTATCAACGGAAGATTATCTACGACCTGACGAACAACATCGAGGACCTTTACGCCGACGACATCGCCGTCCGGATAATGAAGGATGACAAGACGCTGCCGCCAGACCTGATGAGCCGCTTCCTGCAGGACTGGGTGAAGAGCGAGCCAGCCAAAGGGAAGGACGCTACCAAAGTGAAGTGGCTCAATGGCTGGACAATGGCCAACAACGCCCGTGCAATCGGCCAGATGGCCAGACACAGGGTGGAGGACTTGGGCGGAAAGGCAGCAGCGGAAAACCAAGGATTCCTTTCGAAGATCGACCCTTCCATTGCGAACAGGTTCGGATACTTCCTGAACCTCCTGACGAACCTGAGGGAAAATATCACAGATGATGAATATCGAAGGCTCCTCACGGACTACCTGGGAAGCTTCGTGAAAATGGTCGAGAATCACTCAGAGGTGCGGCAGTGACGCCAGGATGAGGCATTCCCGGTGGGGGCGCAATAGACTCTATGCGACAGGAGTTCCGCACTTGTTGCAGAATCTTGAATCCACAGGCAATTGGGTACCACAGCTTCTACAATACATCGACCCAGCGCTCGAACCTGCTAAGGCTGGAGCTACCATTGGAGCCAGAGCTGGTGCCGGTGGGGCTCTCGGTGCCGTCTGAGGATCGTAGAACGCAAACGACTCCTTGTATTCAATGTTGGTCACATGATAAGAAGTGGCGCTGAACCTTTGTCTAACATTACGCGTAACATTACCCAACTGCATTCTCTGATTGAATTCTTCCATGACCTGTTGAGTAGGCGGTATCTGTGGGGTGCTCGACGAAATGGATACGTCAATCTTGTTGGCAAGGGCTTGGAGGATGCTTACTTTGAAATGAACTTTGAAGTTGTGGACGAACGAATATCTCCACGAGCTGCTGTATAGGTCTCCATTATTGGCGGTTGGGCCCATTCGAGCGTCGAACTTTAATTTTTGCAAATCCTTTCGTGAAAATCCACTCCCCGCCATTTTACGCATTATGGATTACTAGTCCATGTGCACGAAAACCCAGGCAACCTGGACAATCCCCGAAGGGTTATTCCCGGCGGAGGCGCAATTACCCTTATGTGCGCGGCCTAAAGTTCTAACAGATCTACGACGAAGTACTTGTGGGAGACGTATGGGGGCATAGGACGCTACAGCAATTGTGCAAATTGACTTCATCTATCGTGTTGTACTTTGATTAAGTTTGACACCGGGATGAGCCTTAATAATGGAAACCGAAGATTAAGTTCGTTGTCCCGTTCGCGCGGGGTTTCTCGCGTGACTGCAGTCGGCCTCGTGATAATAGTACTTGTCATAGTAGTTGCATCCTATGACACACTTTATTCAGCCCCAGCAACCCTCGTCGCTTCGATTATCCCAGAGGTCTACGCACCAAGCCCATACAATTACGGATACCTGAATGAGTTAGCGAACTTCACCACTCGCGTGATGAATTCCTCTCCTTCAAACAAGACAATTTCAATGACCCTAGCAAATGGTGGCTCTGCAATAGTCTCGAAGAACGAATCAGTAGGGGCAGGAACCACCAACATCACACTCTCCTACAGACTTAGCAACACCGGAATTTGGACCTTCAGAGTGACCTCTGGAGGGTCAGAGTTGAATAGCTACTCATTCGAGGTCGTGACAAACAGGGACCAGGCCCAGCTGGCAGTTAACCAGCTCGCAAACCAACAACGTCAGGACTTGTACAATCTCATCGGGGCGGTGGCATCCGTAATCGGCATTGCCAGCGCTGGGTTTGGGGTCTATCGCTTTCTGAAGAAACGAAAATCAAAACGCAAACCATCGAAAGAATCCCCCGCAGTCTAATGCGTCGGCAAAGGTCTTTTCCCATCAGAATGACCTACATGGTTCTTGGGGGCGAAGGCTTTCACGAGAGGCGAATCCTGATCACCGCTCTTTGCGGTTGCCTCAAGTTAATAACAGTGGATTCTAAAAGATCCGATAGCTCATTCTCTGCTTACTTGTTCAGCCACAGGTAAATGGCATCAATTTCGGCTTCGGTGTACTTGTTTTTTTCCTTGAGAATCATTTCGAGAAGTTCTGTTTTCGAGATGGAAGACTTGTGACGCTTCTTCCTACCTTCACGATAGGCTTCGAAAGCTAAGAACACGTAGAATATCCAAGCCGCAAGTCCGAGGATTAAGAGCAACCCTGCGAGACTTGGTTGATTCGTATAGCCTGAAATAACAGCGAGAACAAAAAGCGCAATCGCCAGGGCCGAGACGTGCGTTAGAGTTCCGCTAATGCTGATTCCGAGACCTGAAGCGCTCACGTTGACCCATCTCGGAAGCGCAAACCGAACGGATAAGCCTAACGTTTCATCACTCTGCTAGTATCGGCCCTCATAGGGGGAGCAATTTATTGCCCTTTTTAGGAGCGAACTCTTCGGCCGTTACACCAGTGCGAACGACAAGTTCAGCCCTTTACCTTTATCCCAACGCTAAGATGAGGCGTTCCCGGCGGAGGAGCAATGAACCCTATGCACGGCTAACTAGCCCCAGATGCATTCAATTTGGGTTCAAATCTCATCACTGCAAAGTAAAAGTGCAGAGCGGGGCAAAAACACTAAAACTCCCCGACGCATCGAAGCCTGTATGGCCACAATGATTGACCACACAATAGTCCCTTCAAAGGACAAGAAGGAGTCGGCCGAGTTCTATGCAAGAATATTTGGTTTCGAAGATATGGGAGAACGGCCGAAGGCGGTTCTTCACCCTGTGCGTGTTAATGACTCAACAATTTTGTTCTTTGAGGATTCGAATGATTTGGACAGTCCCTGGGCGCAGGGCATCCACCACGTTGCATTCCATTTCGACAGAAAGCAATTCTTAGAAGTGTTTGCCAGAATCAGGAAAGAAGGGATACCCTACGGGGACAATTATGCCGAGCCGGCCAACATGAAAGAGCCAGGGATGGCTCCTGGCGCACGAGGCAATGGAGAGTCAGTGTACTTCAAGGACCCCAGTGGTAATCTTCTGCAGATAATCACGTACTAGGCATTACCCCAAAGCAAGAGAGATATTCCCCGGGGATGCGCAATAAGCATCGCGACAAGTTCGTCCCGTAACTTCGGGACATTAACCGGAAGGCTCCACAGGCAATCAGGTACTCTGAGAATGCGAATCGTCCGTTTCGGCTGGGCTACTACTTATCGAGGGGGCAGGCTCGAGCTTCGCCTCGCGCTCTGACTTTTCGGCTGGAGGCTCTTCGATAGGACTTTCCTCGGCAGGATTTTCCTCGACAGGTGCGCTGTCAGCGGGTTCCGCCTCCGTAATCGCATCAGTCTTTATCTCCGCAAGCTGCGACCCGATTTCCCTTATCTCCTGTGAATCGTGACTCTCGGCCGAAGGCTCCGCAGGAGCTGCTTCGGTCTTGGTCTCTGCCTGGATGGGAGTTGGATTTGCGGGAACGGCTGGCTGCCCTCCTGGTCCCTGTTCGGCCGGTGATGGCTGATCGGGTTCTGTTGGCGCAGCCTGTGAAGCCGCCTGTTCCTCTGCGAAAGGCTGACCTCCAGTGACCTCGGAGGCCAGTTGCACCACCTTAGAGACGAGTTCGTCGTAGGTCGACTGGGGGACATGCTCTGCGAGCCGCGCTTCAAGCTCTTTCACTCTGGCTTCACTCGATTCAAACTGCTCCCTGGGGACCGTCGATGCAATCGTGCTCTCCAGCTCTTGGACCCTTCCTTTGAGGGTCTCATACTCCGAAGACGGGACCATGCTACTGACCCTCTTCGTGGCTTCGTCGTAGCTCGTCTGCAGGGAAGCGTATTCGGACCGGCTCACCATCCCGCTGATTCGCTCTTCGAGGTCGTTAATCTTGGAAATGCTCTGCTGGTGAACCATTGCTGGCACCGTTCCCTGGGAGATCTTCGTGACAAGGGAGTCGACAGTCTTCCCCTGGGCGTCAAGGCCTTTGTTCAGGACAGCGACCCGCTCGGCGACCTCAGTGAATTGTTTGCTAAGGGTGGCAGTCCTCTGGAGTTCCGCCTTGGTCCGCGTGAGTTCCTTCTCCTGTTCTGCTATCTTCCTATCTTGACTGGCAATCGTCTTCTCCATGCGCGTTGTCTTATCTTCGAACTCTAGAACGATTTCGTGGTGCTCCTTCTTCGTAATCGTCTGGCGGAGCTGCGCCTCCAGCGCTTTGTTCCTCTGTGCTAGCTTCTTCAGATCGTCAACCACGTCTTCTGTCTTGCTCATCCTCTCGTCTGCTCCTATGCCATCTTGGACTGGAGAGGTTGATAGTCGCCGAAGTCAATATCACTACACATAGTAATGAAATGCGGAAGAAGCTCCAGCGGAAGAGTCAACCCAGCTAGGGTATGGAGGAGTTACGAGTCATATCGACTCCGGAGTGCCCACCAAACCACAACTCGTGTTCCAAGGATGGTCCTGCAATTCCTGGTCTTCAATGAACGGTGCAGATATGACGTGGCCATCGTGCACAAATGTTCCGCTCTTTTCTGAGAACTCGGGCGAGGTGGCCAACTGCACCAGCCCTTCCGATGCCTTTTCTGGCGTCTTACCAGCGAATGCATTAATGACGCTTGAGATGAATCGCACGGGCGCGGGGGCCGAACGGTTAAGATTGGTACGCACGATTCCTGGGTGGTAGGCATTTACTGTGACACCTCTCCCCTCGAGCCTGCGGGCCAGTGCGTAAGTGAAGAGTAGATTAGCCGCCTTTGACGCCCCGAAAGCACCTAGGGCGCTAAACTTTCGTTCCCCCTGCAGGTCGTCCAGATTCGGTCTTGTCGTTGAGGGTGCGGTCACGTTGATTATTCTGGAACGCTCTCCAGCTTCCAAATAGGGGACCAGCAGGCGAGTGAGAAGGAACGGTCCAAGGTAATTCGTTTCAAACATGAGCTCGAACCCATCGGGTGTCATCACACGATTGCTCAAGAAGGTAGCCGCGTTGTTTACGAGAATATCAAGCCTGGAGTATCTAGCGCCGAATTCGGCCGCGAGACTTCGAACGGAGGCCAGGGAAGAGAGGTCGGCGACCATCAAGTCTACAGACGAGTTCTTCGTTTGAGAGATTATTTCGTTCTTTGCGGACTCTCCTCGGGCCCGATCTCGACTGACCATGACCACCCCCAATCCCGTTCCGGCAAGCCTAGCGGCCGTCGCCCGCCCTATTCCCGAACTCGCCCCGGTTACAAGACTGAGCTTGTTTTCCACGGATACCGACTAGTCGGGTCTTATTTCAAGCCGATATGCAGGGCTATCGTCCCGGGCTTCTCGGCGGAGGCGCAAAGAACCCATCCACGGCAGCGGCTTTGGACTTGAGTTGTGATCAAATCGCCGCAGTCAGATGAGGTCGCGACTACTTCGGGTATCTTGTCCCTATGGCATGGAAGACGGCCACAGCGAGTATGAGAGCCACGCTCGCGATCCTGCTCACGAGCGCTATGAGGAGTGCGGCGGCGTAGTTTATCGGCCCGACGTAGAAGTTGCGCGTGAAAGCCTTGAGTTCTGCGGCGGTGAAATCCCGAGAGAGCAGCTTGTGCGGGCCCGATGCGTAGCGCCAGATAAGGTTCCAGGCGACCCCAAGGAGAAGAAAGCTGCCAGAATATACAGCCGCCGCAGTGTTGGAATCGCTGGACACGATGTGGTCGGCCACAAGAGATGTGGTGAAGGGCGTCAGCGTAACGAAGAAGAGCAAGAAGCCGTTCAGGAACATGAATCGTCGGTCTGCCCGCACGATGTATGTGAACATCTCGTGGTGACCGACCCACATGATTAGTATCGTCATGAAGCTCGTCACGAAGGCGAAGAACGTCGGCCACTGGCCCACCAACCCTTGGAGCAGACTGTCGCCACCGCCACCACTCACGACCTGTCCTTCAGGTAAAGAACAAGCAACGTGATCGCAAACGCAAAGACACCGTCGCTGAAGGCTTCGATTCGCCCTGTCTCCTTCCTAGTTTCGACTATCGAAGCCTACTTCGGCTTCCTCGAAGCTTTCGCCTTCTTGTTAAAGGCGAGTGCGAGGCCAACCCAATAGTCGACTTCCTTTGGCGTCTTCATGACTTCCTCGTCGACGAGTACATATCCCCTGTATTCGTGTTTCCCCATAATCATCGTGTGGCACCCCTTCTTGCGTAGCAATTCATCATGAATGGCCGGATCGACGCGCAGCATGACTTGCGTCTTCCTTATGCTGATACACAGTTTTTCCATCAACCATGAAGACAGCACCATTGAAGAATTTCTTTTCTTTGACCTTCGGAATTCCGGTAAGAGCAAGTCTCACACGATTCCTGAGTTTCTCGTCGAAAGGCAAATGACGTCTTATTTCAGCAGAAATGAGGGTTACTTATTTCTGCACGGCGCTAGGTCGGTTTGCACAATGATTTTGGGCAGACGAAGTTGTATTCGCAGGCCCTGCACTTGCCAACACTAGTGCTTGAAACGGGTTCACGCTCATTCAACCAGTATCCCGCTTTTGAAGAGACCGCCTTCTCTGCCCTTTCGACGTCATGCTCAAGCAGATGTGCCTTCATCCTTCCCTGATACTTCGTTTCCAGTCCCTGAATCTTGTTCCCAATCAGGGCCTCCGAGACCCTTAGAATCCATTCTTTCTTCTCCTCCTGACCCAGTTCGTCAGACTTCAATCTAACCACTGCGAGCCGCATTTTGGAGCAGTCGAACCCCATCCTGTCAAGCAACAGTCCATAGACTCTTACCTGATTCTCCTGATCCTCCCAGAGTGGATTGGGGTCACCTCTAGTTGTCTTGAGCTCGACCACCCACATCGGCTTCCCTTTCGACCAGATGATGTGGTCGGGCACCCCCACCACCTTCAGGCCTCCAACCGAACCCCACACCCCGAGGACCGCCAAAGTAGGCTCTTTCTTGCTGACCAGCTTGACGAACTCCTCCTTGCTGATTCTCTCAGTCGGCATCAACTCGTCGTGGAGGGCGGTGCCGGATTCTTTCGTCCCGGTGGGAAACTCTCCAAGGGCGAATTCGTTTTCCAGCTTGTACTCGCAGTAGTATTGCTCCGCAATCGACGAAACCGCCACGAATGAGGCGTCGTGCCTGAACTCTCCCTGTCCGGAGTCGAAAAATTCTTGCTCGCTCCTCCATAGCCGGTCCCAGAGTTCAGACAACGGTGAGACTTGGTCCGACAATTATCTAATTCTTCCGAGACATGGCCTTTGATTCCGATTGCCGGTTTGGACGCTCGTGATTTCCGTTTCCTGCTTGATGAATCCATTCATCGAGGTCTTGGCTGCCAGGTTGCTAATCACCGCGTTTTGGGAGCCATCGCCATGGGACTGGACAAAGGTAAGGCGCAGAGGCACGAGCGAAGAATAGGCGAGCGAACGCTGTTTCTCATTTCACTAATCGGTGGATTCTGGGGTGTACTCCTAGGTGGTGGAATCGCTCATCACAAAACATCAAAGATATCATTCCAGATTGTTGTGTTGGCGACTTTGGTTGTCTGGCTGTTGGGCCTCCCACAGATACTCAGCCGGGCTGGATGTTTCTCCTAGCGGTCCTACATCACTAGGAAGCACGCGTGAATTCCGATAGGATCAGTGTTGCGAACTTACATTACAAAAGAAACCAGAGACAGGAGCACTCTGCGAAACTTGGGCACCGAATACATACCCGGTTCCCTGCAGGTTTACGACCAGGCCACATGCGAAAAGATAGGCCGATGGAGAAACATATCCAGAGACATGTGAAGTGGAAGCGCCAAACACATTGCTAGTTGTGTAGTTGTAAGGAACGATGGGTATGAAAAAGAAGACGAACAGCAAGAGGACGATTACAAAAGCAATATTCCGTCCTGTATGTCCGGCCAAGGGATATCGAAGGACTAATGAGGTCGATTTATCCTTATTCACGGCCTTATGAGATTGATAAGATGATAGCATTGAGGAGTCTATTGGCTTCGCGTCAGAGTTCCAGCTTTATTCTTGCGACGTAAGAATATCTCTCCTTCCTTTCGGTGGCATGGGGTCGTTGGTCCAGCCTGCGCCCTAATCCCTCGTCACGTCCTTGGTCGGATTTCAGATGAACCTGGAACTCGGGGTCGGTCAACTGGAAGACTTGGACTATCTCTTTCTTCAAAGCGTCGATAATCTCCACCTGAGAAATCGGGTGGAACCCTTTTGCCTTGAGGTGTCTCAGCCAATTGTGTGGGGAGAGTCTCTTTTGTTATTTAAGCGCGGAACGAAAGTCCTCGAGCATCTCAGCCTTTTCGAGGTCTGAGGCGAAGGAGCCATTGATTGAGTTCTCCACGAGTTGGCGAAGCTCCTTGCTTCGAAAGCTGTAGGCCTGGCAGACGGCGGCGTAGACCTGGGAGAGCTTCCCTCCGGGCCAGAGAGCAGGGTCGTCGGAGTTTACCGACACCATGACCTTCTTGCGAAGGAGGACGTCTAGTCTAAGCTCGTTCACTGTAGCTATCTTCTGAAGGACCAAGTTCGAAATCGGGTTCATCTCGACAGCGACGCACTTCGCGTTCACCAACTGCACCAGGGAGTCCGACCGGACCAGGTGAATGGCGTGGCCTACCCTATTCGCCCCAAGCAGGTTTACGGCGGTCCTGATGTTCCTGAGGTTCTGTTCTATCGACCCGGCTCCCTCGCCGGCGTGCACTGTCGCCTTCAGTCCCGCAGCCGACGCTCGCACGAAAGCCTTCCGGAACCGTTGAGGAGGGTTGCCAGCTTCTGGGCCCCCGAGGTCGAGGGCTACAGCCTTCTTGCTGTTGATTGCAGCCTTGGCCACAGCTTCTCCAAAGTGAGAGGTCGACTCCCTGCCTATCGCCACTATCAGATTGACCTTCACTCCGTAGCTCTCGCCACCTTCCGCCAGGCCTTCAGCCATGCTCTCGATGACGTCCTCCATTGGAAGTCCCTCCTTCGTGTGGTATTGGGGTGCGAACCTGCCCTCTGCATAACGGACCCCGTCAAGACCCTGAGTCTTGATGTAGGCCGACCCCGCCTCTTTTAGCATCTCTTCAGTTTGTAATAGGTTCGTTATGGGGTAGAATCGGTCCACGACATTCTCGAGCATGGAGGCGTATCCATCGCCCCTCACATACCTCATGACAGCCGTGACGCTGTCTAGTTCATCGCCTTTCGGCGTCAAGATCTTCTTGTGGAACTCCCTGGCAATCCGGAAGAGTTCTGATGGCGGTAGCGAGCCATCGATGTGGCTATGCAGGTCTGCCTTCGGGAGGCGCCGGATGACAGCCTGAGTTAGTTGCATGAATCGCGCCGAACCGGAGACGAAATCAACGCAGTTCTTTCCTGTTGGCCTGTTCAGATCTACCGTACAAGCGTGTAAACCCGAAAAACACGAAGGCAGAATACCACAATGCGAATCTCAGAAACCCGACTGGCGTGTTAACCCAGAAGACAGGCAAAGCAGAGGCGACGAATATCAAACCGCTAGCAATTTCGGCTTTCATTAACGCCCTGAACCTCTTGACAACAACTGGATGGACCGAGGAGTGGCCACCCAAACGAGCTTTCTCCTCTCCTTTGACGACAAGGCGTGCCAAACCTGCTAGAAGGAGAAACATGAAGCCTACGTCGAGCCCATAGGCGATTGAGCCGGCGTTCAACACGTCCTCAGTGGGGGAGGACGATAGGACGTAGAAGAGGTACGGAGCTAGGGCTACACAGAATAGAAGGACCAGATTGAAGTAAAGAGCTGAAGGCGCCTCCCCCGGAAGGACCGCCATGGTTCTCGAATAACCTAGCCAAATCATTACAACGACAAGAAACCCAAATCCGAACAAAAGAATGTTGACAGCTAGATCCTGGCCATCTTGGGGGACCTTGCCGATTAGGACCAGCGACCCAATCGAAAGTGCCAACCCAAAAACGAGGTCTGAAAGTGATTCTATCCTGATTCTAATTCGCTGAATCGAGGCTGGTGAGTCATTCTCTGTCAAGCCCAAGACCATGAATTACCTTGGTCAATAAATAGGTCCCGAACTCACCGCCAGAATGTGTCCGAGTTGGAAATTAGGAGGGCCGTCAAGGAGAGATATGCCAGGATGGCAACCACTCCCAACTCGAGTTCTTGCGGCGAAGAAGGTTGCTGCAGCACCGACCTGATTTCCATAGACGAAGCTGTTCCAGTTGAAGCGTCCTCAGTCGGCGCAGGTTGCGGCTCACCTCTACTCCTCGTAAGCCCAAAGCAAGGCGACGTGGTGCTAGACCTAGGTAGTGGCGGTGGGATAGATATTTTCAGAGCATCTCTGCTCGTTGGCGGAACCGGGAAAGCGATTGGCGTGGATGCAACCCCTGAAATGATATGGAGAGCGAGGGAGACGAAGTCCAGGTATGGGGACAAATATGCGAACACGGAGTTCAGGCTCGGAGAGATCGAGCACCTTCCGATTGAGTCGAAGAGTGTGGATTACGTCATATCAAATTGCGTGATTAATCTCTCGCCCGACAAACCTGCAGTCCTTAAGGAATCTTTTCGAGTCTTGAAAGAAGGCGGAGTTTTTGCAGTAGCTGACATCACCCTCCAAAATGAAATTTCAGAAACAGCAAGGAAAGACATGGATTCTTGGTCTGCCTGCATCGCGGGGGCCCTCACTGATTCAGAGTACAGGATTCTGCTTGGCGGCGCTGGGTTCCAAGATGTAGAAATCGAACATGTGTCGGACTCGAATATTGGGAAGTATCCGTTCAAGTACTTCAGTTCGCACGTCACTGCAAAGAAGCCGACTACGGGTTGAACCAGTTAGGATAGGTACTCCCGGTGGAGGCGCAATGAACTCTTACATGATGCAATCAACCCTTCGACCAGGCGACCCTAGTTCAAATCTCGGCGACCGCACCTGTTTTCCTCTTTATCCTCTTTAGACTGGACCTCTTTCTTTGAAATCTTGAGTAGTTAACTGGTGCGGAAAATTTCAGAAAGGGGACAACAGTCAGCATTAGAAGTTCCCTACTTGGAAATGAGTTTGGTATTCGGAGAAGAACACAGGTTACATGGAAGAAGGCGACTTCCTCGTCCCTCGGGTTAGCCACCAGGTTGCAGCTATTGCTGCGGGTATCCCGACGATGACAAGCCCCCACAACAGAATAGTGAACATCGAGCCAACAACGTAGTCGAGGGTGAAGCTGGAAATCGGGGTGTTCCACTTCCCGTCGAGAAAGACCTTGATTGCGAAGGCGACGAAGAAGAGGAACGAGGCCCCGCCGCTCCCTCTTGAGGATTTCGAGCCCTTCCCCCAGCGGTACCCGTGCCTCTCCTCCTGTGGCAGCCTCCTCCACCATTGCCATACCACAATCGCCCCAATCACCACCGGGACGCCGACAAACAGCAGCTCCCAGAAGATTGCATAAAGGATGAAACTGATCAGGTTGCCCATGGTCCACAAACCCAGGGTGCTGGGGACCAGTCCTGTCGAAACCGCGTTACCGTCGAACCAGAGGAATATGTAGACCGCTTCGGGGAAAGCAAACGCGACGGCCACCGCGATGAGTGCTACCGCCGTCTTGTGCATCCTGAAGAAGTTCTTCCCTGAGCCCGGTTCGAAGGGACCAGTGGTCATATCCTCATCCCCTTCATCGTCTCGCGTATCCATGCGACCAGCCTGTGGTAAGCATCAATCCCCAAGGGAGACAGGGAGTAGACGTCCGTGCCATCCTCCTCCTTCCCTTGGACGAATCCGTGCGCCTTAACCCACTCGAAATATTCCATGAACCTCGGGTAGTTAAGCCCGACCTTCATCTGAAGGTTTGTCTTCTTCATCGGCCCACCATTCTCAAAGAGCACGTCGAGGAACCTGGCGAGCACATAGAGGTCGGGACGCTCCATCTCCGGTCACAGGTTGAGCAATAGTTCCTTCTTTGAGTTTTCATACCGCTGGTCCTCCCTCTCGTAGTCCCGGAGCGCCTCGAACCTGAAGTACAGGTAGACGACGACCCCTGCGAGCGCCCCGAACCCCGCGTTTACCCCAATCACGCTGACCACGATGAAAGCCCCCACCCCGTACTCGAAGGCCGAGTCCAGCCTCTGCTTTCTTGCAATACGGGCTGCCTGGTGCATGACGTCAGTCAGGCGGAGGCCGTCCTCTGACGAGGTCCTTCCCGTCTTCATCCTCACCAGCAAGACGCCGAGCTCCTCGAACTTGAACCCCCTCCTCCGCCTTATCGCGTACATGACTCCCCCAGCTCCGATTCCAACAGCCACCGCTGCCAGGAATGCTCCTAGAAGGTATAATGGAGCCATCGTGCCGCGGATCGTAAAATAAACTCCGACACCGAGGACCACGAACGCCGCGAACCATACAACTGTACCTACGATTGCGACGTGGAGCCTCGTCTGGCTGGCGTGAATCCTCTTGAGCTGGGCGTAATATTCATCCGCGTCCTTCACCATGTCGCTAAGCATTTGTTCGGTTTCCGTCGTCTTTTCTTCAGACGCCATTGGGCCGGAGAAATCGGCCATCGGCTAAAAGGCTAATGTGTCGTGGTGACGTATCGTCGGTACATGTAGGACGAAACCATTCTTGAGGGATGGTGCACCTCCGGGTCTGAGGCGCCTGGGTGGACGGTGTCCTCAATCAGCTCTTTGGGAAACTTCTTCTAGAGTATCGCGAGTGTTGAAACTAGCAGAACAATCAGAACTAGGTACCCGACCGCCATCCATGGTTGGCTCACACTCTTTCCCCACCGTGTGGTTCTATACGCGTATGAAATAATGGCGAAGGCTAGGAGATCCAGGCTGAGATATAGGGCGAAAGCGTCCGTTGCAGCCTGATCCAATGGATTGACGAACCAAAGCGCAGGGATGGTAGACAATTGGAGAACGATCAAGAAGATGAACTGCACGTTCAGGGAGGAAATGTGGAACCTCAGCTCTTCCACCCCAGTTCAAGAGCCCTGACTCGCCTCTTTATCATCCCAGACCTCAGGTCCAGCCTGTAAGTCAGAAAGATCGACCCCATGATAGCAATGGCAAAACCCACCGCTGACAGCAGTACGCTCAGGATCGAAGGGGCCGAGAAGTCCCCGAGAGCCATCGCTACGACTCCGTTGAACAGAGAACCGAGCGAAAGCGCTCCGCCTCCGACCAGGGCCGTGAACGCAAGGCCACTCTTGACCTCCGATGAGTTGATCTTAGCCACCGGTACCGTTGTGAGCCGCCCCTTTGCCCTTGAGTACAGAAGCCTGTAAAGAACGAGAGACCCAAGCACGACTAGAAGGGCCGTGCCGCCAATGACAAGTGCCGCTTGCTCTAAGGGGATAATAGCTCCTGGAGTTATCGAGCCCCAGTATGAAAGCAACAGAACTTCTGCGACAAAGACAGCGCCGATGGTGACATACGCTGGCCTCCTAGAAATCTCGCGCCCTTTCCAGCGGTCAATGAAGGGCAGAAAGGTCAAAGCCAAGAAGATTAGTGTTACGACCGACAGCGCAGCCGCGAGCCCGGTTGATCCCTCGAATACTGAGATTTTGAGGACCTGATAGATCCAGAGGAAATACCAATCAGGCTGGGGTATGTACCCTTCGGACGCCGCGGCCGAGTAAGCCGGAGGCAAGGTTAGGGGGAAGACAGCCGAAATTAGTAGCATCCCTACCCCAAAGAAGAACGAAAGCTCCAGCAGGTAGAAAGTCACATCAGGGAAAATTGGAAGAAGCCTTGGCTTCTTCTCGTTCGGCAGACCTCCCGTTGGCTCTGCAACCCCGTGTGACTCGAGCATGTACATCTTCGCGACAAGCAAGATGAGCAGAATCGCCGGGAGGACGACGACGTGCAGGTCGAAGAACCTCAACAGTTCTGCCGCGTCACCACCACCACCAACGATTAGGAATGTGAGCAGAGAAGAGATGGGTTGCGGAAGAGCCGTAACCATCCCGACCCCTACGTCAGTTCCTGACTTCGACACAACTGTCCAAGGCAGGAGGTATCCAGTAAAGCCGAATCCCAGTGTTACGAAGCCCATTAGCATCCCTACGATCCACATGGCCTCCCTTGGTTTCTTGTGCACCGAGACGAAATATCCTCTCATCAAGTGCATGAAGGCCAGCATGATCATTGCATAGGCTGTGTAGAGGTGAACTGTCTGCAAGAACCTCCCGTTGTAGACGTTCTGAAAGATGTAAACCGTCGACGAATAGGCTTCCGACGGACTGGGAACATAATAGAGCATCAATATGAGTCCGGTCACTCCTTGGATCACAAAGGCCACGACTGCGAGTGCGCCGAGCCAGTAGAATGGGTTCAGCGCATATTCGGGGACGGGTCGGAACGTAGATTGGCTCAGACCCAACCTTGAGTCGAACCAGCCAGCCAGCCTTATGAGGAATCCCTCGTTCTCCGACAATCTCTATCTTCCCTAAGTACTCGAAACCAAGTTCCCGCCTTGAAGGTCGGATGTAACGTCGCTTGAGCCAGTATTGTGTCCGAAAATCGACGGAGGACTCATCCCTACTGCATAGACGTTTCCTGAACTGTCAACTTCGAGGGTGACCTGAGGCAGCGGCCTGGGCGAAGGACCTCCGATTACCTTCGCGCCTTGCGTTAGGTCGAAAATGCTCCCGTGGCAAGTGCAGTATGCGACCGGCGAAGGAGCCACGTATGACTTGTTTACCGAGGGCGACCCGCCTCGAGGGACGAATCCGACAGACGTGCAACCGAGATGCTGGCATATCGAGCTGAACGCTATGATGTCACCGTCTGGGCCTACGCCCCCTGCGGCTTTCTGGCCTGTCTTGACCAGGATGTTCGGTTCGTTGTCCAGGGGATAATTGAATATCACGGCGGACCCGGAAGCCAATTCGCTGACGCTCGAGAGTTTGACCCTCGGAAAGGACGTTTGGGTTGCGGTCCCTGGGACTGCGGGCACGACCACCGCCTTCATGACAGAAGCGATGCCAGCTAGGGCCAGAACTGCGGAAACGGACGCCGCGTATTTCAGGAAGTTCCTTCTCGACTCTTCGGAGCCGTCCTCGCCCCTTGGGTCAGGCTGATCCGTCATTGAGATATGGCCACCTCCCCTCGGAGAGTGACATCGGTGGTTAGCTCGCCGCCACCAAACCGGCCATCCAGCCGGGTGTGGACATTGCCCCACCTAGACCGCCGGCACCAAACCCGCATCCTGTCTTACAATACCAGAGATAGTTCCCTGCGTGGTCAACTTTGAAGTAGGCAACCACAGTAGAACTCGTGGGAAGCGGTATGTTCAGGCCAATGTCTGGAATGGAGAAGGTGTGGCCCAGGACTGACTGAGGTACTTTCGTCACCGTCTGACCGCCCGCAATCTGAATCCCCGGAGCCCCCTGGCTTGAATTGATGTTCGCGTTCGAAGCTACAAAGATTGTCCCGTTGGTCGTTCCCGAGACAGAATCAAAGCCTGGAGCAACAAGTGATGCGTTACCCTCGTCGTAATTCACGATCACGAGTTTGATAAGTCGCCCTGCGGGGAGGCTGATCTTAGCGGATGATTGTAGGCCGCTGGGCCCAAGAACGTAAAACACAGGCTGGGTCCCGACCGTCTGATTGAAGGTGTTCTCGGTCGAAACCACCATTGTCACCACATAGGGCGCGTTGGATGAAGCGTTCTCCGGAACAGTCGTGACGGTCGTTGTCGAGACACCCCTGCCCCCGAGTCCTCCGAGCGCGAGCGACGCACCGAAACCAGAAAGAACGAGGGCGACCGCAAGAACGGCGATGGTAAGGCCGCCTACCAGGGGCGAGCTTGTTTTCACTGCCGCAAATCATCCCGTGGTTGGGATTTAAGCGCGATGCTGATTCTCATTATTGATAACGATGTCAGGTTTGATAATCACGGAGGAGAATCGTCTTCCCGGATTAAATACCTAAGGTCGTCCCTGCGGGTTAGGAAGGCGAGAGAAAACGCAAACATTGCAAGGCAAGTGGGCGGGAAGGTTCATCTGGGCTTCGGTAGCAGAAGGCCTCGCGGCCACAATCATAACAATCCTGATCCTTGACCCGTTGCAGTACTTCACGGGCAAGTCAGACTACTACTCGGCAGCCAGAGTCATAGCCGGCAACGGCGGCGGGACCTGGTTCTTCACCGGATACATATCATTCCTTGTGGTCGGCGTCATCGCGACGGCGGTCACTGCCGTTTTCTACTTCTACATCGAAGGGGTTCTCGGCAAAGTGTACAAGGGTCTGACCAACTATCTGGCCTGGGGTCACCTAGTCTTCATGAGCGTTGGCGTCGCAGGCGCCATGTTCCTGATGATGTGGGGAGGCTACATGGCTGGATGGGCAGCGACCCCAGCGACCAGTGGAGGGGGCGGTCTAACTTCACTCCAGATTCACGAGCAAATACTCGGGCAACTACCTACTCCAATCGGAGCTTTCATCCTACTTGCTGCAGTCGGGGTACTCCTAGGCGGACTAGGATACTTAGTCAGAAGCAGGACAACCTAGTCCTGCTTCTCTTCCCTGTTTTCAGCCACATCAACTTCAGGTCTCAGGAAGCGGGATTAGCTCAAACACGAGTCCTTTGTTAGCTTGGTCTCGGAACTGAGAATCGAGTCTGCTCATTAAATGCAAGGAGGTTGACGTTCAGGTCGAGAACATGAGGGGAATTGTCGTTTACGACACGTCGTACGGAAACACCGCACAAACAGGCACAGGTCTTCGACGATCCCCGCCTTCACCTTCTTCCCGTCAGTGGTGGTTAACTCGATCTCCCCCCTTTTCTGCAGGTCGGGAGGAACGGAGATGTCAACCCGTCCATGCTGCCAGGGAAAATATATGGACCGGGCGGTTTCCCTGTAATGTCCGGGGGATCCCCCAGGATCTATTTTGCAGGCGCTTTCACCGCGGCGGGAGCAAAGATAGATGTTGGGTCAGAGGGGATAAGGATACGGCGTGATGGTGAGATAAAGAAGTTCGTGAGGAAAGTGTACAGGAACTTTTTCAGCGGAACCCAAGCACTTCGCTTTGGCAAGGAAGTCACCTACTTCACAGAGCGCGCCGCGTTCAAGCTCAGCCGCCAAGGGATGGTACTGACGGAGGTCGCGCCAAGGGTTGACCTTGACAGAGATGTCCTGGCCAAGATGGAATTCAAGCCAATGTTGGAGAAGGAGCTAAGGATGATGGACAGGTCAATCTTCTTGCCGGGTCCAATGGAATTGTCTCGAAGGATTCGCAATAAATAAACCGGACAGGATCTGCTCATGGACCCTCACTTTTTGAGAGTATTCCGGGCGGAGCCTTGATAACCAAGGTCAAGCGATGTCGCGATTCCCAGTTGAAAGCCAAGATGGAAGGGCCTCGTTCTTCGAAGAGGGTCCGGCTATTCACAGAGTCCGTGATACGAGAGATGACACGACTGGCTGAAGAAAGCGGCGCGATCAACCTCGCTCAGGGGATGCCTGATTTCGAAGCGCCTTCAACAGTCAAAGGCGCGGCCACGAAGGCAATCATGGAGGACTTCAACCAATACGAAACCACTTGGGGGTCTGCAGGACTTCGGGAGGCCATAGCCGAGAAGGCGCTACGTTTCAACAAGATTCAGGCTAACCCGGCGACCGATGTAACTGTGACATGCGGCTCAACGGAGGCGATGACGGTTTCCATCATCGCAACAGTCGATGTCGGAGGGGAGGTGATAATTCCAGAGCCCTTCTACGAGAACTACGTTCCGGCCACGATCATCGCTGGTGCGAGGCCCAGGCACGTAAGGCTCGGGGAGAAAGGCCAGAGTTTTGACGAGGAAGAACTCAAAGCCGCGTTCAGCTCTCGGACGAAGGTGATAATCGTCAACACGCCGAACAACCCATCGGGCAGGGTGCTGAACAAAAAGGAACTCAAGCTTGTCGCTGACCTCTGCGTCGACTTTGACGCCATAGCCATTACAGATGAGATATACGAGCACATCGTCTACGACGCGCGAAAGCACGTCAGTCTAGCGTCGCTGGACGGCATGAGCGACAGGACCATCACCATTTCCGGTCTGTCCAAGACATACAGCGTCACCGGCTGGCGAGTGGGGTATGCTATCGCAGCCAAGGAGA
The DNA here is from genome assembly GCA_035935095.1 of Nitrososphaerales archaeon. Taxonomy (GTDB): domain Archaea; phylum Thermoproteota; class Nitrososphaeria; order Nitrososphaerales; family Gagatemarchaeaceae; genus UBA183. The sequence goes on along the minus strand of DASYXJ010000026.1, from coordinate 16,408 downwards.
TCACCAATGCGATTAGGAAGGTCCACGACTACACGACCGTCTGTGCCCCAACACCTTTTCAGAAGGCGGGAATCGAAGCGTTGAATCTACCTCAGTCGTACTACTCGGGACTTGCAAAGGAGTATCAAAGAAGACGCGACTTCATCGTCAAGTCTCTTCAAGGCCTAGGTTTCCGTGCTGCCAGCCCGGAAGGTGCTTACTACATCCTTGCAGATTTCTCTTCGATGGACGCCGCGGACGACACGACCTTCGCCCGCAACCTGACCAAGAACGCCAAGGTCGCCACAGTTCCGGGCTCGAGCTTCTTTGCACACAAAGAAATGGGAAGGTCGAAGGTCAGGTTCAGTTTCGCGAAGAGGGACCAGACGCTTCGTGAAGCAATGGATAGACTGAATCGTTTTTTCGCATCGGCGCAGCTACTACCCCAAAAACAATGAGAGAGTTATCCAGAGGAGATACGTTGAACCCTTCGTGAGGCTTAGATGTCTCTCCATCAGAGAGTTTGTCGTCGAAGGGTCGCGGACGGGGAGTATCTTTTCCAAAGGAACTCAGGAATGAAGCTTGCAATCAGGATGAGTACGAAGGTGCCCCAAAAGAAGTTCCAACTGAACGAAACCACGGATAGGACGTTCAAAGCGCCGGCTAGGGCTAGCAAGGGGAAGCCGATTCCGTCAATCAAGCAGTGTACCCTCCCACACGACCGGGCGTTCAAGAAGCAACCGACTCCGGCCCATCCCACCGACAACACCCACAAGCTTCCTGCAACCGTTAAGGATATGGCGGCTTGTTGGTAAGCAGAAACCGCAGCGGTCGCTACGACCGCCGGCACTCCCCACAGAAGATAGCACCACGGAGGACGTTCGAGGTTTCTACCACGACTCGTTTCTAGCTGGATTCTCAAGGAGATCCGAGATGCTCGTGGGATTCTAATCTACCAATTCTCCGCCGCTGGCATTCACGGTCGTCGCCGTGATTGCGCTGGCATAGTCCGAAGCCATCAGGACGGCTGCGTTCGCCACCTCAGCAACGAGGGGAATCCGCTTCAACGCAGTGCGCTCCCCTTCCTCTTTCTCGACTGCTTCTCTGGTTGTTCCCCTAATCTTTGCGAGGTAGGTGTACACTTCTTGCAGTACAGGATTATCAGGGGTACCGCCGGTGCGAAGACAGACGACTCGGACGCCCTTGGGACCCACTTCGAGGGCTAACTGCCGACACATCGCCTCGATTGCTGCTCCCGCAATTACGAATCCACCCATTTTCGGCATCGGCAGCCGGGCGTTCGGGGTGGTTAGGCCAAGGATGACTCCCTTCCCTTGCGTCTCCATGATCCGAGCTGCGGATGTCATCGTTACGAAATATGACGTCACTCGACTGTACGTGACCCTGACGAACTGCTCTTCCGATAACTCGGTAAGGCTTTTGCCCATTCCTACATTGGTCCCAATCAGGTTAAACGAAACATCGAGCTTGCCCTTGGTAGCCACCAACTTCTGGAGATGGTCCTCGACTGACTTTGGATCGAGGGCGTCAACTCGCGCGACCTCGGCGGCCCCGCCAGCTTTGGAGATTTGTCCAGCCAAGGATTCAAGCGAAGTCATAGTACGACCTGTGAGGACGACAGTCGCACCCTCCGTGGCGAAGGCCTTGGCGACCCCTGCCCCTATTCCACCGGCAGCTCCATAGATCACGGCGGTCTGGCCATCAAGCAGCTTCAAGAATTTTCGTGACTCCGCCTCCATAGGGCGAATTCGTCGCATAAAGCAGTAGTTACCACCCGAGGAACATACTGGGTTTCATTCGAACTCCCCCTGAATGCTTATTACGCAATTGTGGTCTGTTAGACGCAGTGCCCGCGAAGTTCGAAGCGAGTAAACATACGAAAGCCCCGCTCAGCACGGCCATGGAATATTACATGCACCCCGAAAATCTTCCGAAAATTCACCCAAGTTTTGTGAAGGAGGTCAAGATAATGAGCACTGACGGGGACACAATCACGCTGGAGCAGCATATGCAGATTATGGGGAGGAAACTAAGAGCGGTCAATAAGTTGGTTCGGAACAGTGGCGAGCACAAGTTCGAGATAAACACCCTCGAAGGTGATGGCAAGGGGAGCAAGATAATGATCGAACTGAAGGAAACTCCCGGGGGGGACAGACCTGCACTATTGGGCCGAGATGGAGCTGGGAGCTCTAGGATTCTTTGCGAAAGGGCCGGCGAAGTCGAATTTCGAGAGGGTCGCCGAGGAAGACGCCAAGGCTCTGGACGCTCTCTAAAATCCCAGAAGGTAGACTGGACCGAGTCAGCTCCTAGCTTGACACTTGTACAGCTAGTAGGAGGAAGACAGCTCCCGTCAGGCAACCTACAAGGAGCCAAGTGTTACTTGTTCCCGTGAGAGAGGGCTTGTAGTAGGCATAGATCATCATGGAGAACAGCACGAAGGCCGACGCGACTATCGCTCCGAAGGCCCGCTGGTTTGCAATCGGATCTATGAACCACGAGTAGGCCGTCAGCGTTACTGCGGCGGTGGCCAACAGGGTTTCCACGGTGTACTTCACCATGTCATCAGTCACATTCAAGGTTGCGACCTCCGATATGCAGTGGTGAGGCTTCTCATGATTCTTAGCATCGCATAGAAAGATATGACCAGCCCTGCAAGGTTCAGGGCGAGAACCGGAGAGCTGTTCTCTCCCAGGGAGATCGACCCGACGATGTTTGCAAAGCACACAGACCCGATGCAGAGCGTGACCACGAAGACCAGACCCGACCATCGATTCTTCAGCGGCAGAGTCAAAGCCCGCGGGACAGACTTCATCGCCGAAGAAACTCTCTGGATTATCCTAGGCCTCCTTAACAAGAAGGCGGATGTCAGCGCACCAGCCAAGGCCGCAATCCCAAGGACTTCGGCGGCCTGGGCGTCAGGGATAGACTGTCCAGGAGTAAGATATCCCCAGACTGTTAACACTGCCAGTTCCGCTATCGCGATTATGCCCGCGGTGATGTAGATGGGCCTTGATTTCGGGTTTCGCGCGACTCCCCGGTCGACAAATGGCAAGACGACCAGTCCTGCAATGAGGGCCGTCACCGCGCCCAGTGCGTAGTATATCCCCTGTCCCTCGAAGGAAGCGAACTTCAGGACCTGATACATCCACAGGAAGTACCATTCCGGCTGGGGTACGTAGTTCGAGGCACCCCCTGGCGTGAATTGCGCTGCGAGGTTGAGCGGAAACAGCGCCGAAGCCACGATGATTGCTGCGATGAGCAGGCTGCCGAGCATCGCGAAATAGAGATAGATTGTGGGGAACCAAGGGATTTCTCTGGATTCCCTCGGTCCGGTGACGGGTTCAGCAGCCCCATGAGCTTCAAACAGAAACAGTTTGAGCGCGAGGAGCGAAAGAAGGGCGGCTGGGAGGATGAGGATATGGAGGTCGAAGAACCTCGTAAGTTCGGCTGCACTACTCCCGTCCCCGGCCACGAGAAACGTGATTATCGGTCCAATCTGAGCCGGAAGGAAGCTCAGCATCCCTATGGAGACGTCTGTTGCCGACTTCGACACAACCGTCCATGGCAGCAGGTAGCCAGTGAGGCCGAATCCCATCACCGTCAGCCCCATCAACATCCCTGTCACCCACATCATCTCTCTGGGCTTCTTCTGAACGCTGAGAAAGTAGCCGCGGAAGAGGTGGAGGAGGGCGAGGAGTATCATCGCATATGCCCCATAGAGATGAATTGTCTCCAGGAGGAGACCGAACGGGACGTACTGGATTATGAACTGTGTAGATGAGTAGGCCTGGTCCACAGTGGGAACATAGTAGATCATCATCAGAAGGCCGGTAAAGACCTGCACGCCAAACGCAATCGTCGTCAGCGCGCCTAGCCAGTAGAGTGGGCTCATGCTGTATTCGGGGACGGGACGCAACACATTCGTCCGGAGCCCGAAGCGGGACTTGACCCATTCCACGAACCTTCTTCCTGGGTTAGGATTCATTTCATTTCATCCGTTCCCTGAGAAGACCGTAGCGTCAGTCACTACTTCCCCACCAGTCAAGTCATTCCTGAGCACCTGCACTGGGTCCGTGGTCCCCGGGGGCCCGTGCCCGAAGATCGTCGGGGCCCCCATGCCCACTGCATATATGTCCCCGGTGCTGGCATCATACCGTAGCGTGACCTGAGGAACTGGCCTCGGTGGTGGCCCGCCCATCACACTGCCTGCGTGGAGAAAGTCGTACTGTCCTCCATGACAACAACAGTAGCCCTGCGGAGCAGCCGCCTGATACGTCAAGTCGCATGGAGGGGACGAACCTTGCGGAAGGACTTTGTAGAAGCACCCTAAGTGCTGGCAGATATCGTTGAACGCTACGACATCCGAATCGGGCCCGACGCCGTTGTCGGCTTTCTGTCCGCATTTGACAAGTACGCAAGGCGTGTCTACAAGAGGGTAGTTGAAGCGCAGGGGCTTGGTGGGGTCGAGGGTCGAAATGTTAGCCAGTTTGATTTGGGGCCAGGCATAGGCGACAGTGGTTGAACCCTGTCCTGGCGTAGGCACGAACTCGAGTATCCTGAACACACTTGCGAACGTGCCGAGAGTAGCGAAACCGCCCAGGGTGAGTATGAGCTTCAGAAAGTTCCTCTTGCTGCCGGCTCTCTTCTTGATTTCTTCATCGTCGTTCATGGCGCCCATCACGGTGGCCTCTTGGTTTTCTTGGGGATCAGCAGCCTTCCCATCAGCAGAATCGCCGCGGCGAGCCCCAGCAGCATTATTTCGAAGGTCGCGACTGCGCCAGTCGTAAGGTTCACATTCGTCAAGTTCGGCCCCGCCGACGTCTGGTTCGCGTTCGCCCAGGCCGACAGAGGCACGGTCAGCGACAACGACAGGACAGTCAGGCAGACGAGGACCACTCTGGAAGATAAATCCCTACCACAATTCAATGCTCAACCCTCGCTTGTTTCTCACCGCCAATACTTCTGGCTCCCCGATGGTATGGTCCGGCGCTCGCGATCATCAGGAAGACGTACACCAGGACGCCTACCTCCGCCATGACCTCCACGTATGATATGTCGCCCGACGTCATGAACACCACGCCGTCCGCACCTGCGATCGTAGCTGCTCCCAGTGCGACAATGGAGTAGGCTACAGTCTGCGGATTCCATGTTGAGGATTCTCCTCCGAACGCTCCCATGATCGACGTCACGAGGACTCCCAGCACGAGAGCGACCATCAGGGCAGCCACTCCGACGTGCGCCGACACAGCAAAGGCGTACCAAGAAGGCGAGGTTGAAAGCATGAGGGCGCCCGCCACAATCGTCATGGCAAGGGCCACCAGTGCTAGATAGATCATGATCACCGGAGCGGAAAGGTCGCTCGGGGTGCCCCTTGACGCCTGTGTCGCCTTGATCAGAGAGAATCCTGTAATCGGCATGCCAAGCGCAATGGTCGTGATCATCGAAAGGTTCGTCAATGCAATCTGACCCGAATCAGATGTGTTGGCCAGGAAGGCAAAGCCCGTTGAACCAGCGAACACCGTGATGGCGAAAAGCAGAATATTGAGGATCGCGATTCTCCTCTGATGGCGAAGCGCCGCTATGAAGCCTACGACTCCCGTCATGAGCGCGAATCCCGCCGACGCCACTCCATGTTCGATGACATCGGGCAGACTAATCGAGAAGTCGTGCACGGTGAGCGCCGACCACATGCCCTCGGCGTAGGTCACGGCGAGGAAGGCAGCCTGAAGATAGATCAGGTAAACTAACCACTTCGCCTGCCGCGTTCCTGCACCAGTCATGGATTCCGAGGAATCCTTCATACTCGTATTGTCACCTGCTCACTTCTCTACGCCGGCCTCGAGTATTCTGACTGCCCTCATGACCTTGAGGGTAGCATAGTATGAGAGGAAGAGCGCCAGCATGAACAGGAGCGACATTATCCATCCCCCCGCAAGTGTGAGGCCTCCTGATTCTCTACCGCCCCCGGTGGCCAAGAATAGGAGCCCGCCTACCGTTGCTACAACTAGCGAGGCAACAGCTCCAAGGCTGAAGAGGGCAACCCTCCTCATCCCGTAGATGAATCCCACCACCATCACTATGAAAGTGAAGGCGAAGTTCAGGGTGGCCCCCACCATGTGCACTATGTTCGAGGGGTCGCCAATGCTCACCGTGTTCACGCCTGAGGTGACGAATATGTTGAGGTACATCCCAGTTATGTAAATCCCGAGATAAACGACGAAGTTGACGTAGCAGAGTCTCAGGGTCAACCTTAGGCCTTGGAGGCCGAGATTGCCTATCTCTTCTCCTTGGATCGATACGGCCTTCATGGTGTTCTGATTCCGACCAGAGGCTGGGCCCTCGCCATGTATTTGATGCGGACATCCTCCCTGACGATGAATATTCTGCTCATGAACGTCAATATGACTGCCGTGAGGAACACCGAGGCCATAATGAATGTCGAGATGTTCGCCAGCTCACTGTTCGCCACAGAGGTGGTGGAGAAGTACATGAACAGAGGACCGGTCACAAATCCGACCAACCTAGCACTGACTCCTCCAACGTGCAAATAGACCACCTGTGGGAGATGGGCCTTCCTCGCTAGGATGATTACCGGGATGCTCATCCCGGTGCTGAGAATCGCGAAAGCTACGTGGGCAAAGAGCGATGGTGCGGCAAAGAACTGAAGGAGGATGCTTCCGAAGTCCGCCTGCAGGTCGCTGGGGACGGCGTAATAGTAGTTGACGAGCATCCCCGCGGCGATTGTCCCCCAATAGAAAGCGAACTGGAGGTAGAGAATTTGGAAGATCCTGTGCAGGGTCTTTGTCTGCTTCTCAATCTCTTCCACCTCTAGCTATCCTCCATCCACTCTTAAAATCGTGAGGCATCAGGGTCAGGCCGCCCTAATAGACTGGGTATGCAACAGGTTCGACACACATAAGAAACAGCAACGACTAATCTCTCCCCGTGTTCGAGGCAGAGCTGAGCATACCCTGGGACGCGCTCCCTAAATTCTGCTTCATGGAAACAGCCAAGAAAGTAGGAGCTGAACACGCGTGCTTGGTCAGGGTAGATTCCATGGCGCGTCAGGGCGATCGACTGCGACATTTGGTAGAGGTAAGGGGAAAGGATACGCGAAGGCTTGTCAACGTCCTAGCGGTTCCGGGGATAAGGTCGTCTCCCCATCCGATTACAAGCGCATCCTATCTCAATGTGGTTGAGACACCGATTTGTCCTTTGTACGAAACAATATCTTCAACATCCTGCTTTCTTGTCAAGGAGACAGTACAGAAAGAGTTTCTTTCATGGGACGTAATCGGTGAGTCTGCTTCTATAATCAATTTCCTCTTGAGGAAGCTCAAAAGAAGCGGAGTAAACGCCAAATTGGTCAGGATTGAGAAGATCAATGGAGGGAAGAGACTCACGGACAGGCAGGAGCAGGTCCTGCGATTGGCGTACGATTGCGGTTTCTTCGAGTCTCCACACAAGACGAGTGTCAGGCTGCTTGCGAAGGCCTTGGATTGCTCGCCTTCAACCCTCGTCCGCATCCTCAGAAAGGCTGAGAAGAAAGCCCTATCTTCAAAGTTTGGGCAGTTCCCCAACGACCTTTCGAATAAGGCCGACAGCCCCCACCACTCGTAAGGCCGCCATCAAGCTTTATCACTCGAGGCGGTCCAAAGCTTAACCAACCCATCCCCCTGCAAAGCTTAAGCTCAGAGCACCATCACTCGAGGATTGGGAGCCTGTCCACAACAGCACCGGAGGCACCCATTGGTTGCCTCCGCTGAGGTGCAACAACTAGATGATTGAAGCCGGAGGCTGAGGGCCTTGGTCCCGGTCGGGTAGCCGTCCACCAAGCTAATCGTCGGTTTCCCTCTTGTGTTATCTAATATGGGACCACGACCAATAATACGACATTGAAACGCGTCGTGGGAGTCGTGGGAGTAGGGACGAGTCTAATCTCCACCTATGTTGCCGTGCCCACACCAGCCGAGCGAGTCGATTCGATTATTGCATGTAGGGCAGATCTCATCGGAATATTCGAAATCCTCGGCCCTCATCCCATATAGCCGGACGTGGTCATCAAGTTCACGTGGGTACTGAGTCAACCCTTCGGTCAATGAATTTTCTTTCTGGGGCAAAGGATCTCCAGGGTTCAAAGCTGAACTCTTGTTCGTCGTCATCCTTTATGCCTTCACCTCCTCGGCGTCAGGTGACTGAACATGGAAGTTGACAGCCCCGGCATACTCGGCCTCTCACGCGCCCTCTTCCTGAACCGCAACATCAGGATCATCGCGATAACCGGCCTCGTCTCCGGGGTCTACATTGGGATGCTCAACGTCGTCCTGCAACTCTTCCCATTGAGCTTGGGGTTTGGAGTGGCCGCCGTGGGAATCCTCCAGGCCCTGGGCAACAGGTTCTCCGGCGTAGCGGCGACCATCGTTCAGCCGATTGCCGGGCACTATTCCGACGTGCACAGCAGAAAGCAGTCCATACTGCTTGGGAGTGCAGCTACCATAATGTCCATGCTCAGCTTCGTCGGTGCGGCGCTGACTGCGAACGGGTTTCTGTTGCTCCTCGCCTTCATCCTCTTCGGAGTCTCGATACTCGGAAGCCCGGCATCTCAGGCCCTCGTGGCCGAATCTGTCGACCTGGACCCGAAACGCATGAACGTCGCTTACAGCCTAGTCTTTTTCCTAGCCACGATTCCCGGGATTATCTCATCCTACCTTGCCGGGGCGATAGCGGACAACTACGGCTACGTCGCAATCTTCGCGGCTGCTGCTCTTTTGGAGGGCGCGGACCTCTACCTCTACTGGAGGGAACTCTCGGAAACAAAACACGCGATGATCACCGACTCAACCGATGGCAGGAGCTTCTCACTTAGGGAGGCGTTCAGGCTCCCGAAGGCGTCGGCGGGATACTACGGCGCCCTGGCAACGGACGCTTTCGCCTTGGATTACCACCTCCATCATCTACGCCATGGCAAAGTATCAGTTCCGCTTCTCCGACGCGAACATCGGCTTATTGGTGTCGGCATTGTACATCGCGATGCTCGTTTCGCAGTATCCTGCCACAAGACTTCTGATTCGGATTGGGGCCAAGAAGACGATTATCTTCTCGGAAGCACTGGGGACTCTGCTCATGGCAGGGTGGGCGCTTTCCAATTCCCTTCCAGAGTTCGTGGTATTCTCAGTCGTCTTTGGCGTCTCCGTTACGACCTGGGTACCCGGGGTCCAGTCCCTCATGATGACCCATTCGCCTCCCGGGGAACGCGGGAGCGTCGGGGGCAAGGTGGCAGCTTTCAGGGGACTGGTGGCCTTCCCGGCACCCATCATCGGAGGGTTCCTCTACCAGGGCCTGGGATACGAGGCCCCTATCATCGCCAGCTTCTTGGGGACGATCGTGAGCGTCGCATTGATGATCAGGTTCCTCCCTGGACATCCGCAGAAATCCACGGAGGGGGCTGCCGATAATCCAAAACCTCAACGATAGTTCCTGCAAAGCTTAAACTCAGAGCGGTGCCCCTCGCCGCAGTTGGACCCCGGGCTCCCCTTCAAGGAAATCATCGACCTGTCGGTTCCGATTAAGAGTCAGGGGACTCCTGTCTTCCCCGGCTACCCCATGCCCCTCAAGTCCACGATGACCACTCTGAGCGACACCGGTTGGCTCTCCTATCTCTGGTCGTTCGTCGAGCACTCGGGGACACACGTGGACTCTCCTGGCCATGTCATAGCGGGCGCTCAGCTTGTTGACAAGGTGCCTCTGAGCACCTACGTCGCCAGAGGGGTCGTCTTGGATTTGACAAACAAGCAGCCCAAATCTTCCATAACGAAGGATGATGTCACTTCCGGGCTCAAGAAGGTCGGGCTTGAGGGGAAGCTCGGCCCCGGCTGGATTCTGCTTCTCCAGATGGGCTGGTCGGCGAAGGCAGGCACCCCCCAGTGGCTTGAGTATCCCGAGCTGACCGTCCCTGCCTGCCAGGAAATAGTCAGACTGGGGGTCAACGCAGTAGGTATCGACTCTCCAAGCCCCGACTACGCCCCTCTCCCTTCACATAAGGTCCTTCTCTCAAAGGGGATAGGAATCTTCGAGAACCTGACCAACCTCGACAAAGTGAGAGGGAAGGACTTCATATTCGTGGGTGCACCCCTGCCGCTAGTGGATGGGTCAGCGAGCCCAGTCAGGGCGTTCGCCCTGGTCAGGTAGCCTTTCAGAAGGCCACGACGGGTCTCATGTGCGCCGAACGACACGTTAACCTCATATAATCTGTATTATCTCCTGAAGGAAGCCGATTTGCAGACGAAGCAGACCAAGCAATTCGTCAGAGACGCTACCGGCCTAGTCAGGTCGTACGGGGCCTTGGACACACTTCTCTTTGCTTCGGTCTTCGTTTTCGCACTTGTGTTCACCATCACTCAGTTCGCGTGGTTCTACGGGAATACACTTGGAGCCGACCTCACCGGTTCGCTCCTTCTTGCCGCCATCCCGTTCGCGTTCCTGATGCTCACCTACTGGGCGATCGGGGTGATCATGCCAAGGACGGGAAACGACTACGTCTGGGTGGGACGAATCCTGCACCCTTCAATCGGATTCACATGGGGGCTGGTCTACGTCCTGATTGTCTTCCTCGCTGCGTTCATCGGAGCCGGTACGGGCCCGCTGTCGTTTGCGGTGTCTTCCATCGTCTCCGTCGCCGGGTTGCTCGGGAACTCCGCATACCTGAACAATCTCGGGGCCTTCCTGGGTGGGCCACAAGGAACCTTGGAAGTGATGATACTTTTGACCCTGATTGTCGCTGCCTTTACGATCTTCGGCTCCAAGCTGATCAAGGCCTTCCTCTACACTACGTGGATTTTCGCCATCGTAGGCATGATAATCATGTGGTACATCCTGTCCACGACAAGCAACGCAACGTTCCAGGCTAACTGGAACAGTCTTATCGCCCAGGGGCAAGCGAATTACACATACGCTGGTCTGCAGAGCGCTGCGGCATCAAACGCCCCGTTCACGTCCGCCGTAGGATTCACGGGCATCATCGCTGCGTTGCCTTTGGCCTTCCTATTCTTGTTCGGTGGGAACTACGCCAACGCCTTCGCTGGGGAGATCAGGAACGTTAGAAAATCTCTGCCGATTGCACTCTTCTTATCGCTGCTCCTAGGCCTCGGCTATTGGATACTCACGTCGACGCTCACGTTAAACACTGTTGGGTTCAACTGGATCACCACTGTGGGCCACGGCTGGGCAAATGGAGGTTCGTCGACCGGCGTGCCGAGCTATCCCCTCCCCTATCAGCCAACCCAGCCGCTGTTCTTGGCCGTGGCCGCCTACCCCAACACGCTACTGATTGACTTGATGTTCTTCACCTACGTGATCGGGTCTCTGGGGCCGGTCTTCGCCTACTTCTGGATCCCTTCAAAGTATCTTTTCGCCTGGTCCTTTGACAGGGTCATCCCCGCAAAGTTCGCCGATGTCAGCTCGAGGTACCACACAGCGTGGGTCGCCGTGCTAGCTACCATGGTCGTCGGAATCATCGGCGAATACCTTTACTCCATCCTCGGATACTCGTCGTATTTCTCAATGGGGACCGTCCTCTGGGGGATCTCCTATACCATCCCTGGTCTAGCCTTGACCATCTTCCCGTTCGTGAAGAAGGACCTCTTTGCAGGGGCCCCCGGTTGGATGGGCAAGAAGGTCGCCGGAATACCGCTGCTGTCGGTCGTGGGGCTCATAACCACAGTCGGTTTCGCCGTCGTCGGCTACATCGCTTTCACAAGCGCCGTAGTGAATTCGGTCCCAGTCTTCGCAACGGAAGAGGTGTCCGGCGCAACCATCATCGCGGGCTTCGCCATATACTTCGCCAGCAAATGGTATCACAAGAGACAAGGCCTCGACGTGTCGATGGCGCTGAAAGAGATACCTCCTGAATAAGGGCTGTCTCGCAAGTCTTATCATCGCTCAGACCGAGGTCGCGCCAAGATGAAAGCGCCGAAGAGGGACATGATTGGCTACGGCCGCAGCCCTCCCGACTTCCTCTGGCCCGGGGGGAAGCGCCTCGCCGTTTCTATGGTAATCAACTATGAAGAAGGCTCAGAGCATTCGTACCCGGTTGACGGGATGGTCGAAGGCGTCGGAGAATTCCTCCCTGTGGATGTACGCGCAAGGGATGTGGGGAACGAGAGCGCATATGAGTATGGCTCTAGGGTTGCCATCTGGAGGGTCCTGGACAACTTCGCGAAGTACGGGGCAAAGGCGACCTTCTTTGCCACCGCTGAAGCGCTTCAGGGAAACCCCCAGGCAGCGAAGGCGATAGTCGAGGGAGGGCACGAGGTATGCGACCACGGACTGCGCTGGACCGAGCACTACAGGTACACTCTAGCCCAAGAGATGAAGGCGATTAGGAAGTCGGTGGAGATAATTCAGGAGTTGACTGGCAAGAAGCCGGTCGGTTTCTACGCCAGGGAGCCGAGTGTGAACACTCTGAAGATTCTCGAGGGAATGGACAATTTCATCTACGATTCCGACGCGTACAACGACGACCGCCCCTACAGGCATGACGGCGACGGCATCCTGATCCTCCCGTACGCCGCTGACGCCAACGATTTCCATTTCATGGCCCCCATGCACAGGTTCGCCAATTCGAACGACTTCCTCATCTATCTCAAGGACTCCTTCGATGTCCTTCACGAGGAAGCTGGTTCTTCGTCTAAGATGATGTCCGTCGGGCTCCACAACAGGATTATTGGCAGGCCGGGGAGAGTTGTCGCGCTCCGTATGTTCCTTGAGTACATCGGAGGTTTCGACGACGTTTGGATCGCAACCCGGGAGCAGATTGCAAGGCACTGGATCGACAAGGTCGAGCCGGCTATGAGATGAGGGATCGAATCAGCCCGATGTCAGGAGATACGACTTTATCTTCTCACCGTCGATTTCGGTGAGGAAGCCCCGCAGTATTCCTTCGCCGTATTCACTTCCCGGGTTGGCGCAAAGCGTTCTTCCTATCTTGACAATCCCCCGGGACTCGTGAATGTGCCCGTGCAGTCCGAGCATCGGCTGGTATTTCTTAATGGCCGCCCTGCATGCCGAGCTCCCTGCCGAGATTATCTGAACCGTTCCTGCCTTCAAGACTACCTTGAGGTTCTCGTCAATTTGTGGAGCCTGGTCGATGAGGGTGTCTATGGGGGGGACGTGTATGTTGAAAATCGCGGTTTTCATTTCCCGCACTTGGTCGGCCATTCCTGAAATCTTCTTGGCGAGGACGTCTTCGTCGACTTCCCTCGGACTGTTCCAGGGGGTATGATTCGTGTAGCCCAAAGTTATCATCTCGTGTCCACCGTCGATATCCACGACCCGACCTTCAGGGTTCACAACGTACGAGGACGAATCTAGGACAGGGTCGATATCGAAGACGTCGTCGTTCCCGGGTGAAATGAAACACTTCACGGTAGTCTTCCCCAGCCTTTCTTCCGCTAGAGAAATCCACTCGCGCAGCCTTTCAATCATGACCTGACGGAAGATCTCGGTAACCTTGGCAGGGCTCGCATCCAATTCCTTGAACTCAGAAGGGCTCATCGGGACGGTGTATGAGCCTGAGTCGGCGGCCTTCCTTCTCAACTCCTCTACCTCCTGCTTGCTTTTCAGGGTCAGGTCCGACCCCTGATACGAGCATCTGAATTTCCCGTCCCCCTGGTCGACTATCGGTATCATCACTTTACCTGTGATATCTCCTCCGAGAATGATAACATCAGCCTTGTAGAAGCTGGCCGCGTTCAGGAACTTCTTGAAGCATCTGTTCGACCCATGAACGTCTGTGATGAAGTAGACTCTCGACTTCGCCACGGTCGGCCGTCTCGAACCGAGCTAATTAATCTGAAGAGTTAGGGTCAACCCAAGGCTCCCTTCAGGTCGGCAATCAGGTCCTCTGGGTCCTCGATTCCGACAGAGAACCTCACCAGGCCGTCTCCTATGCCGAGTCCCTTGCGCCTTTCGGCAGAAAGACTTGCGTGAGTCATCGTCGCAGGGTGGTCTACCAAAGATTCGACCCCTCCTAGACTCTCAGCCAACGCGAAGACCCTGAGCTCTTTCAGGAACCTTCTGATTTCGGGCAATCCTCCTTTCATTTCGGCGGACAGCATCCCCCCGGGCATTTTCATCTGTCTCTTGGCCAGGGCTAGCTGCGGATGGCTCCTCAGTCCCGGATAATGTACCGCGGAGAACTTCGGGTGGCGGGAGAGGAACTCCGCGACCTTCTGCGCGTTCTCGCTGTGCCTCTGCATCCTGAGATGGAGCGTCTTAGATCCCCTGAGAACAAGGAAGCAGTCGAAGGGTGATGGGACGGCCCCAATCGCGTTCTGGTTGAATTTCACAGACTCGAAGAGCTCATCATCGGACATCATGAGCGCCCCTCCCACTACGTCACTGTGGCCTCCGATGTATTTCGTGGTGCTGTGGACAACGACGTCCGCCCCCAGGCTCAGAGGGTTCTGCAGGAAGGGGCTGGCGAAGGTGTTGTCTACGACCGTAATCGCCCCGACCCGGGACGCTGCCTTCGCTATGGACCGGATGTCGCACAAATGCATCAGCGGGTTGGTGGGGCTTTCGAGCCAGGCAATCGCGGGCCTGCGTTCGAGCGCACTTCTGACTGCTTTCAGGTTTCTTGTGTCCACGTAGGTGAAAGAGACCCCAAACTTCCGGAGTGTAGTTTCGAAAATGCGGACCGTCCCTCCGTAGAGGTCGTCCCCTGCCACGACTCGGTCCCCCTTCTTGAGAACTGAAAGCAGGAGGGTAGCCTCGGCTGCCATCCCTGAAGAGAACGCAAGCGCGTGCTTCGCACCCTCCAGGGAGGCAAGCCTTCGTTCAAGAGCAGTCCGGGTCGGGTTCCCGGTTCTCGAATACTCGAGGCCTCTCGTCGGCTTTTCAAGCAATCTTCGAGCGAAGGTCGACGACAGGTGTATGGGGGAGACGACATCGCCTGACTTCGAGAGATCGGGCTCCTCACCAGAATGGACCGCCCGCGTCCCGAACTTCATCATCCTATCTGCGGGCAAGGTAGTTTATCACGTCTATGGTAGTTATGACTCCCACAACCTTCTGCCTATCGACGACTACGACAGCGTTTCTCTTTTTCATCAGGCTGGCCGGGTTCAGGAGAACGCCTCCCTTCTCAACGGTCGGAATTGGGGGTTCCATAATTTCCTCCACGGGATGGTCCAACCCCGCCTTCTTCTCTGCGACCTTCTTGATCATCGAGGCGACGCTGACGCTCCCCACCTGGAACCCTCCCTTGATGACAGGGAGCTGCGAGATGTCGTGCTGCGTCATTATTCCAATCGCCTTTGAGAGTTTGTCGCGAGGCCCCACACCGATTACGGCCCTGACGCTCTTTGGCTTCGAACGGAGGACCGCGTCGACAGAGACCCGTCGCCCCTTTGAACGCAGGTACCCGAACTCGGCCATCCAGTCATCGCTGAACATTTTGTCCGTGTAGCTCCGACCTGAATCGGGAAGGATGACAACGACAGTCTTGCCTGCTGGGAGTCGTCTGGCCACCTGGAGGGCTGCGAAGAGTGCGGTCCCAGAAGAGCCCCCTGCGATGATGCCTTCTTCCCTTGCGAGACGCCTGGCTGTCAGGAACGAGTCCTTGTCGGAGACAGTCACCATCTCGTCGATGACGCTCATGTCAAGGCTTCCCGGGATGAAATCCTCCCCTATCCCTTCGACTCTGTAGGGCCTAGCTATCCCTCTCTTACCTCTGAAACGCGAGGCGAGAATCGACCCTTCCGGGTCAACGCCCACAATCTTGATGCTGGGCTTCTTTTCCTTGAGGTACCTCCCTGTCCCAGTTATTGTGCCTCCTGTCCCGACCCCGGCCACCAGCACGTCAATCGCTCCTCCCGTCTGCTCCCAGATCTCCGGGCCTGTAGTTGCGTAGTGGGCATCCGGGTTCGCCTGATTGAAGTACTGATTCGGCATGAACGAGTTCGGGGTTTCCTTCGCGATCTTTTCGGCGACCTTCAGGTAACTGTCGGGATGCGACGTGGGGAGACTCGCAGGGGTGATCCGCACCGAGGCCCCGACCGCATTAAGCAGGTCGATCTTGTCCTGGCTCACCTTGTCCGGGACCGTGCAAATGACCTTGTACCCCCGCTGGATGCCTGCGAGGACCAAACCCATTCCCGTGTTCCCCGAAGTAGGCTCGACTATGGTGGAGCCCGGTTTGAGTAGTCCTTTCTTCTCCGCGTCCAGAATCATTGCAATGCCTATCCTATCCTTCACGCTGCCTCCAGGGTTGTAGAACTCCAGTTTCGCGTAAATGCTCGCCTCAATTCCCTTTGTCACCTTGTTCAGACGGAGGAGCGGCGTGTTGCCAATCAGATCAATGACATTGTTGGCGGCCCGAATCGGCAAAATGCGTCGGAAACGCTGTTTA
>DASYXJ010000025.1:0-6484 GCA_035935095.1 Nitrososphaerales archaeon | reverse complement strand
ATTATTGCCTGGGATGACGCACCTCCTTTCTCTGCGAGTTCGTCCTGCCTCGGAATGAGCGCTCCGAGCTTCCTATGTTCGTAAAATAGCATGCTCCTAATCCAATTTGAGACTCCTAGCCGCGAGACGTCGTTCATGGGCATCTTTCCGATCCTCGAAATCACGAGAAGGAGCTTCATCACGACTGACCCCATCATCGATGTAAGCTCGTAGGTCAGCTGCGAGTCATTCAGACAATATCTTCCCAGTTCGGAGAGGGGGAGGGCGCCGATTTCTCCTTCGAACTCGATCTTGGACTTATTCAACAAGGCCTCGCATATTCCGTTCAGGGTGTGCTCGGTGTACTTGTTGCTGAAAGCGTATACCTGGATTGATTTGTTGCGGAAGAACTGGTAGAGGTCTATGTGTATGCCGTGTTTGAGGGATGCAGCAACACGTTCGAGCTGAATTGGATTCTCTTGCTCCCTGATACCCAGCGCTTCTGCCCTATGCTGCAGGTATCTCAGGTCGAAGTCGTCCCCGTTGAACGTAACTATGACCGGATACTCCATCATCTTGAACAGGACGGCCCTCAACAGTTCTTCCTCGCGGTCGAAAATCTTGTAATCGAACTGGCTTGCCTCCAGTCCCTTTTCGATTCTGCTACCTCTAAGAAGAAAGACGAGCTTCTCGCCTTCGTTAAAGAAAGAGACAGCTATGACTGCTTGTTTGGGTTCTTCCGGGTCCGGGAGCCTGCCCGACTCGTTATCTACCTCTATGTCAAGGGCCACCCTTCGGAAGTCACAGAGCGGCTCCCCCAAGAGTTCCGCCCACTCTCTAAGGTACGGGACGAACTCAGGCGGGTTTCTTTTCATTATCTCCTCCAGCGAGTTGACAACTCTCGCCGGGACCTCGTGTTTTGCGGGGATTACGTTCCCCTGTGAGACCCTGTAGTAGGTGCCCATCCTGAGGCCCCGGTCGTAGGCGTAGTTCTCGTAGTACTTGATATCGGCCTCCCACGCCCTAATCATGTCTCTAATACTATCGTTTCCACCCCCAATGGCGAGGGGGTCGGTGGTCACGATCTTTCTGAGCTTGGCCTTTGAGTCGCTCAATAAGTCCAGCCTCTCAACTTCCGTAATCTCGATCACGTCTTTTCGAGCCTCTACCCTCCCAAGCTCTTCCTTCGGCAACCTTGTGAAGCAGTAGGGCCTGTGTCCAGTGTTGTCTCGCCAAAGCCAGAACCTCCCTGTTTTGGGGTCGTAGAACTTCAGAATCGCCAGCCGGAGGTCCCCGTCGTAGGACGCAGAGGCCAGGAGTGCCTCGTCCATTTCGTTGACTGGTTTCGTAAGCTCGGTGAGCCTCGCGGCGAGCCCACTGGTTTGAACAGAAGTCTGAGCGGCCAAGGCGGACGGTGGCGACGGCAGGCCTCTCGGCAAATAAGGGTACCTAGGCCCGCTGATTCTAATGCGTTGGCCCTGTTACGCTGGCTGGAGATTCGCCTCCTCGCCCTTGCTGTTAGTCTTCTGGAGATGACTAGCATTCTGAATCAGCGTCAGCCATTTATTCCGGCCCTCGACTTTGATTCCAGCCCGTTCTGCTGGAGTCTCACCATTGAGCCCTTCGTGGGGCCTCACGAAGTTGTGGTAGATGCGATAACCGGAGATGGCTGGCGAATCAGACTTCTTGATTCCTCGCATTACTTTCTCTCTATCCCGAATTTCTCCGTTGAGTCTCTCCATTTTGTTGTTGTGGATTTGTCCTGCTATGGTGATTTCTCGTACATGGACGGGGGCTTTGTGGGCCCCATAGAAGAGCCCGAACTCCTTCTTGAAAGCCACATGGAAGTTGTAGGCCCCATCAGAGATGAGAGTCCTCGGCATCTTCCCTGCGTGGCGCTTCGCGTGTTTGAACATCGGCCTGACATCCGAAGTCCCTTTGTTGTCTGCTACCTCTTGAGCCAGCCAGTATCTCGTCTCGTCGTCCATGATGGCGAAGAGATACTTCATGTTACCCTTGACCTTCAGGTAGAGTTCATCCGTTCTCCATGTGTTCCCGACCTTGGGCTCAATCTCGTCCAGATAGGAGTCCATCAACGCGACATACTTCCGAATCCATCGATAGACAGACACGTGGGAGACATTCACTCCCTGAAGCCTCAGGAACTTCTGGACGTTCCTGAGAGACTCACCTGTGAAGTAGAGTTGCATGGCCGAAGTAATGGCGTGTGGGGTGGCCCTCATCCGCTCGAAACCGAGGTTCAGGGTGAACCTCTTTCCGCATTCTTTGCAGGAATATCGCTGAAGGTCTCCCGATTTATTGTGGAGAACTCCGTCCCTCACTATTCGCTCAGAACCGCATTGAAGGCACGATTGATAGTCGAGTGGCACAATCCGCTTAGCGTTCTCTATTCGCCGACGAATCTGGAGCGAGAGGTCAACCGCGAATTGGTGTTTGCACTTCACGCCTCTGAGCGAGGCATCGGGGCATGAACATGATCTCCAGCCGAGTTCAGTCGAGAGGACGACATACTCCCCCTTGCCCGACTGAGACTTCACACGGTATTCGTTCTGGTCAATCCTTCGGACGTTGGACTCAACTTTGGCGATTGCTTCGCCCCTTGCCTGTCGATAATCAAAAACGGGGGCGGGCATCAGTCCCACTCCATCTCACGGCGTTGCTGAATGTGGGCCAGATACTCCGCGCGTTCGTCTGCGTCCATCTCTTCTTGTCTTGCCATCTTATGCCACCTAATACCACCCTAAGCATAGAAGGGATTATAAACCTTCTTATGCCATCTAATGCGGGTGAGCACAACGACAAAAAAAACACCACTGAAGATAACCGTCGCAATGACCGAGGAGATGATGAAGGGGCTGGAGGAAGAGCGGAAGGTCAGGAGGATAGCGACGATTCCCGAAGTGGTCAGGATAATCGTGAGCGACTACTTCAAGACGAAATCAGGGAACTGAAAGACAAGGTCGAACAATTGAGAAGTCAGTCACACGACTTGTTCATCATGGCTCTCTGTGCTCTACTTGCAGTTCTTGCGCTTCTTTGGAGGGTGGCCTGACTTTTGGAACGGCCATATGCCTTCTTTGACCCAGTAATGGATTCCAGTAACCAGAGTTACCAAGACCACAGCCCCAGCGATAACATACACCCAGAACGCCTCCAAGAACGCAACAACGGGGTCAGGGACATTCGGAAGGGGGGTGGCCTCAATCCCGTTGTAACGGTAAAGGTCTTGAGCGGCCCTCTTGGAGTTAACAAGGGTGCTGTTGAGAATGTCCTTGTCGATGTTTGTTATCCAAATCAAGGGTGCTTGCCTAACAGTGTCTTGCAGATTGATTCTGGCATCGTAGAAGGCTTCTCCAGAGGGAAGGGGCGGTGTGACAGTCCAAGAGATGTCGAAAGCCCCATTGCCATGTGCAACAAGACTCGTAAAGTTCAAGCCAACTATGTCTTCCAGTGTCAGATTACCCTCGACAACCACGTTGGGGTTGGGAGATGGTATCGGAACAAAAACAAAGGCAACCGTGTTAGTATAAGAGGTCTGATTGCTCTGGTCGAACCTAAACAGAGTTGTATTGACCACGAGAACTTCGAAGGAATCTCCGAGGTCGTGATAAAGCGGGAAGAAATGTCTGATGCTACTAAAGTTCGACCAGAGAGCCTGTTCGGAGGCCACCAAGGCGTAGTAACTGCCTATCATGTTAATCGCATAGGCTTTCGCAATAACAGGGCTAATCGCGGGATTTTGTTGGGCTATGGTCGTTTTTGGGATGCCCGAGACAGCAAGGATAAGGGCAAAGAAACAAACCGAGGCCAATTTGATTCCGTTCATTCTACGATCTCCAGCCCCGTAACAGGGAGACGAATTAGCCCTATCCCCAGAGAAGGTAACAAAGCCAATGCGGACGATTTATAACGACAGTTTCGGTCGCCTGCTGAGATGCCGAAGGTACTCGAAAGAATCAGGGGTTTCTCAGCCTATGCCTTCGTCGCGATTGGATTGGTATGGCTCGCCATAGCGTTCCTGGCGGGCTCGGCGCTCCTCCTCTGGCCGGTGGTTGCATGCGTCGTCGGAGGGGTTCTGCTCAGACTCCGTTCAGGAGGCAGGCTGACCTTCGCCTGGGCTAGCTCCGCGGCAGTCCTGGGGTTGGTCCTGTCAGGCTACCAGGTGTATCAATGGATTCCTTTTCTCGGCGGGGCTTTCAATAACCTAGCTGCTGAGTCCCTGGGGGGTTTCGCCGTCCTGGCGCTGGTCCACTTTGTGCTCCTCTATGCAGCCGCAACACGCCCCAAGGCGGCTAAATGACGTTCGTATGCGAGAACTTGCGGAGGAAGTAGACGGAATATCCGCTGATGACGAAGAGGGCAGAGAATGCCCTGGTAGCGAACACTAAGCTCCATGGCGTGGGGTAAAGGCTCGTGAGAGTGTCAGGATTGCAAATTGTATGTCCGGCTATCGCATTGGCGCAGTTGACGGTGTAGCTAGCCCCCCAGAGCATGAAGTTGAACATGACCTCATAGGCCGAGGAGAAGGCGACGACAAACCCGAAAATCTGAAGGAGCATCAAGAGCCAGGATGGCCACTTCGAAACCCGATTCTCCCATAGCCTCAGACCGCTGTAGAACAAGGCGACGCATGCCACGCTGAAGTAGGTCACCGGCTGGGCAAAGTATGGCGGGAACGGGAAATAGACGTCGACGAGGACTTGGCCCACTGGTTGCTTGGTGCCGTACAGAGACTCCACCAGTCCGTAAATCGTGACGGCGACTATCGTTATGAGAGAAACGTATGCGACGAAGAGGTACATTCGCCTGGTGGCAACGCTCATCGGAACAATGGTCCGAACCTCGGCCGTCCCTTCTTTAAGGATTGAAGGGAAGCGCTCCCTCGAATGAGGGGACCGAGATGTTCAAGCTAGAAATAGGGTCGATGCCTCGTCCTGCAGGTGAGAGGGCCCTGTACGACCTTCTGATTCTTGCGATAGTTCTGGTCGTCAGCATCCCCGTCTTCGCCTACTCCGCGTACTCCGTGGTCCTGCTCATTGGGGGTCTCTCCTACAGGCCCCTGACCCTGGCAAGATTATCGAAGGCTGACCTGCCCAGACTGTCCGTGCTGTTGGCTACCTACAACGAAGAAAACGTAGTGGGAGAGACACTTGACTCGATTGGTCGCCTTGACTACCCTTCAGAGAAGCTACAGGTGATAATCGCCGATGATTCCGACGACGGGACTGTCCGGATTGTAGACGAAAGGGCGTCGTTGTTGGGAGCAAAGGGAATAGATGTAGTTGTCTCCAGAAGGGAAGAAAGGACCGGGTTCAAAGCCAGCGCCCTCAACCTCGCATCGAAGCGCATCAGCGGGGACTTGGTACTTCTTTTGGATGCCGATTCCAGGGTAACGGATTCGGCGCTTGACAGGGCCCTGGAGGCGCTTATCGGGGGAAGCTTGTCCTTCGTCTCCTTCAGAGTCGGCCACTACAACCGAGAACTGAACCTTGTGACCAGGGCGTTCGCTCTCTTTCAAGACACCATCGACGGCCTTCAGAAGATGGGGGCCACAAGGCTTGCTCTGCCCTACTCGCTCCAGGGTGGTTTCGCGCTAGCAAGGATAGAGGCCCTGAGGGATGCCGGATTCTGGAGAGAAGGGGTTCTGGCGGAGGACGCGGACCTTTCCTGCAGGCTCTTCGCCTCAGGCTCAAAGGGGGCCTACGTCAGCGAAGCTGAGCTGGTGAGCGAGGACCCTTCCACACTTCGCATCTGGAAGCGGCAGGCGGCCAGAGTCGGGCAGGGTTGGGCGCAGTGCCTTAGATTAGACATTGGTGCGATAGCTCGGTCGGAGCGACTTAGCCTCTCAGGGAAGGTTGGGCTGCTCTTGGTTCTGCTATCGCCTTTCGCCGGGCTGACCTGGATTCTTGTGACCTTGCTTTCGGCGATAGCTATTGTGGCCGGTCTGATCGACCCAGGGGCGTCCGTCTTCGTTAACCCCTTCTATGTCGCCCTTGTTTCAATACCGGTTGTTGTGTTCTACATCTCCGGGGCAAACGCACTTAGAATCCGTCGGATGCTTTCAGCCAGGAATCTCGTCCTTCTCCCCGTACTTTCGTACATGGTGTCGGCAATGTTCACCATCTCTGCGATCTCGTTCGTCAGAGGACTGGTCGGTGCCAGGGTGGAGTTCTTCAGGACACCAAAGCGAGGGAATACCGGGGCGCTTGCGCAGGACCGCCAGCCTCAGGAGGGTTCAGGTGTCCGGGTGGCGGAAGGAGGTCTCTCTGTGTTGGCAGCTGTCCTTTCAATTCCTATGTTCATTCGCGGCCAGTATTTGCTGGGCCTGGCCCTCATTGGTTTTGGAGTCGTGACTCTGAAATCAATGGAACTCTCCAATAGGTCGAAATCTTCCGCTGTATAGTCTGCCCTCCATTCCCACGGGTCGCTCATTGTCTCATGGGAGGCTCTAGCTTCAAGTATTGCTTTCCGGAGGCCTCAGTCA
>DASYXJ010000024.1:0-32529 GCA_035935095.1 Nitrososphaerales archaeon | reverse complement strand
GACGGCCAGTTCCTAAGGGCCGGTAGTCTAGTCTGGTAGGATACAGGGATAAGCCGTCCAGCCCCTTGGCAAAGAAATCCAGACTGGGGGAGGTCGGGGGTTCGAGTCCCCCCCGGTCCACATAATTATTCGTGTGGAACCTGACCCGGCTTAAAGCCCCCGGCGCTCAGAGCAACAGGTGAACATGGAAAAGTGAGGAGGCTGAGCCTGGCGAATTCGCCATACCATCACTACATGGAGGAGGACGAGAACTTCAGGAGGTGGGTGGAGGCCCTTGAGCGGGGCTCAATCAACACTGCCGCTGTGTACTTCCGCAAGGCCTGCTATTCGTGCGAGCAGGCAGGGATCACCCCTCAGGAGGTGGCCAAGATGGACCCGAAACAGGCCAAGTTCTTCCTTCACGACCTGATATCGCACTTCGAGAAGAAGGGAGTGAAGGGCTCGGGGATAGAGGGGTGCGTCAAGGCGGTCAAGAGCTGGATGGTCTGGAACGACATCGACCCTCCAAAGAGCATCAGGATCTACGGCGCCTCGGATTACAACAAATATGAGAACGAGGTCCCGCCAACGAGGCAGGAGCTCCGGAGGATACTCGACGTCGCCGGGATGAGGCCCAAGGTGTCGATCTCGCTGATGGCGTTTTGCGGCTTCAGGCCCGAGGTCCAGGGGACGCTGGTGGGGGACGACGGCCTCAGGCTGTCCGACCTCCCCGACCTGAAGATCGAGCAGGGGTTCGACGGAGCAGGGAACCCGACCGGCGGGACGGTCTCCTTCGCCAGCGTCCCGGCGACTGTGGTCTGCAGGAAGTCCATCAGCAAGGCCGGCCACCTTTACTTCGTCTTCCTCCCCACGGAAGGGTGCCAGTACTTGAAGAACTACCTCGAGTGGAGGATGAAGCCCAGGGCGCACACAAGGAAGACGTACTCCCACGGCAGGGAGAGGGTCGGGGTCCTGGAGGAGGTGCGGATGCCGGCGGAGAGGCTGACCCCGGAGTCCCCCCTGATAGCGGCCATCAAGAACCGGAAGTCAAGCCACATAGCAACCACGAACGTCTGCTACGATGTCAAGCAGGCGATAGTCACGGCCGGGTTCGGCTGGAGGCCCTACGTCCTCAGGAGGTACTTCGAGGTGTGCATGATGAACGCGGAATACGAGAGGCTGATCCTGAGGGAGTGGAGGGAGTTCTGGATGGGGCACGTGGGGAACATCGAGTCGGAGTACAGCGTCAACAAGGGGCTCCCCCACGAGGTGGCGGAGAAGATGAGGCAGGCCTACTCCCAGGCTGCGGAGAAGCACCTTGCGACGCTCGTCCAGCCCACGATCAGCAAGACTGAGGTGGTGAACACCGCGAGGGTAGAGGCCCTCAAGATGTTCGGTTACACAGAAGAGGAGCTGACAGTGCTGGGCGACCCGACCAAGATCACCATGGAGAGGCTGCAGGTGCTCATCCACCAGAAGTCGAAGCAGATGCTCGGGCTGAAGGAGGGGACGCAGAAGGTGGTGTCTGTCGGGGAGCTGGAGGGGTGGATTGAGCAGGGCTGGGACTACAAGAGGGACCTCCCGAACGGCAGGGCTGTGATAGGGCTGAGAACGGAGTGAATCAGCGGCGGAGGACGGGGATGCCCGGCTCCGAACGGCTTTCGAGCTCGCGCTTCAGCCTGCGAAGATAGTGGGGGACCAAGACTTCGGCCATGGGGACCGCCATTATGTCGGGCTCCAGGAGAAGGTCGGACAAGGTGGGGCTGTCTGGTGGAAGCTTCCTCCGCAGCCCCTCCTTTAGACCACGGAGGTCGACCGTGCGTGTGCTGCCTCCCCCGCCGGTCCGTATCATGCCAATCTAGGGATTCCCCACATTTAACGAGGGAAGGTCCGGTTCAATAGGCCCAATACTGGATTGGCACATTCACGGGTGATTTCGGGGTTAGTTTGAACTCTGGTGCTCGTTTAGGAATATTTGGCAAATGCTGCCGACGTCCGATCGGGTTTGAGCTTGACTTTACCAGTAGGTTGAGAACGAATACAGATTTCCTGCAACCCTGGTTGATGTCCCGGCGACCGCACATCACGACATTCTTTGGAACGCCTCTGGCAGGTGTCGATCGAACTGAAATCGAATCTTCCTAGATATGTCCAATCAGACCGTGAGCCAGATATGCCAAAGCCAAGAGCGCCCCAGTGAGAAGAGTCGTCATCACCATTGCGGCCATTCCGGGAATTAGTTCGGGCGGTTTCCCCTTGGTATTGTCGAGGATTCTCGCCGCAGTGCGCGCTTTCGGGATAGTAAGCAGACCCAGAAGCGCTAGAGGCGTGATGAGGCCACTCACTACGCCCAATACCAATATGACATAGGCGCTCGCGAGCAGCGCCTTGAAGCGTGAAGCGGCAGTCTGCTTGCCCCATCTGACGACCAGGTCCCGACGTCCCCTTGAGCTGTCGGCGTCAACATCCGGGAATTCGTTGATATATAGAATGCCAACAGTGAGAATGCCCAGGACCGTCCCAACGAGTAGCGGCGCGACAGCGAGGGTCCTCGTCTGTACGTAGTAGGTGCCGAGCAACAGTAACGGCCCGAAGTTCAGACCGGTGACGAGCTCTCCGATTCCCCACCTGGAGAGGAACGAGGAGTACGCGAGAATCGAAACGACCGCAATCCCCGTGATCGCCAGAATGGCTGGGTCGAAGGCAAATTGCACCACAAAGTATGCCCCCACCGCTGTGCCAATCGATAAGAAGAGCAGACCCCCAGATAGGACGCTCCTGGGTGTCAACAATTTCGAGGGCAGTATGGTACTTCCGCCGCTGAACGGGGTCGGAGTGGTGACGAGGTCGATTCCCGAGCTGAAATCGAAGTAGTCATTGAGAACGTTCACACTGGCGTGGAGAGATAGCGCCCCGGCAATGGTCAACACGGCGTAAAATGGGTTGAAGCTCCCTTGGCTCCAGGCCATCAACAGGCCCACGGGAACAAAGATTGCGGGAAGGAGCAGAAACGGAGCCCTCAGCTCGCGAATCCAGATGCCGTGTCGCCCCTGCGAGGCTTTCATGGGCGACCGGGCGATTCCCCTATCGGCCTTGTCAGGCCCATGTAGCCTACGATGTCCCCGCCCTTTTTGATCGGTCTCACTGTAAGCAGTGCGAGAAACTTAGACCCATCCTTCCTGACAAGGGTCACCTCTTCTTCGAACTTGCCGGTTTCAGCTGCGGTCTTCAGAAGGCGTGGAACCAGGGTTGCAATCGCCTGAGGCTCGTGGAATATCGTCACGCTCTGCTTCCCGACCACTTCGTCCGCAGTCCAACCGAAAAGTTTCGCAGCCCCTATGCCATAGGAGGTGATAGACCCGGTGTTGTCGCAAGCTATCCCCGAGTAAGGATATTCGGCTTCCTCCGGCATCCTGAGTCCCGATTAAGTCGCAGGAATTAAAACCTTCAGGAATGGTTCCAAGGAGCCCAACCTTGAGGGATTCTCCATGGGAGATGAGATGATTTTTCGACTTTCATGCGTTTCTTTAGTCCCGGCGACCTCAGATTTTTCAAGACCGTATGAAGCTATTTTCAGGAACGGAAAAGGTCGCCCTCAAGGTACCTGAGACCTGAGTCTACGATGACGGTAACTATTCTGTGTCCGGGTCCAATCCTTTTAGCTAGCTGAAGTGCGGCAAAAACATTGGCGCCAGACGAGATTCCTGCGAAGACTCCCTCCGACTTCCCGAGTTCTCGAGCTGTACTGTAGGCATCTTCGTCTGTAACCGCAATGATTTCATCAACCAAGTCCATTCTCATCATCTTCGGAATGAATCCTGGCCATATGCCTTCTAGGCGTAGGGCCTTCCCAGCTTTCTGGCAACCTCCCCCGTGGAGATGCCCGGGCTTCCCTTCACGACCCCGATGATCTCGGCGTAGAGGGCCCTCTTCCTGTACCAATAATTGCGCCGCCGAGGTCCCGGCGGCCAGACGGGCTCCAGTACGTAGAACCAGCGGGAGGTCCTGAGCATCTCGCTAATCATGGTCTCCTGTGCCAAGGATTTGGGCTGGAAATATAACGGAATGAAGTGGTTGGGCCGGAAGGAACCCGACCGCTTCTCATCCCGATATTTCCGGCCCGGACCCTTGGCCTCCCTGACAAGGGTACGAATCGGGCTAGATACGAACCCTTGGCACACGAGGTTAGAGTCGGCAAACCTTAATGTATTCCGTGCCGTCGGTATTTATTCACCACTGAGAGAAAGGCTACGGATCTCTTTCTGCCGCCTAGTGCTTGATTGGCACATTCACGGGTGTTTTTGATGCTAGTTTGGCCCGGTGCTAGTTTGGGATTTTTTGGTACTTTCCACCGGTAATCAGGAGTTCGGGCCCGGTGGGATTCGAACCCGACTTCGGGCTAGAGAGGGGTTCAGGCCATATTAGCACCAATTTCGGGAATCAAATGACACAACGAGACTGAAAACATAGCTTTGGGGGCTAGTTCTACTGTTTCGTCAAGAGAACGCTTCAGTATTGTCTCAACCTAACGAGCCCGGAGGGATTCGGGAGAAGGAAATGCCGTCGTCCAGAAGACCAAGCAACCATGTCTGACAAATGGGCCAAAACGCCTATCCAGTCTTGAAACCAACTACTCCCGATGCAAGAGGTCATCAGGCTGACGCTGACTATGCTGAGACTCAGAGTACTGAAATCAGCCACCCGAACCGCAGGGTTGACGTTCTTCTCCATGCTTCTTGTCCCAGAAACAGAACAAGTTACGATGGATCGGATTCAGGTCAGTGAAGAAGCGGTCAGGGTCATAGCCGCCCTGACGGTCTGAGGAAAGGCCATCATTGTAATGGAGCCACGAAATGGCACCCCTCCATATTCAGGCATGAACGATCATTTCGTCCGACAACGGCGGAATCGGAAAAATGCTCTGGCGGGCGGGGTTCAACCTCCAATCCCGCATGATCCTGATAAGTCGTCTTGACCCAGGAGCTACTTCCCCAAGTCTCAAGGTGGCAATTCTGTTTGAGGTCAGGGTTCGGGCCCGGTAGGATTCGCGTCTAGGTGGGTTCTTTTTTCCTGTATCGGTTTCACTTCGTGGAAAGTGTGCCTCGGCCGGGATTCAGGCATGGAGAACGATGTTCAAATCCTTCGGGATGCGATTCCAGCGAGACTTTCTATCCATCAAATGCGGTCGCCGGGACTTGAACCCCGAGTTGCCAGCTTATGATGAGCAAGTACATTCACTGGTGTAATTATTACAACCAGTACAAACCAAAACAAGCCTTCCTTCAGTTCGCATCTCCACCGCCTTTTTCCTGCATTTGCTACAAAGAATCAACTCTACCACGCGCCTCTTTGCCTTGAAAGGCCGTAAGGCACCGCGTCCACAAGTCTTGCTAGGCTATTCGCAAAGGAGTAGCTGAGGCGAGGCAGCAAGTACAAACACACACTATTGATTGGGAAGTGGTGCAGGATGCTAGCCCTTCTGATAAGGGTGCATTCTCCCTCTTAGGATTGGGCAACCCCTCGTTGTTAACGGCCGCAAGTATGTCTGATCGGTCTTAGCCGCCATGATGAAATCGTTTCGATGAAGCCCTCTTATCTTGTGGGTCCACCATGTCACAGTTACCCGACCCCACTCCGTTAGTATGGCTGGATGGTGCCCCTCGATTTCAGCAATCTCCCCAACCCTGTTCGTGAAGGCCAGCGCTTCGATGAAGTTCTTGAATTTGAAAGTGCGGTCAATCATCTTAATGCCATCCCTTTCCATCACGGGCCAGAAAGGCACTTGAAGATGAAGCTCGGCTATCTCGGCGTCAGTTAGCGTCGGCTCACCTCCCCTGCACGCTACACACTTCATCTGTACGAGTTGCATTGATGGTCTTGGAAGTATGGAATCGGATAAGTCTTCGCAGCCCAAGGAGGATGGGACTCCTCGATTGATTGATAACGAGAAGGTATAGCGTCTTTGATCTGACTCGATTCTTTATTACTCAGCCGAACTCCTGAAGCTTCATGGACGAACTTGTACCTCCGACTCCTTGCAATTGTGGTGAAACAAGAACTAAGCGAGAGGACATGTTCGTGATGATCTCGGTTGAAGGAAAGACGAAACCCGCCTACTCGAACAGCAAGTTCGTGTGCATCAGCTGCGGTAAGCCGAGATTCGAAGCGAGGCTTCCATCATAGGTCCAGGCCGAGGTGGATCGGGGGACGAATCGCAACAGCAAAGAAGCTTTGGACTACCACGAAGCTACGAAGCACTCTGAGCTCAGCATACGGGAGTCTGGTCATCTACTCGACTGGGGCAATAGACCATCGCCATTCAAGGTCTACAAGAATCTGAAGGCTATACCCCTCCCTCGTGACTTTTTGCTTCCCAACGAAGAATCACTGAAGGCGATAGGCAGAATCCATCCGAAGGTGGAGGGGAGTGTTGATCTTCACGCTCTGGCCCAGCTGTTGTTCTTCTCAGCCGGCCTTACGAGGGTGGTGAAGTTCAACTCGGGGTCTTACTATATGCGGGCAGCCTCGGCGACCGGAGCACTCTACCCTATCGAGCTGTACGTGGTCTGTGGGAACATCTCTGATTTGAAGGCGGGAGTCTATCATTTCAATCCCTTGGACTTCACGCTGGTACAACTCCGCGATGGCGACTACAGAGGCGAGCTTGGCGCGATGAGCGATGACAGCGTTCTGACCGCTCCGGTCACCGTTGTGCTCACCTCCCTAGCCTTGAGAAATGCCTGGAAGTACGGAGCGCGATCCTACCGACACTGGTTCTGGGACTCGGGGGTCATAGTCGCCAATCTCTTGGCCACCGGAGTTTCCGCTGGACTGAAGTGTGGTCTTATCATGGGCTTCGTCGACTCCGAGGTAGACCGACTCCTCTGCTTAAGCGAAAGGAAAGAGGCCACGGTAGCCCTCGCCCCAGTTGGCTTGGGACTCGCTGGGTCTCACGCGAAGGAGATAAGACAAATATCAAGGCTCAGCCCCGAAGTCGATCCTGTTTCCACTGAAGAAGTAGAATACCCGATGATTTGGGAGACCCATGAAGCCTCCTCTCTAACGAGCAAAGATGAGGTAAAAAACTGGGTACAGAATAAGCTGACATTCCCAGAAAGTCTCGTGGTGGGAAATAAGATCCCCTTAAGATCTGAGAAAGACAGGATCGAGGTTCCGTCCCTCGGGGAAGTAATACTCCGTCGTGGTTCCAGCCGAAGATTCGCCCGTCTTCCAATTTCGTTCGAACAGCTTTCCACAATAATTGATACCTCTTCCAGCGCTGTGCCGTTGGACTATCTCAAGCCCGGAGAGACCCTCATCGACATCTACTTGATAGCGAACGAAGTGCAGGGACTTCAGTCCGGGGCTTACTTCTACAACGTTAGGGGTGGTTGTCTGGAGCAGCTGAAAGCGGGGCGATTCTGGAGAATCTCGGGATATCTTTGCTTGGAACAGCTTCTATTCAGCGATGCCAGCGCCGTCTTCTACCTAATGACAAATCTGAAATCCGTGATAGATGCATTGGGGAATAGAGGTTACCGGGCGGCACAGTTTGAGGCTGGAGTTATTGCTGGGAAGATCTACCTCTCAGCTTATTCGGTCTCGATGGGTGCCTCTGGTTCTACATTCTATGACGATGCCGTAACAGAATTCTTCTCCCCCCATGCGAAGGGGAAGAGCACGATGATTGCAGTCGGAGTCGGCATTCCTGCCTACAGGGCAAGGGCGGGGAGGGTGCTTCCTCACTTTCAGAACCACTGATCATGACGGCCATTATTTGTCCCATAAAGTGGATGAGCCATGTCTGAGCGGTCACAACCGAAGTTCCGCGCCTCGAAAAGGGATGGATAATGGGGAATTCCTCACTCTGGCAGTCTGGACCGGCAAGTCGAATCCCGACGACGAAGTCATCGACGTACAACTGAGGAAGTTTGA
Organism: Nitrososphaerales archaeon; assembly: GCA_035935095.1. GTDB lineage: Archaea > Thermoproteota > Nitrososphaeria > Nitrososphaerales > Gagatemarchaeaceae > UBA183. Next base: position 24,615 of record DASYXJ010000024.1, on the reverse strand, counting down.
GGGAGAGTAGCAAAGCTGCAAGGCTAGCCGTTTATCGAACCAAGAGTGGAAACTACCCCGAAATTCGTGAGACCGCCCTCCCCTCTAAGAAGCCGTAGCTGCGGGGGTCTTCTTTATGGCACGATGCGAATGACCCTTCAGTCTCTCGCTACGAAGCAGAGTCTTTCCTTTTGATTACGGGAATGTAGAAGGACTCGATGTCTCGGTAGTGGAAATACTTCGCCCTCTTTCCTGTTATCGGAACCCTGTAGCCGCAGCTCTCACAGTTGTTCTTATCATCCAGGTTCCAACCGTTTATCATGAAGCCGTACCTCTCGATCACGACTTTCTTGCATCCCGGACAGTATGTATGCTCGTACGGATTGCCCGGAACATTTCCGATGTAAACATAATTCAGACCAATCTCTTTGCCTATCTTGTAGTGGCTCAGGAGCGTCTCGTACGGAGTACCGGGTACGTTCATCATCTTATAGTCGGGATGGAAGCTTGTGAACTGGATTGGAACGTCCGGACCAAGGTTGTCGTATAGCCAACTGCAAAGCTTCCTCGCCTCGTTCACGTCTTCACCGACTTGGGGGATGATCAGGTCGGTCAACTCAGTGTGAATACCCTGCTTCTTCAGTTCCAAAAGCGTCTGCTTTATCGGCTCGGCACTGACTGTCATGGTCTGCCTCCTTTGGAAGATCTGCTCTCCGCTCCCCTTGTAATCCACGACAACGGCATCGACATAACCCTTGATCGCCCTGACAGCCTCCACGGTGCCGTACCCGTTTGTAACGAACACGGTGTACCTCCCCCTTCGGTGCGCCTCCCTTGCCGCATCGATGACGTATTCGATGAAGATCGTGGGCTCGTTATAGCTGAAGCCTACGCCTTCGCAGTTGTATCCGATGGCGAGCTCGGGAATCTCCTCGGGGGAGACATCTTCACCGTAGACGTCCGTCTCCTTGCTGATCGAGTGGTTCTGACAAAACAGGCAGTGCCAGTTGCAGGAGACGGTTCCGACCGTGAAGACGTAGGTCCCTGGGTAGAAGTGGTTGAAGGGCTTCTTCTCAACGGGGTCGATCTGCATCGCCGCCAACTTGCCGTACGTCGAGAGGTAGAGTTTGCCCCCCACATTCTTCCTCACGTAGCAAAAACCGTGAGAGCCGTCGGGTATCAGGCACCTCCTGTAGCAGGCGTTGCAGGTTACCCTGCCGTTCTCCCTGAGTTCCCACAGTATCGCTTCCTTCTCGACCATGATTGTGGTTCGGTGAGAAATCGTGGTGAAACGGTATAAACTTTCTCGTGAGAGGGCCTCTCACCACCTAAGAAACTCAAGAGTTCCGAAACCGATTACCGGTGTAATTTTCCTGGCTGGGAAGGTTGAACTATCTCGTGCGCCTCGCTGATAACCCTATGCGCAGACGCGATTCCGAATACCTGGCGATGGCGAGGCGAGGATTCCTTGCAACTAGTCGTAACAATAAGGCGACCGTCATCCCCGTCTGCTTCGCTCATCATGGGGACATAGTCTATACCCCGATTGACCGGAAGCCGAAGAGAAAGCATCTCGCTCGGCTCTCAAACATAACCTCGAATCCCCACGTCGCTTTCCTTGTCGATAACTATTCAGAGGACTGGCGACTTCTTTCGTATCTTCTCATGCATGGAAATGCCTCGATGGTATCGAATACCAGAGAGGCAAGGAGGGCCAGGGAACTCTTGCTGCACAAATATCCGCAGTACCGCTGGCTCAAACTCGGGGAAGCCCCCATCTTAGGCATCCAGGTACAACGGAGCAAGTTCTGGCAATTTCAGAGTGACTAGGTTAGGCTCTTGAAGATGCTAAATCACAGTACATCGTAATTGTTAGATTGTGGGTCCCCCCAGGAAGAAAGCTGAGTTTTGGCAAGTTCTTGAAGTGCAAGCCATCTGTTTCGTCGCTCAACTCTATTCTGTCTGACTCGCCGATTGGGCACATCAATTTATTCTGTGGTCTGTGTCCAAGTAATTGAGTTCAAACATAGGATAACTAATCTGTTAGATCCTTTTTGAATGCCTCTTCTCGACCCTCTCCATAAGCCACTGCTCGTACGAGTCCGCCTCAACCTTCTTCTTCTCTACCCTGATCGCGGGGGTCATCGGTTGCAGCTTCAACCATTCTTCATAGGCGTCGGTCGGGAGTGGTTGGTTCTTGGCCATGGAGTCCACTGACATCGAGGCGCACTTCTTTCATAGGGTTGCGACGAGATTCTTGCGAGCAATCCGGGATTGATCGGAGGGGCAGCTGAGGGCGAATTTCTCGGTACCTGATGAAGGGATATCGGGCCCGGAGTCCGAACTGGAAAAATAGGGAAGAATGCCCTCCGGAGATAGGGCTTGGCCCACACAGGTCGCAAGCTCCTCCGAGACTAACTGCGCACGAATCGGCAGGTGGATGCTCATTTCACAGTTTGGTCTTCAACAGGGCGTCTGCTTGTTCGACAGAGAACCCCAGCTCTAACAGCCCGTCTCTCAATTCCTTGACTGTTTCTCCCTCTACCTCTAGCTCACCGAAGTTAGTCCGGATTATGACTTTGAACTTGGACAATTCTTACTCATTCCTGATGTTGTTCCTATATTAACGTGAACGGAGAAAAGATTGTCAAACCCTGGCTAATGCCCGAGGTAGTTTATGATTTTCTTCTTTCACCTGAATGGGGGTAGGAAATGGGTGACACCGATACTGTCGTGAATCACCTCACACTCAACGAACATTCCTCCTCGGAATCCTCAAGTTCCTCTTTGCGCATGGAAAAGACGAAGGGCTATTTGCATATTAGCTCCAACCTCAAGTTGCATGATTATCTGAGGGAGGGGGTAAAGTGGAGGTGCGCACGTCTCATGGGATGGAGGGCTGGCTCTGACGATCCTTTTGCAAGATTGCAACCCCGATCTCGTTGCCCTTCGCACAGTGTGAGGTCCCGTAGAAAGAGTTCGTCAGTTTGTTTGCCCAATCAAAGAATCCGGATTGCTCTCGGGGTAATAAGCGGAGTAGTGATCTGGCCGCGTTTGGAAGGGAGAGGGGTGGTTGTGAGTGTTGTTGATTTTCCGGAGTAGATGCGGTCGCCCTCGAAATTTCTTCCCAGCTAACCATCTAAAAGGGCTTAGTATCAAAGGGCAGCAGGCCGGTGGGATTCGAACCGGCTTCGGGCTAAGGGGGGGGTTTCAGGCCATCTTAGCACCGATTTTGGGAATGAAATGGCACATTCACGAGTGTTTTTTGGTGATAGTTTGAGTCCTGGTACTCGTTTAGGATTTTTTTGGTACTTTGCGACAGGTCATGAGGAGTTCGGGCCCAGTGGGGTCGGCCCCCAAATGGGTCCGATAATGGATTCCTGATGCGACACCCTCTCCCCTACAGTCCCAGCAGGCTATCCAGTGAGAAGGATCCTGCCCCAAGCACAAGGAAGACAAGGGCCAACAGCAGGTAGACGGCGTCGATTTCATACGTCGGCTTCCCTTGCTCCGTGCTGACGAAGCTGGCGTGCATCTTCGACTTCTTCATCCAAATGATCGACCCAAACTGGACGACGAAAAAGAGGCCTACAAGCGGCGTCAGGAGGCCGAGTATCAGGAAGACTCCGCCGAGAAACTCAAGCACCGTTACAAGGTCGGCGGCGAGCTGCGGTATCCCCATGCTCTTCAGCCATTGCCCAGCCTGAACTCTCCCTCCCTTTGCCTTCGGGTAGCCGTGGAGCGCAAGCCCCGCCCCCACGCCGAGCCTCAGGATGAGTAGGAGTTCCGGCCCGTACGGGTTCAGAACCTCTAAGAGACCTGGCAACTAGGTCTCTACCTCCATGCAAACGAAAGAGATTCACGTGGGCGAGTCATTGGCCCAACTTTCTCCGGTTGCCTTTCTGTGGGCATATTCATTCGCTGCTATAATGTGCAAGTCTAGATTATATACTTAGTAGTATTTCCGTAGCAACTTGGTACCGTGTAGTTTACCGGACACACGCTAGAATGAACCAGGACTTGCGTTGGCCCGGTGGGATTCGTCCCCTCGCTATCCTCGTTTTAATGAAATTCGTCTGGATTGCAGTAGCGAAAGCGGGATTTGCAGGGTTACAGACATCAGATAATCAATATGTCACTGGAAGTAACTTCAACGTGTCACTGGTAGTACCATCACTTGCTGGTCCTCGCATACGATTTAATGCCCCGGCCGGGAATATTAGTCCTCGGGTACAAATCCCCGGCGGTACCAATGCCCTAAGGTACTTCGGGTCCGAATCCCCGCCGACGAGCAAGTGGGGACGGCTGAAGAAGAAAGGCAAACCCGCTTAATCTCGATTCGCTCAAAGTCGATTCGTTCCGTCGCTACCCTTGTTTTAGTGAAATTCGTCCAGATTGTGAGAGAGGGTGGCCAAGCCGGCGCTGTCCTTAGGCCAGGAGACAGTTGTGCAGATTTGAAAGAGACGAGTTGTAGAGTATTGTATTGAAAAGGGCCTCAGTGGTCCGTGAGCCGATAGCCCTTGAGATCATGTCAGCTTTCTGGTCCATATCATGAAGCCTGTGTTCTCTCCGGTAGACATGGTATTGTTCAGCCCCCGGGACGTATCCTACAATCGAGGCGCAGGCTGGGCAGTGGGTACCGAATCGAGGTCCCTCGTTGGCATGCTTTCTTACGAAGTCGGCGTGCTTCCGCGGCACGAGTTCGATGGGGTCCCACCAATATCCGAAGTGATCCTTCCCGTAATGAACGTCAACATCCATCCCGGTCAAGGAACCGGAGATGCAGTCGAACGCCTGCCATGAAACCCAGAACTGATTGGCCGCCTCCATCTGCATGAAGATACGTTTAGAATTGGAATTTTTGATGTCAACCATCCTCTCCAATAGTGCTTTGAGGTTCTCTCTTCCGTCAAACTCTCTAATTCCTGTGAGGTCGAGGTTTTTGAATTTCATGATAGTCATGGTATTATCGTCACGCTCAATGTATTCCATCACTGCTTCGAGTGTCTCCAAGTCATGCATCGCGTCAGCGTGCAGTGGTATGTAGGTGGCACACTCCCGATCACGAGATTCGGCGATGGCACGACTCATTTTGTTTACCTGTTTAGAGACATCCAGGAGATCTAGATTCGTAATCAAAGGAGATGGAGGGACCTGGTACTGGAAGTACTTCTGTTCAATGTCCATAAACTCTCCAACCAGCTGGTTCAGCGCCCGCAAGGAACTGAAGGTCTCCAACCAGAACTTCTCATGATAGGCTTTCTTGGCGACATTGAAGTCAGCTAGCTTCATGGTCTTCTTCTTCGCATTGCACATACTAGCGTATTCTCGGATCGCCCTTGGCATGTTCTTCTTCATGAACTTGGGAAAATAACCGTCAAAATAGAGGTACTCCGTGGCGGGGTCCGGAATGAGTAGATTTTGTTCACCGAAGATCGATAGCTTTCCCTTTATTGGCGTTCCATCAAGCGTCAAGTTCTGTTCCTTGCTGAATTGGGCGCCAAGGATTCTCTCGGCGTCGAACACCCGCACGACAGCGGTGTCGGTGTGTTGCAGCGGGTACCTTCTCTTGGTCGAGGTGAGTATGTCGAGTTCATCGGGATTCTCAGTTTTGAGGAGTGGCGAGAAACTTGGAAAGAGCAGATTATGAGTGCCTATTGACCCCTCTGCGGTTCTGACGAACCGGTCTCGGTCGATTTCCTTTACGCGAAGCTTATTCATTTTCCCCACCGCCCGGCTTCGAGGCTATCGCGTGAAGGGATTTCACGAAGTCCAATACGTCAGGTTCGTTAACGTAAATTCCCCCCTTGATGTCTATTCCTCCAAAACTATCCACCGCGCGCTCTTGCACGTAGAACTTTGGCATGCTCCCCGCAAGTTTGAACACCAAGTAGGACTTGCCAAGCTCAGTTCTGGATCTTATTTCAACTGGCTTGCCGACGGGTTCTCCTCTTGGATAGTACACGCTCATTCCACTCTTACCGATCGTTCTTGCCACCACCTCTCCCCTTGCGACTAGCACGTCCAGGTGGTCCCTTATCGTTCGGTGGTAGAATCTGGTCTTTGTTTCAAGCTCGGAAGTCGTGGTACCATCAGGGCTTGCTCTCACGAAATCTAGTAGGACCCTCGCGGTGTACAATTCCCTATCTTTCGGTCGCATTGACCTAATTTCATCCTTCGTGAGCAGCTTCATGATCTTACCTTCAACCACGCGAGCATCCACCTAACCCTCGAAGTTCGGCCTCTAATGTATGCCTCATCAATGTGCCCCATGGTAGGGGCAGTATTAAAATGTTGAACCAAGGGGCAATTCACGCTCACAACTTGGGGAATGAGGCGAACACTATTATGACGTTTGATTCGAAATGGAGTAATGTCATGGAATTCCTGTGGCCTTCCTCTGTACAAGGATTGTGCTGTCTGCGGGCACAAAGTGAGAGGGCCGAATCCTGCAATCCTGATGACCAACTACAAGCGACACACCCGGAATCACGAAGTCAACATAGCGAACGCTGGCAAGAGTGCAATAGTGGTCAGAGGACCGCCAAGCTGTGGAAAGTCCACTACTTGTAATTCCATAATCACTCTCGCTCAGATAGTTCAAGTCACAGCAAAGATGATCATCCTAGATTCCTTTGACTCCGAGGGTTTTGTAAGCGATAACAGGGAGAGAACCTATCCAAATCTTGACGGCTTGAAGGAAACTTGGGTCGTGCTTGAGATAGGCTACGGAGGATTCGCGACCAAGAATCCCCAGACATGGGCGAGAAAGCTCTCCGGGCAGGGATATCCAATTAACCTCATCAGATTGACGGTTTCGAAAGACACTGCGATCGCAAGGAGCAACGCGCGCAATGATGGAACGACGCCGGGAAATACTGCGGCCTGGTGGGACCGATATGAAAAGGAAAAGCAATTTACGCAAGTTGCGGATAAGCTGGCGCTATCAGAGCAAGTTATTGAAACTACCAGCCTGAAGCACGGAGATGCTGCGAGAATGATTCTGCAAACCCTGAGAGTCTAACGCTCAGCTGCCACAAGTTGGGAAACGCCCTCACCCTCTGTCTGAGGAGATTGAATCAACGCCCAGGCCTTAAGAGCATGCCTACACTGTTCTTCGGTCTCTCAGAGACACAATCTCACGTGTTCCTTATCCATCGTTCTTTCTCATCTCCACAGCTTCGCCCCGGGCATTGTAGGCCCAAGCGCTATTGTTTGTTCATATCCTGATCTGTCAGTCCTGTCTGGCGAACCGCCAATTCGATAGGATGTGGCCTCGGGCGTGGAAAGCTCGCTGTTCTATCTCATGCTCCATCTCAGATGGGGATACTCCGACACAACTTTCCGCAGGCAACGCTCGCAGAATCCCCGACTATTGGCGATATCCCTCCATTTTGCAAGGTGTTCCTCGCCTCGCGGGTTTTCTTTTCCACAGAAGCTCCAAGCTGGTGGTTGTCCTCGAAGAATGTGTGCTTTGTTTCCATTTGATCTCACAAGATAGAAAGACTGTTCCAGATCGATCGATGGGTGTGGCTTCATAATAAGCCCCCTCCTTCCATGTGAAGTCTCTTTCGAAGATCCGGGAGATAGACTTGGTAATTGGGCATGCACCGTGATCCTCGCATTTAGGACTTCGTCGCTTTGTCCAAGTCCTTACTCAATGCCTTTCTTACGAAACGCAATTCATAATTCGTAATGTTAAGCTTTTCTCCGGTAAGACTCCTGAAGTGCATTACGGTCCTTCTTCCCAGTGCGTTAATTCTTTCTATGCTTAGTCGTGCTGCCTTAGCATCAGGGAATACATCTGCAAAAATCTTGGGGAACGAATCGATGATCATCCCATACTCGGAAAAATCTGCATAGTTGATCGGTTCTGGTTCTCGTTCGACGAGGACGCGTTCATCGTCAGATGCTCTCTGCTCCCAATTCGAAACCAAACCCTTGAGCTTTTCATGTCTAATCCATCCTGGCCCGAATGAAGTGCTCATGCGTTCAGTTACTACATTACGAAGAGCAATCTCTATGAGGCCAATCTCTTGGTACATCTTCAAGAAATCCCCAATGTCGGATGATTCTCCTAGCGTAAACGCCTTTTGAGGGGGTTGCCGAGGCCAAACCGTGGGAGCAGTGGCCGGGTGCTCCATCTCGTCATGTTTGATAAGTCCAGCTAGGGCGGGCTCCAAAACCTCGGCCTTGATGAATGTGTCAAATTGTGAATCGGGCTTAAAGGCCGGACTGGTTTTCAAGTCAAAAGAAACAGTGACTCCATTCTGGACTGCCGAACTGATAACATCGCGGATGTCTTCCTCATGGAGTTGGTTGGCCATCATCCTCAGGTACAAGAGTTCGCGTCCTCTCTCCCCATCTGAATTATGCACGATACTCGACGCCTCGGAGAAGAAGTGAACGAGCCGAAATGGCTTTGTCGTTTCGAGAGTGGGTCTGGCTCCTCCGATTCGGCCTAGCAAGTCGCGGATTTCTGGGGCAATGACCTGAACCTCGTCTCTCAGCTCACCCCCCCGCGTTGATACATAATTCCTGACCCTAACAGATAGACCTGATTTGTCAAGGATAAGATAGAGGTCCTCCAAGCTCTTCTGTATTCGTGAATCCGAGAGAACTAGGTCTCTCCAGTCAAAGAATTTGTAACCGGGCCAAACCACGGGCAAATCTAATGCATACTGGAAAACGTTGTAAGCCAATAACTGGGCAAATTTTTGGCCGTTCCGGAACAGGCCACTGAGTCGCAATTCAGCGCCAACCATCTCCCGGGAGGCCAGCTGAGTAGCTTTTGTCTCTCCGGTTGCAGTAGTTCTCAAAACCGGAAATCGATAGAAAAAGTCCTCGACTATCAGGCCTTGTTTGCTCGCTCTTGCCACAAGTTCTGGTTCACCCAAATCGCTTTTGAGAACCCCCTGCGGACGAACGTTCTGGGCAACATAGACCCGCAAAAGCAAACGATCTAATTCCTCATCCATCATGCGCCGCCGGAATGAGTAGAGCCGTATTTCTAACTATGGGGAAAAACAGATTCGGTACCGCGACGCGGTTGACTGCGCATGACCCACCCCAAAAGGAGGTTCTCTTGAGCAGTAGTTTATATCGACGCGATGGCACGTACGCTGGTTTTCGGCTTGCCATTGCGGAAGAATCATCGCATAATGGCTATTGACGGCGCATACGAAATCCTTGGATATTTGTATGATCGGTCCGAATGCACCGAAAACCAGCTTTTCAACAGTTTCATGGGCGACTATTCGCCCGAAGAAATAGCCGAAATTGTCGCAGCTCTGCAAGCGATTTTTTTTATTGAAAAGGTGGGCACATCTACCTCAGGACTCCCCTCTTTCGGTCTGTAAAACGGGCACCTCTCTCCTTGGTATCGTTGAAGAGAGGCACGGCCACCGCCAGGACATAGACATCAGACTGGCCCGAGCTGACGGTCGTCCCGCCGCCGATCAAGTTGGTGTAGCTTGGATCGCTGTAGGCGTAAATCGTGACGGACCACTGTTGGGCGTTCCAGCCCCAGCCGGGCATGCAGCAGTAGCTGTTGGTGAAGTAGGCCCTATCTTCGCTCGGGTAGTTCATGGGGGGGCTGTGCCCTCCCCGGCCCGGAATTTCGAAGGAGCTTGTGAATGTCCAGTTCGCGATCCGCGCGCCGAGCACCACGCTCTGAACCCACACCACGGCCTGCCCTTTGAAATACACAGGTCCAGAATAACTCCCGGACACCGAGAGATTCCCAGTGACGGCCACCGGCGTACAGGTCCCGTAATAGCAGAACCCAAAGGAAGTGCTCGCGTTCAAGCTCGGGATGCTTATTGTGACAGAAGGGGAGGACGATGCGCCCGAGACTGGTAAAACAGCGGCGAACACGAGTGTGATAAGGAACAGCAGCTTGGATGACCTTTGGTAGAACCCAGTAATCCTAACGAAAGTACCCTTGAGCGCGCCCCAGAAACCCATCTTCGGAAGAAAGTCAATTATTGTTAATAAGAGCAAGGCGTTTCAATTTAGTTTCAAGCCGCCACGCATCCCACCAGCGTCATCGTGACGTGCAGGGATAGAATTTCCACCCTATTGCTCGCTGTGCTTCAAAGAACCAACACTGCCCACACAGCCGGGGGCACAGAAACCTCTGCTGATGTTGAATTGAAGGACTGATGTTTGAATTCATCCTTATCCTATGGCAAGCGTGCTGCGGCCTACCTACGAAAAATCAGCTAGGGAGGCCTAGTCGCTCTCTCTGAATGTGATGTACTGGCTGCTTAAACCTCCTTGGCAGGTGCCCGCATTATAGTTGAGGTTGTTTGTTTCGGCAGTGTAGCTCACGCTACCGCAACTCTGACCGGTTTCGAAGTTGTTTATCTTGACATCAAGTACGAAACCTGTATTGAAGTTGGCTTGATGGTTGTTTCCGAAGACGTTATACTCCGTGTTCCACCAATTATTGTTGTAGAGTCCAAGGTAGTCTGTGCCCGATTGCGCAAAGCAATTCCCCGTTGAGGTGTTGCAAATCTTAGAGGTGTCCGTGGTGCTGCTCGCCTGGCCGGTCAATGTATACTGACTAAGGTACGCGGGATTTATGTATCCATAATTAGCGTGAGTGCTATCTTTCCAGCAATTATTGTTACTAGAAGTAGTCCATCCTGCGGGACAGGTTCCGTAATTAATCAGCCAGAATTCGATGAGGAGAATGCCATTGAGGCTGCCGGTACCCTGATTCGCAAAGATGAATTGCTCCCAACCTGTGGCTGAAGTGCAGGTAGGCAGGCAGACCGTTGTCGAGAACGTGTTGGTATTCAGCTGCAGCGTATACCAGTCCGTACCAGCCACCGAATCAGATTCTGATGTGAACCCGGTCTCGGAGGTAAACGATCCCGTGGCGGCAGTCATGGCGTAATTGATTGAGTTCGCAGGTTTATCTCCGGACTGTCCTCCCATATTCAACGGAACTTGCCGGTATCCCGAGACGTCGCCGCACGCGGCCGTGATCCATGATAAACTTGGAAATGATGCCGTCCAGCATCCAATTCCTGGAGTGGGACGCAGATTCATTATCTGAGCCCATTGGGGGATGGTTAAGGCAGGCGAAGAATCCGCGATGACGGTACCAGTGGTCGCCAACGAAAGCAGGGGGATTGCCAAGAGGAGGACGACTATCTTGTTCAATGGAATGGCCGCAACACGTCTTGAATGTTGCCCTCTGATGTAAGTCTGCATCAGTTGCTATACATTTCTTGGACGACTTAAACACCAACGCTACAGAGTGCCACAAAACACTACGTTTTTACACAAGCTGCGCCAGAAGTAGTCATGCAAAAACCCAGTGCCCCCGACAAACAATTCTCCCACCTTAGTGTTAGAGTATCTTCAGATCTAAGCCATGAACTGACGAGAGAAGTAGAGCGCCAGGGGATTACACTGAATGCGTTGGTGAACAAGGCCTTGGAACGATATCTTACGTTCGATCGAATGGCTGACCATGACCATTCTGTCACCCTTGAAAGAGGATGCTTCGAGAAGATCATAGAAAAAGTCAGCAGCGAAGATTTGGTAAATATTGCGAGGGACCTTGGACCGAGGACTGTCAAAGGAGATTTTGCTTTCTTTGACATAACACCGACACTTGACAGTCTGATTTCAAAGTACTTTAGGCCAGCAGGGGCATTCTCGGATGGATTTGATTTCAATGTCTCAGGGGAAGGCCCGAACTTGAAACTGGTTTTGACACATTCGTACGGTCACAAATGGTCTTATTTCTTGGCGGAATACTGCGACTGTCTAATTGAATCGGTGCTAGCAGTCAGGCCAAAGACTAGGGTAGAGGAAGATTTAGTGATAATCGAATTTGGCTTCAGAACGCCTGCTGCATCGCATCCCTGATGGAATCGCGACCCCCCTCGAAATTCCAATCTTTCTTTCTGTAAGTCTGTCTTACATAACCGGAGAAGGCTGATTAGGTATACGGTCGGACAGAAGCCAATGAGCTAAGAGAATATGATTTGTGACGTGAGTAATGTTTCATGCAACTATAGCCGTTTTAGCGTCTTGGTTGTTTCGTAGACAGCTACGATAAGCGCAGCAAGGTTAACGACCACCGCAAGAAAGTATTGAGGGTTGACTTCTGTAGGCCTGAAGAAGGTCAACGTAAGCACCAACGTGACGCCAAAGAACAGCGCGTAAGCCGTCTGCACCGGTATGGAAACCCTTCTGATTCTGATGATATTCTCGATCACGACCTTGTCTATCATATACCCTCCCTGTTCTTCCCGGACCAAGCCCATGTTTAGCAGTTTAACGATGTGATATTCTGCTACAGAAGGCGAACTTAACCTGAGCGCCTTCTGGATGTCTGAAATTCCGACCGGCCGCCTCAGGCGAAGCAAATGGCGATAGACGCGGTAGGTGGTGCCCCTCAGGTAGGGGTCGTACTTCCCGCCAGGCGCCCCCGGAGGCTTTTCTGGCATTGAATCGTCCCTTCTACCTGTTCATTTCTTGGAACTGTATATATTGCTAAAGATTAGCAAGAAGGAGACCGAGATTTCCTAAGGTCTAGCAATGTATACCGCTTGCCACCTGGGGTGCTTGAGGAGTGAGCCATATGGCGGAATACAAGAAGGAAATTGGCATCGCTGGAGCTATCGCAATAGCAGCAGCGCTTGGAGTAGGCCTGTTTGCAATCGCGGCCTTCCCGAACGGCCCAGCTACCTCGCCGGTGGGGGGCCCTCGGGTACTCCTCGGCTACGTATCGACAACAGACGTAACCTGCTCCTTGGCGACTGGTTCTTGTACGATGACGATAATCAATAACAGCACCGTGCCCCTCATCATTGAGAGTTGTCGGATGAGTCTGATTTCGAGAATCAACGGAACGGTAACGACCTACGACATGGTGAATGGCACGGCTGGAGGTCCTGCGGCCGCAGGTATACCAGCGGAAATCGATCATGCTCGTGGGAGCACTATCCCTGGAAGCTGTACCGTGCCCATGACAGAACTTTCGCTTCAGGCAAGTGGGTCCCCCGCTGACGGACTCTTCTTGGTGAAGCTCGCGAGTAGTTGGTATGGCTACCCGGCGGGCACAGAGACGATCGTCGGCTTTGATGGCATCTGGTCCTAGTCGGTCAGGCCAGCGTGCTCTCAGGACCCAAAAAACCGATTAAGAGCCTCATGGCTCGCTGGACTGTTTTCCGCGCTTGGCCTATGCAAACATCTCGTTGGGCCTGGTGGTGAAGAGTCTACGTTCCATTTCGCTTAGCATGTTGTAGAAGAAAAGCTTGCCCTCCTGGGTCGCAAGGATGCCCTTCCCGATGTCCGCGTTGAGTATGAACTTCTCCTCCTCATTGCTCAGGCTGAGCGCTTCGGTGAGCACGGGGGCGGCCGCATGGTCCTGCTTCAGTATGATCTTCGTTGCGCATGATTCCACCATCGGCCTTCCGGGCCCGTACTCCCCCTCCCTTCCCATGAAATCGGAGACAAGTTGTGTAGCTATCAGGAAACATGCGTTGTAGTGCCTCCCGGTCCTTGCGATTTCGGGGACGTACTCCACGGCGAGAGGGAAGTATGGTTTGCCCGTCCTCGGATTCTTCTCGACCAGAGACCACCCCTCATCGACGACGATTGCCTTCTTCATGGAGATGGGCATCTTGTCCTTCACAAGTCGCCAGATCGCTGAGAAGGTTAGAAATGCTGCTGCGTCCCTGATTTCGGGATTCTGTATATCGTTCAGGACGAACACCATCTTGTTGTAGACCTTCATGTCGCCTTCGAAAAGAAACTTGTAGGGAGGGAGGTTTGCCTCGAGCCTCTTGAGCAGCGGCTCCCGGGCGTTCTTCACCAGTTCTTCGACGCTAGTCGACTTCTGTGCTGCCAGGTACAGGTCGGCGAGCAGGTCCGGCTCTTCCTCAACGCCGACTATGCTGGCGACGAACCTTGCGGCCCTTCTGCTGTCCCCGAACACTTCGAACGGGTCGAGTCCTGCCCCCTGATCCTCCCTGAACCGGTGCACCACACTCTTCGTCAACCCCGCAAACGAGTTCTCGTAGGTGCCATCAGGGCCCACGGCGTACTCCGGCCTGACTATGCTGTCGAAGACGAACATTGCCATGCCTTCGTTCTGGGAAAGCATCCTCGACATCAGCGTCTTGATCAGGGTCGATTTGCCGAAGCCCGTCTCTCCCATCAGGGCAATGTTGTAGTTCTCCTTCTCGAAGACGTCGTAGAGAATCGCGTTTCCCGTCTGCAGGTTCTGTCCCACGAACACACCATCGCGGTCCACCACGTCCAGTCCAGCGAAGGGAAAGAAGGTCGCTGCGCTCGACGTCGGCAGGAAGAAGTGTCTGCCCCTGGCCCACTTCGGCCCTTTGTCCTGGTATAGTGATAATTGGAGCCAGCGGGGAGAGTCGACCTCCCCGACGAGACCCCTGAGGGTCTGCCTCAGCCTGACTTCCTTCTCCTGGACATCGGCCCTGGTCTTTCCACTCAATACGACTACAACCTTCATCTTGACGAGCTTCTCCCTACCGGCTGCCACCAACTCTGCGCTTTGCTGGGCCCTCTGGAACTCTAGTTGGTCCTCTGGGTCGACATACCTCCCCTCGCTCTGCCTCATGATTACTTTGGCCCCCATCGAGAGCGTGTGTGATCTTGCCTCCTTCCTGGCGTGGTCAGGGTCAAGAGGGAGTATCTCAACCCTGACTTCGTGGGCCATTGGATAGACGCCGGTAAGGAAGCCCGGATGCGTAGCCCCGCCGAGCTTTGTGACGTTGTAGACCCTGGCCACGGACCCGTGCGAGTCCTGCATATACCGGCTGGTCGCGCTCAATGGTTTCAGCTCTGAGATTGAATCTGCCTTCTCGAACCGCGTGCCCAAAATCGGAAGGGCAGTGTTGATGTCGAGGGGTGAAGATATGAAATATCTCTTGTAGGGAATGACGTATTCCTCCCCGCCAGCGTCAAGCCTCCTCTCGTCTTCGACTATCCGGAACACGATTCTGTCGTTCAGAGATTTCAGGAATTGAATGAATCTGTCAAGAACACTTGCCGCCTGTTTTTCCGGGAGGTTGAACAGGTTAACAGGCCTGAGCTCGTACGAGTGCACAAATGCCTGCTGTTCTCCCCTCCGGCGCGCAAAATCTTGAGCAGATGAGGCATACCACTTAGTCTCAATTCTGCTTTGCAGCTTAAAACAGGTCATCGCGACGAGGTTGTAGTGTTTCACCGCCCTTCTTCCGCGTGCTCCACTTCCTGGTGTCCAAGACGCCTCGCACTATCAAGAAACCACAGGCGACTTCAGGAATCAGGATCAACGGTGAAGAGTGCAAAGCGATGAAATAAAGCACCGTCGACAAGACGATTCCCGAGAACAGCTCGTCGACACCGTTCGCCTTTTGAGCGCGGCCAACTCGTCGTAGTTTTCTGTCAATCACGAGGGAAAGAGCTCCCGCCGCGGCAACGAAAACCAGCAGCCCTTGCCCTGTAACCTTCAGCGCAACGCCGCTCGCCAATACGGAAAGAGAAGATGTTGCCAACAGACAGCCGGCCACCGTTCCGAACAAGAGAGGCCTGTTATTGGGTCTGGTTTCAGGAATCGTCTTTGGCGGAGTGATTCTTTGCGGTTCTGCCACACTCACGAGGATGCCCTGCTTGCGCACGAACCTGTAGTACAGCTGGAGCTCCACGGGCGCCATCTTTACCCGCTTCGTGGCGAAGACAAATCCAATCGAAAGAAAGAACAGGAAAACTCCAATTCTAAAAAATGGCGAAACTCCCAGGAAGGTGAAAGCGGAGGACGATAGCACAAAACCGAGAAGCCCTGTGAAGCTCAGCATGAAGAGCTGTCTCGGAGCCAGGCTGAACCCAAGGAGTGGGAGCGACCTCCTTTCCCACCAAGACTCCTCCGGCCACCACAAGACTTCCGACAAGATCTAGCACGGAAGAAGCCAACTCGATTTAAGACAGGAAGCACTTCCATGAACAGTTGCGTAGGGCTGAAGAGTTGACTGAAAGGCATGCGATGGTACTGGGGCTATATGAATTCAAGAATAATTTGCAACGAGCTAAGGGCAGCTCCCCGCGGACTTGCTAGAGAATATGCGCGAGGCATACGTATAGGCTGCTGAGAACTACCCGCTGCGAGTGGCTACGGAACCAACATATAGCGTACCTTGTGGACTATCTGTTGCAGAAATCGTTAGACCAGAAGAGGTCACCCAGACGTTCATGCTCCCGATTCCTCCGGATCCAACTATGGAACCACGAAACCCCATCAGGGCGCCAGAACTTGCCGGCACGAACATTTGAGATATAGCACCAGAAAATGTCTTGGAACCGGTCAGAACTGCAGATGCATGTTCTTTTTCGTGTGGTCCCATGTAGATATCGGCGTGCGCGCCCGAGAGAGCCAAGTGCAGGTATCTTCCAATACTGCCACGCGGTTGTAGTTTGAAGGTTTCCTTCAGCTTGACTATGTCAACAGTCTGAATTCCTGGATTTGAAGGACTCGTAAGATCAACAATCCGGATGATTCCCTTGCTATGTGTATCCGCCAAACACATCCCAGACGGGAAATGTACCTAATAAATTGTCGACTGGTTAGGTGGCCTGGTCCGCCCGCCTAAAAGGAGGAAGCCGATGGCCAAAAGACCGATGACAGTCAGAATCAGCACCAAGCCTCCACCAGTCAGGCTCGTCGGCGCTAGCGTGCTTATCGGTATTCCGTCAAGCTCAGCCACCGCTCCCCAAGAGTTCCTTACGAACAGCGAAATGGAAGACGAGCCGCTGGGCACGTTGAATTCCAGGGTGTGTAGCCCGATGAAGCCGGGAGGGGCGAACGTTCCTATCGGTGGATAGGTACTCGGCAGAGACTCGTTGTCGAGTAGAACTCCCTGATCATTCTTGACCCACACCTGCGTAGCTCCAGCAGTCATCTGGCCGATTACCGGATTGATCTGAAAGGCTGAAGCACCAATGACCTGTGGTGGCGAGGCCAATCCGAAGAGGCACCCGCTGATGCAGACCGGGACCGTCACATTCTGCCCCCACGACATCGCGTATTCCTTGCTCATCTGACCGGGGACCGTGGTCGTGATGTAGAACGGGGTCGATTTGTTGTTGCTCCAGAGCAGGTATGACATCGCTCCTCCGTAGGTGAAGTTCGCTGGATACGTGAAATTCATGGGCAAGGCCACAAGAGAACCCCTCGGGTCGACGTAGTAGCCTGTGAAGTCCGTAAATGGAGCCGGGGTGAACGACTTGTTGCTGACTACTATGGTGGAAAACGGCCCAACGGTCCTGTAAGTGAAGTTGTACGCCAAAACCCGTCCGGACTGTCCCGCGTAATTGGCGTATGGAAAATCAGGGGCGAACGAGTAGGTCGACATCCCTGTTGTGTTTCCTATTACGGATATTGTATAGATGGGTAGGGATGCGTTGGCTGCCATTGCGATGTTCGTCTGGTTTACGAGGAAGTACCATTCCCCGTTCTTCTCCTGGTAGGGCCTCAAGATCATGCTTGAATTTGCTGCATAGAGGTCGCGTTTGAAGGCCCTTTCCACGGAGGGATCGCTGCCAAAGCGTGCCTTGAACTGAGATAACAAGAACTGGTTCAGTGGACTGGGGTTGAACACCCTAATGGTGACGTTGGACACCGACGGGTCAGGCCTCCCCAACCCGTTGTAGGTGCGGAAGATCAGAAGACCGTTGTAGTACACGGGCTCATGAAGGTGGGATGTGTTGAAGAGGCGGAGGTTGTCTCCCGTGTACGGGAAGTCTCTTGACCAGGCGGTCAGCGTGGTGTTGAAGTATGTGATTCCCTTCGATGTGTAGTTCAGAATCCTCTTCCAGTCCGCCGAAAAGTAGTACTTCTGGACCCGATTAGACCAGGCAAACACCTGTTCGCATGACGAGAGCGTCTTGTTCAGAGTCCCGAGGTGGAGATCCAGTCCCATGTTTGGCCAGTATGCGACATCCTGGGTGACATTCGACGAGACGAAGTTTGCATGGACGCGCCATCCTGCTGTTGAGAAGGTGAAGTTGTCTATCAGGGCCCTCTCTCCCGTTGAATTTGCGGCAGCAAAAGCATCCCACGTCTGGCCACCGGGCGAGCTGTAGTTTGGCCTGTTCCCGCCGTACCTGACCAGGGTCACGAAGGGTCGGCGATACGCGGAAGAATTCAGGTTGTTGTAGTCCACGTAGGTCGTGAAGGTGAACATCGGTCTGTAAGCCACTACCGAGACATGCATGATTGACGCGTTAGTCCCAATCCTCTCACCGTAAGAGTTCGTGGCAGTGGCATTCAGGACGAAATCGTAGACTCGGGGAAAAGCGTCCTTGGTCACGTTGAAGAGAAACTTGGTCGTATTTTGTCCGTACTCGTAGAACGCCGTCCTGTTGTACTGTATCGTCGTCGCAATACCGATATCGGTCCTCTGTTTCTGCCACCTGAAGGTCGCGTTGTAGGATATCCCGAACCTGTCGCCTCTATAGAAGGTGCCATCAGGGTTGCGCGCCACGCAGCCGTTGCTGTCGGTCATGTTGACGAGGCGCGAATCGAGGCGCGAATCGAGGTTGAGTACGAATTCGATCACTGTCATACTTTGCGAAGTGGAAGAGGTTTCGGTGAAGTAGTAGGCGGTACCATTGACGTAGTAGACGAAGGTTGCCGTGGCGGAGATGGTAATGGTATAGGTCCCAGGAGCGGCATTGGGGAAGATGGCAAAGACTTCGCTTGTGCTGGTACCCGATGCCGAAAACGCGCCTGAATCGTAGGACCACGAGTAGGTGATTCCCACGAGAGAATCGCCTCCGACCAGCTGGACGTGAGGATAGACGGTTACCTGAAACCTGTCTCCAGGGTAGTAGGTACCGTCTGGATTGACCCTGATAGGGCTAAGCTGGGATGTCAGGTAGAATGTGCTTGACTGAGCGAAGGTCGCCACGATTGTGATCGCAAGCAAGGACGCCATGACAACGAAGGTTGCCGCCCACTTCAAAGTAATCTCTGAGGCATTTACGAAATAAAAGAGGCCAGAGATTAGGTTCTGCAGGGACTGAGTCGAGTTATGCGTTGGCTCGGAGTTCCTTTAGTTCCTCCTCGACCTTGGTCAATCGCTGGGTCACATCCATCCGTTTGTCCAGCCCGTCGATCTTGGTACCCAGCTTTTCTTCCACCCTCCTGATTTCAGAGTGGACTGCCTTGAATTCTCCGTCCATTCTCGCACTAATAGCCTTCAGTTCCCCCTTCAACTCGTACACTTGAGGCAGAAGTATCCTTTCAAGCCAGCCTAGAATCCGCTCTGCCATTTTTCAACATCCGAGAGGCGGCTTCAATATTTAGCCGACCGACGCGAGTGTCGTGATAACCTATCGGCTCGTTGTCGTCCCTGTTAACCTTCGGCGCCCGGGTCTTGTCGAGAGGCTCTGGAACTTTGGCTAACATTAATACAAAACAGGTCCTTCAAAAGAACCAATGAAAAGGCGCTATAAGCTGACTGTGGCCGCTCTCGTTCTCTTCGCTGGGTTATTTTTCGTGCTTGCCCCTGTTTATCAATGGGCACTTGCCCCACCTTCACTCAACCCTCCCCACACCCCACCGACAATGAACGTGTCCCCTTCATACTACTATCTGGGCTTCGGCCTTGTGTCCATCAACATATGCGGCCATCAGAGCTATTTCTTCGAGTGGAACTGGGGACGAGTGAACTTCAATTGCGCCACTTGAAACATTCTTCCACTCAAAGAGCCGACAGTTAACCGGGAGATTACCGAGCCTCTAAGTTAACCGAACCGACGCGAGAGACGTGCTCAACCCTTGATCATCTGGATGATCAACCCTTGAGCATGATTTCGATTGGAAATGTGCTCAACCCTTGAGCATGGCCATGATCAACCCTTGATCACGGAAATAATCAACCCTTGATCATTTCCCGCTGCTTTCCTGATAGGTCGAGCCAGTGCTCCCTCAGCCTCCTGACGAAATGCTCCAGCTCGCGCTCGCTCCAATACTCTACCCCGCAGATGTCGAAGATTGTCATGGTGGGGAATTGGAGTATCCCTGTTCGAGGCGTCTTTCCGAGTATCTCTTCCTTCACGACTCCCAGGAACCTGTCGCTGAAGAGATACTTCCTGGAATTTATTCGCTCAAGCACCCCGGAATTCATGAGGGCCCTGAGCACTCTTGTGACGTGGGCGGGCTGGAAGGGGAGCTTCCTCAGGTCGTGGGAGTCGAAGGAGACGCCCTCTGCCAGGACCTCTAAGCCAATGAGGACGGCCAGCTCCTCTCTCCGTCTGCTCTTTGGCAAATCTCCAGCTCATCCTCGATGCTTCTTGCCGCCGCGCAGGGCCAACGGCCCGACTATCTTGTCCGCGACAATCTTCTGCCACACCCCCTTTTCGAAGTCGAAGCGGAGGTCCAGTGCTTCAACGGTCTCCCTCGGCTCCCTGAACCTCTTGGACAGCGATGGCTCAACGGTGTAGACCTTTCCGCCGACGTGTTTGACGAACAGGAGGAACTGGCCCCGGCAGCCGGAGCAAATGCAGTCTACCCTGCTGACGCTTTCTGCGACCTCGGTCCTGCTTTCCCCTCCGGGGTCAGGCGGGATATGCGTGGCCTCTATCTCCCCGCGCATCTCAACCAAGTGCACGACCCGGCACCTGGGGCACGGCGCGGTAATCACTTCCTTCTCGTGGACCTCGAGGCCGTTGACATCGCTCCTCGCCCTCGGCTCGTGCTTCCTGGTTGAGCCCACCTGCGTGTCCCCGGCTCCGACGGCTTGGATTTCGGGTTCGTAATCGGGGAAGACCCTCCTGAACCAGTCCAGCGCATAGGCGGCCTTCCTGTCCTCCCAGGCTCTGTCCATCTCATCTCCCCTGTAAGCAAATCCAGCCGCCGTCGCTGCGGTCAGGAAGAAGTCCTTCTCGCTCCCGATCCCGCACAGGTGCTCCAAGTGGGGAAGTCTGAACTTGAAGTGGGCGGCGACCTCGATCTCGTAGAGCTTCCGGAAACTCTGCTCCGTGAGCTTGTCGGCGATGTCGACCAATTTCTTGAGCCACCTGTCGAGCCCCTCGGGAGCGATGGCGTCCCTGATCCTGGTTATGCCGAACAGCTCCTCGAGAACGGAGAGTCCCTGCCTCTCCCCCTGCTCCTCGTCGTTCTCCCTCTTCGCCTTGACGAACATCTGGAGCTCGATCATGCCCCTCTCGATGTACGCGGTGTAGGAGCCGAACCTCTCGTCCTTGGCTGTGTCGTAAAGAAGCTTCAGGGCGTAGTACCGCCTGACCCCGACGTAGACGTAGTATCCTTCGCCGTCCGGCCTGAGGACGACCCTGCCGGGGTTGAGCTGGCCGTTGGGCGTGTTCTCGTCGGCCGCGGACCTTATCGAGTCGGCCAGGCCCGCGACGTCGTAGGCGAACCTGAAGGCGAGCTTCGGATGGGGCTGGACCAGGTTGAGGGGCAGGGTGGCAATCTGCGCGGGCGTGGAGACTGGTCACTCCTGCCAGGTGGCCAGCTCCGACAAGACGACAAGCGAGCGTAATCCGGACCGATTAAGGTGGTACTTCCGCGGGATGGAATTGCAAAGCCAGGCCGGTACGACCTCCGCACACGCCTCGGCCAGGGCCTCCTCGGCCAGTTTCCTTGGAGACCTCCCGCGGCCGTTCACGACCTCTTGGGCGAAGAGCTTCGCATAAGAGACGCTCACCTGCTGCAAGAGACCCGCCTCTTTGAGGAGCCTAGATGTGAGGGGCAGCTTGGAGATGGAGTACTTCCTGAACAGGGCGCCGAGGTTGACCATGGCCCCAGCACCCCTTCCCGAGAGCCTCGCTTCTTCCAGGACCTTGAAGAGCTCGAAGTTCGTTTCGTCTGCCCGAATGCGGAATTCAGAAGGACCAAGAGGGTCTACCCTCCTGGCGTCGAATCCTCTGTGAGTGAGCAGGGCGTTCCTCAGCTCGGCAAACGCGTCGCTGTCCGAGGCGAAGAGCGAGATTCTCAGTTTACAGTAAAGCCCGCTGGAATGCGACCTGAAGGACCGCTCCCTGCCGTCGACAAGCACGCGGATCTCGCCTGTTGGCATTGGATAGACCTCCAGGACCAAGTCCCTCAACCTGTCCATCCCCGCATGCACCCTAGAGATACAGGCGCTGACTTCGGCCAGGTTCCTGCCTTGCCCGATGAAGACCTGGGCGACCGAGGCGATGGCAGCTTTTGTGGGGCCCAGCTCTTCCATGAGCTTTACCGCCAGTCTCTCCGCGCTCAGCTTCGCCGAGGCCCTCGCCTGTGACGACGCGTTGAACTGTTCCACCAGCGACTCGATCTCCCTCCTCAGCGGTGCCATGCCTTCCGCCTGCTGGAAAGAAAGGGCATAGGAGCCGTGGGCTTTGGCACCCACGCTCCTCCCGAGCACCTTGGAGAGCTCCTTTCTGTCCAAGGGAGCTGCGCCGACTGGGCTGGCGCCGTCCCTGAACCCGGGACTGCAAATCGGACACGAACCGTCCTCCAGGGGGGAGCCGCATCCCTCGCACAGTTCGAGAGGTTCCCCGCCTGACATGGAGGAAAAGCCGGGTCCACCTTTTAACGGCTGGCAGACTAGCACCCTAGCATCCCCAGATTCCGAAGGAATTCTGCCAATTATCCATGGAATATGGATTCTGAGTATATATTCCTTGCTCAGAAGAGTCTTCTACCGTGGGAGAGGGGACGCCTCCTTACCAAGCCCTGAAGGGGAGACTACTTGCCCTTGACCGTCAGAACGAGTTTCTTGAACCTGGCAAGGGTGTCGTCTGCGTTGTTGGTCCAGGCGTCGGCTTCCTTGTCGTACAGGTGCGTTGGGATTGCGAACGACAGGGCGTTGGCCTGGTCGCCGATCGTGAATTCGGTCCTACCCCTCGCTTCCAGGAACACTTCTGAGAGATACTGTAACGTCTCCGAGTAGTATTCAAGCGGGATGACCAACTCCGAAAGGAGATTCCCCTCGCTCCCTCCGTTCGCCCAGCTGAAGGGAAGCCTCTGCACCTTGGTAAGAAGCTCGTGGGATTCGCGCTCTGTGGAGTTTCTCACAACGCACTGGACCCCCATGTGGGCATGATGCTGCTGCCACGCCTTCAGTTCTTCCTGGCTCCTGGGTCCCGTCGCCGGCCACATGATCCTGTACAGCGAGATCTGCCCCCTCTCCGTAATGTGGCCGAAGTG
The DNA here is from genome assembly GCA_035935095.1 of Nitrososphaerales archaeon. GTDB lineage: Archaea > Thermoproteota > Nitrososphaeria > Nitrososphaerales > Gagatemarchaeaceae > UBA183. The sequence goes on along the minus strand of DASYXJ010000024.1, from coordinate 1,448 downwards.
GTTGTACGCCAGCTGGTAGGGTATTTTCAGGTCCCGGGAGATTTCCCCAAGTGATCTGGTAGCATCTACCTGCAGCTTCTCGAGTATGCGGATGTCTTCGTAGTCATACTTGATTGAATCATTCAGATTGATTGAGGGAACCTTACTCTTCTCGTTGACAATAGCAGACCAGTCGAAGTCCCACCTCCCCTGGCTGAAATCGAAGTACCTGGCCTTCATCGGGGTGGTTCGAATCCAATCAAAATGGTCGACAGCCAGGAGACGGAACATACCTGTGTCCTGCAGACTCTCGAGTAGCCTGGCGTAGTGGCGCTCGTGGTTGGACGGGACCGTCAGGATGATCGAATAGTATCCGCTTGGGAAAACCCGGTCGTAGTGGGAGAGGAAACAGAGCTGGTTCATCGAAATGAGGATGTCCTTGGCGTGGACGAGGTACTCGTCGGCGAAGTCTATGACCGCCCGGATCCTGGTGAACCCGAGCCCCGTGTAGTTCGGGACAGCCTGGTAAGCGATGCCCTTGTGGGCGAGAATATTGTTCTTGAACCAGTACCTTACTGTTTCCGGGCTTTCGCCGAGCTCCCTTGCGATTTCAGTGATCCTCGGGCCTCGTTCCTGAAGCAGCATGGCAAGGCTAGTCTGCTTCTTTCTGATGTCAGGCTTCAATTGAATGTGCGTCTCCGCAAGGTTCCATGGAATTAAGGTTCTTTAACTTATGGAATATTTAAACGTGCCAGCAATATTAGGGTTCTGTTGCCTTCTGTGCGACGGTCGGTCGCATGCGCAAACGTGTAATAACCTGTAGACGGCTCAATTCGTTATGGGAAAAAGCAAAACTCACATGACAAGGGAAAGAGCAAGCAAAATGCAAAGCGCATTTGACAAACAAATTGCGGCAGGCAAAGACACATCTGGCACAATCGGGCAAGCTAAATCAAGAATCATGTCGGCGGCAGCCAAGAAAGGGGATGCTGAATAGATATGGGACATCAAGACGGGGACCCCGACAAGACTCAAGAAGAATACGATAACGACAACCACGCGGACCAGGAAAATCCAAACAACGACGAGTATGACAAGGACTGAGCTTAGGGTCGCTCCACCCTAAGCCTCTCCATTATTTTTCCAAATGCTCCATGACGCAGCAAAGTCGTAGGGCTCTGTTGAACCTCTGGGTGATTGCTCAAGAAGTTACGCTTTGGGTGGAGACATTCCGCGACCTGTGCAGGAGTCTGTCCATATGATCCTGCATCCATCACGAAACTAGTCAGGGTTCTGCAAACTGCCTATCCCCCTTGAGGAAGATGGAATCGTAGGAGTCGCATTGCATCTGTGGTTGAACAAGGGTTTCGTATTTCTTACAGTACCCGTCTGAGTAGCGAGTGCATGACCGGCATTCGGGTCCGTGGGCCGCGGGTTGCTTTCGGTAGTGGGGAGGGTTCATCTCTAAT
>DASYXJ010000023.1:0-18355 GCA_035935095.1 Nitrososphaerales archaeon | reverse complement strand
GAGAACCCACAGTTCCAGCCCTGTGAAAGCCTGCCATTCGGGAATTGGTTTATAACCAGTTGAACATCCGCGGGGCTCAAGGCGACGTCGATGGTGGATCTTGACCTGACGTGCAACCTAGAGGGTTTTCGTAGGTTCCTGATCAACAGCACTTGCAGGAGTTTCATCCCAGAATCCTACCTGAGGGACCCTGAGGTGTTTCCCGAGAAACAGGGCGACCAAGGGTCGATTTACGTCGAGGCGGTGGACAAGGTTGACCTGAAGAAAATCAGGGATGTCACCTTCATCAACGCGAGGGACGTCCTTGGCATAATCTACACGTCGAAGAGCGGGAACACCAAGCTAAAGTGGAGAGAGCTCAGAGGGAGAATAGGACGATTGTCGGGGACGGCTTCGGCAAATTCTCTGGTAAACCTATCTATGGCTCGCATAATCTCGCCCGACGACGTAGAGGCGATAATGGCCAACCAGGCCCCGAGCGAGGAGCAACAGATCCCCGAGCAGACTTCTGAGGGCCAATCTCCGCCCCCAGCGGATGTTCCTCAAGAGTAGCGGTTTCAAATTAGAAAATTCTCTGCAAACACCCTGCGCTGAGTTTATACACGTGCGTCCTGTACTTCTAATTTATGGGTAAGGTGAAGGTCAGCAGGATAAGCGGGGTCACCGACCCCCTGACCGGGCTCCCGGCCAAGCAGATTGAGCTCGTGGAAGTTCGAGACGCACGGAGACCGGAATTGTTCCCGGCGAGCGACGAGGGCAGGGTCGTCCAGGGGATGGTTTCCCAGCTGCAGTCGATGGGGCTGATGCCACAGATACGCGAACTCGGGTACTCCAAGATCATCATGACGCTCACAGAATCTGAGTACGACATGCTCGGAATGAGGCTGGACGTCAATGAGGTTTACGAGTTGGACATCCGGAACGGGTCCATCACTCTGAAGAAGGTCACTGAAGGGACATAGGCCACACACGAAGGAAAGGATCAATGGAGATGGGAGACACTTTGAAGGTCGGCGACAAGGCTCCCGATTTCGCCCTTGAGGCCCAGAACGGGCACAACATAGCCCTTCATGACTTCATTGGGTCCAAGAACGTCGTACTGTACTTTTACCCCAAGGACTTCACACCTGGGTGCAGGGCAGAGACGAAGAGTTTCAGCGAGAACTACGATGCACTTTTGGCCTTGGGCGCAGAAGTGCTCGGGATAAGTTCCGATTCTGCAGACAGTCACATCGACTTCGCAAGGGAGTGCGGAGCGACCTTCCCAATGCTTGCCGACAACGGCGGGAGGGTCCGCGAGTCCTACGGAGTCAAGTCATCATTCGGACTGGCGCCGGGAAGGGTTACATTCGTCATCGACAAGAGCGGTATCGTCAGACACGTGTTCTCGTCTCAACTGAGACCGAAGCAGCATGTCTCGGAGGCGATTGAAGCCCTGAAGGCCCTTCTCTCAAGTTGATATCTCAGATTTTCAGCTATTGGTCAAGAACATTCTTTGGCTAGGGCCAATAGCCAAGATTCGAACGGAGGGAGCACAGTTGCAGGAGGTCGTCGAATTGAGTTTCGGATTGAAGAAGATAAGTTCTGCCACGTACATTATTGAGAAGTCGGGAATCTCTTTCGCGAGGGTGCTTCTTTTCACGACAACGGTCAAAGTCAGCACAGACAAGCTCCTCCTTTCGGAGGAAGCCGTGCGGGTCCTAAATCACAGAGAGTAGGAGCCGCCCTCGGTGGGCCCAACTTTATCAAAGAACTTGAAGTAGGCAAACCGTTGATTGAAGCGAGGTGAGGAGAAGATTATCAAGATAGTAGGACTCGGAGACTCGACTACTGCGGGGACCCCCGGATTTCTCTCGCCCATTGAGTCCCCTCCGAACGGGGCTGGGGACAAAGAGAGCCAGTACTCGTACTGGCTGATTCAAGGTCATGGCGATTGGAACGTCCTGAACCGCGGCGTCAATGGGGAACGCTCTGACCAGATACTTGGAAGGTTCGCCAGAGATGTCCTAAAGGAGGAACCGGCAATCGTGGTGATACTTGCGGGAGTCAATGACATTTACCAGGGCTGCCCAGCTGATTTCACTATCCCAAACCTATCCAAGATGTATTCCATGGGCCTTCGGGCGGGCATCGTCCCCGTTTCGTGCAGCATCCTTCCGTACAACACAATGGGGAACAGGGAAAGACTGCTCAGAAGGGATTTGAACGGTTGGATCGAATCGGAGAGCCGCAGGCTGAGAATACCCTTCAGCGATACAGCTGTCGCTGTCTCGGCCCCTGACAACAGCGACAAGCTCGCAGGCTCACCTGATGGGATCCACCCAGACGTGGCTGGGTATCGGAATATGGCGGCCACGATTGGAAGGACCATAGTAGAGCATCTGTCAGGTCTCCGCTAGCATCCTCTATTCGGATGAAGGTTTGATGTTGTTGTGCAGACGTTGACTTGTATGTCTAGTTGGTGCGGCCTCCGGGATTCGAACCCGGGCAAGTGGCTCTTTCCTCTAATGGAATGGGAAGCCACTATCCTAACCACTGGATCAAGGCCGCGCCACCGACCTTGAGACTTGAAATACTATAAACGAAGCCATTTGCGAGCTCCCTTGCGATAATGACCAAGCACCTACTTTCCAAGTTGGCCCCCAAGTTGCGGCAGCTAGACGAGGGAGGATTCGAGAGAGGCTATAGGTCAGGCGAACAGTGGAGAAGGACCAGCCTACATCAATTGGTGGCCGACCTGCTAAGATCTCTCAACGTCGAGTACAAGGAGAACGTCAGGGTCCCAAGAGCCGGGACCCTCGCGGCTGACTTTCTGGTAAACGGAACCTGGGTATTCGTGGGAAGGGAACTCGGCGTGAAGGAGCAAAGGGACCTGGCATCGATCAAGGGAAACACCGTGGTCATTAGAAGAGATTCGCTCCGCAGCGATAGGTTCGACCACGGGATCCGCATCCTTGGGATAGGCGAAGAGGGGGGCCTTCAAACGATATTCTTGGATGACCCGTCTTTCAACTTCGACTATGCTCACATCCTCCCCAAGACGGAGAAATGCTCGGTCATGCATGGGCACACTTCCAGCGTGCTCGTGGAGGTCGTCGGACGCCCAATCGAGGGGATGGTCGTGGACTTCGGAGAGGCGAAGAGGATTGTAAAGGAGGCCGTCAGGAGTTTGGACCACAAGCTGTTCATCAACGAAAAGTACGTCACGAGTATGGACCCCGGTAGCGTGACCCTAAGGTTCGATACGGTCCATGGCGAGTTCGCGATAAGGGCACCGAAGAATACCACCGTGATGATGAAGGGGGAAGCGACCGTCGAGAACCTCGCGAAAGAGGTCCTGGGCAGAATAATCCCGGGCATGCCGAAGAATGTGACCGCTGTTGGCGTCTACGTCTACGAGGGGCTTAACAAAGGGAGCCATATTCTCGCGAATCTACACCAGGATGGTGCGCGAAGCCGACGAAAGAAGCGATAATACTTCTCTCGGGCGGGATAGACTCTGCTACTTGTCTTTACTTGTTGAAGACCAAGTACAACGTGAGGGCCCTCACTTTCGAGTATCACGGAATCGCCAGGCAAGAGGTTGAGTGTGCGAATGTCATCGCCGCCAGGGCGGGGGTGATCGAACACAGAACTTTCCGACTCCCCGACCTTAGAGAGGCCGAAGACATGCCAGGAGTGAGCTTTGGAGACCTCCCGCCGACCTACATACCGATGCGGAACAGCATCTTTTATACCGTTGCCGGCTCCTACGCCGAAGAGAAACGGATCGCCCTCATCGTTGGCGGACACAATAGAGACGATGCGAAACTATTCAGGGACGTCAGGGATGAATTCTTCATCGATCTTGGAAGAACGCTTTGGTCAGGTTCCGTCATCCTCAAGCGGCAACGAACAAGGATTCGAAGGCCCCTGAGAAGGAAGACGAAAGTCCAAGTGGTCAGACTGGCCTCTTCTATGAGGGTGCCTTTCGAGCTCACATGGAGCTGCCTTCGGACTGGGATTGAACACTGCTGGGAATGCGCTGGATGCCTTTCAAGACTGGATTCGTTCAGGAGGGCAGGTATACGCGACCCTCTTGCGCCCGCCGGCGAAGGGAAAATTACTTAAAGAATCGAAAATCTCTTCGCCTTCCTTGCGGCCCTCAAATCGGGATGCAGCGGACGCCCTAGCGTACATCGATGCGACGGCAGATGTCCAATCGGAAGCAGCCAAGGTACCGGTCGACGCAGGCGTCACTTCCTTGAGGGTCATGTGTAGCGTAGGCAACATTCGCATGCCTGTCGACCTTTCGATTCAAACTTCGACGGGGTTGCACAGAGGGGTCCATATGAGCAGACTGGTGAAAGCGGCAAACGGCCGAAGACCAAGAGGGATAGAGCAGTGGCTCAGATGGATCTGCTCAGAGGTCAACAAGACACAGCCAGGTTCTAGCGTTACAGCTACCTTCGAACTTCCCTACGACGACCAGTTTGCGAAGGTCACGATGCGAGCGACTGCGCGTGGAGCGATCACTTACAGGTACCTTGTTGATGGGATGACGGCATGTCCCTGTTCGAAAAAGATGATCGGAATAGGCCACATGCAGAGGGCGCAGATGACGGTCGTATTGAAGAGCGAGAAGGCGCTTGCCTCTCTTGATGTGGTAGGTCGGATCGCCGAATGCTTCTCTGCTTCGCCCAAGGAGGAGATGAAGAGACTAGAGGAGGCGAAGAAGATTCTGGAAGCGCAGGCGAACCCGAAATTCGCCGAGGACCTGGTCAGGGATTGCGTGAGCAGGTTCCCGAATGCCCTCTTTGTAAGCGGACGTTGCTTCGAGTCAATCCACGCCCACGACGCGTTGGCCACCTGGTCGGCGAGGCCAGGCTGGATGCCAGTACTTTAGACCCGAGCCATTGGCAGGCTTAAATCGACCATAGTCAGCCGAGCAAATCGGCATGGCTGACCTCCTCATAGGGACTTCGGGATGGTCCTACAACGAGTGGGCGGGGGTCTTCTATCCGAGTTCAAGCACCAACAAACTCTCGTTCTATTCCAAGGTGTACAATACGGCCGAGGTCGATTCAACGTTCTATGCTTTTCCGTCCAAAGGGCTTGTGCTCGGATGGGCAAGATACACGCCCGATGACTTCGTCTTTTCAGTCAAGCTTCCCCGACTGCTTACCCATGAGAAAAAGCTCGACCTCGGAAAAGGGGTAGAAACAGACTTGGTACGGTTCTTGAGCCTCCTGAAACCCCTGGTCGTGGGAGGCAAGCTAGGACCTGTGCTTATCCAGCTCCCCCCGAGCTATTCCTTCCAAAGCGACTTTGAGAAACTCAAGGGGTTCCTCGACAAAGTTCCCGAGGACGTGAAGTTCGCGGTCGAGTTCCGGCACCCTTCGTGGCTGAAGGAGGAGGTCTGGTCCCTGCTCAGAACCAAGAACGTAGCAAATGTGATTGTTGACGAGCCTTTGCTCCCTCCAGATACCGTAGTGACCGCGGATTTCAGCTTCATCAGATGGCACGGGCACGGGACGAGGCCTTGGTACAATTACAGATACAAAGAGAAGGAGCTTCAGAATTGGGTGCCGAAGGTGAAAGAAGTGACTGCCCGGGCCAAGGTTACCTACGGTTACTTTAACAATCACTTCAGGGGGTTCGCGGTCGAGAACTCGCTCCGGATGATGGAGATCATTGGGGCCGCAAGCGTCCAGCAGCAGGAGACAAGGGCCAGAGCGACTAGGTTTCTCGACAAGGGGGTGAGAGACGAAGGAGAGAGCAGTATCCTAGAGTTCGTGGAGAAGAGACCGGCAAAATGAAAGCGAAGATGATGCTAGATGGGGGAGCCCCCAAAGTGCCTCCTGTTGAGCTCAGAAAGGTGATTCAGAAGGCTGGTATTGAAGTGAGCGAGGGCAAAGCGGACTTTGGGATTGTAGTCGGGGGGGACGGGAGGTTCAGCCGGTACGGCAGGACGGAGAACGTCCCGCTTTTGTTTGTCGGAGTGAGGTCCAAGGACATAACAGGGTCCAGGGCCTATCTGGCGCAAACGACATTTGATGAACTTCCTTCGACCCTCGAGCGGGTACGGACAGGGGACTACTCGATCGACGAGCACCCCAGGTTGGCTGTCCTCAAGAATGGGAGGGCCTTGGCGGAGATATTCACCGATGTCTATTTGGAGAGAGGGAGCGAGAGCACCTGCATAAGGTACAATGTGCGAGTCACCGGCGAAGGGACGAGATTCAACGAGGCCGCCATAGGGGATGGTGTGGTTGTGTCTACTCGCGCCGGTTCGACCGGGTACTTCTCCTATCCCGATAGAATAAGGGGAGAGAGGATGGACCCCACGGCCTTCGCCGATATCAAGAGGGATGAAGTCGGCGTCTGCCACGTGTGCCCGACCTATACTGAGCGCTCCGGGCATCGCCGACACCCCCTACGTTACACGGTGCCCTGGGGGTGCAGCATCCTGCTATCTCTCTTCAGAAAAGCCGACGCGAGGCTCTACGGAACGACTGACGTAAGGGCTGGCGTCAAGGTGGCTTTGAAAGATGAAATTACGATTCGCCCTGGAAGGGAGGTCACCAGGGTCATCACGCTTCGAAGGCCGGACTAAGCGCGTTAACTCGGCTAGACCGCAGGCTCTACACCTGTGACGATGTAGTCCACTGATTCTCCGATGTAGGTAGCGTGGTCGGCTATGCGTTCCAAGTACCTTAGAATCAAAGTACCGGATAGGGAACATTTCAGATTGCCCTTGGCAGTCATTACCTTCCTAAGGTTGTTTCTGTAACTCTCATCGACGGTATCGTCCATAGACGTTATCTTCCTAGCTAGATTGACGTCCCTCCTCGCAAAGGCTTCAGCGCTCATGCGAATCATCTCTTGAGTCACCTTGGCCGTATCCACGACGGCCGACCTGTCGCAATTCGCGAGGTCGCCGAAGATCTCCAATACTTCGACAATGTCTAGCGCGTAGCGTCCGTACCTGAAGAACCCATACGAAATCTCGAAGCATGCCTTGATGAAGCGCAAGTCGGAGGCCACTGGCTGATATCTGGCGATGACCTCCATCGACAAATCGCTGACTTGGCGGTGAAGGGCCTGAAGTCGCTCCGCCATCTTCCTCACCTCGCTTCCTCTCCCGCCCTTGGTGTAGGCGTCTATCGAGGCCGCCACCGCTGTCTGAGACAATGAGGACATGTCCAGAAGCATGGCATTCAATTGATTCAGTCCCATGTCCATGAGCCTTGCCAACTATTTCACCCGAACTTGCCCGTAATGTACCGCTCAGTCAGTTCCTGATTGGGGTTTTCAAAGAGTGACGTCGTCTCATCATACTCGATTAGTTTCCCGAGATACATGAAGGCGGTAAAGTCGGCTATCCTCGCCGCCTGCTGCATGTTGTGAGTGACGATGACGACGGTATAGGTGTGCTTCAGTGACGTAATGAGCTGCTCGATCTTCGACGTGGCTGTGGGGTCCAGCGCAGAGCAAGGTTCGTCCATCAGAAGAACCTCGGGCTCTATTGCCAGCGCCCTCGCGATGCAGAGTCTCTGTTGCTGTCCCCCCGAAAGGCTGGCTCCCGAGCGTTTCAAATCGTCTTTGACTTCGTCCCAGAGGCCGACCCTCTCCAGGGTCCTCCGCGCCACATCCTGCATGCTGGATTTCTCCTTGACGCCCGCAAGCTTCAGGCCCGCCGTCACATTATCCGCTATGGACATGTTGGGGAAGGGGTTTGGCTTTTGGAAAACCATTCCGACCCTTCGCCTGACATCGACCGGGTCCAGGTCCGCCCCGTAGATGTTCTTCTTGTCAAGAAGCACGCTCCCGGTGACCTTGGACCCCGGCACAAGCTCATGCATCCTGTTGAGGCATCTGATCAGGGTGGACTTGCCGCACCCAGAAGGGCCGATTATGGCTGTCACTTTGTTCGACCTTATGTTCAGACTGACGTCGATAATTGCTTGCTTGGTCGAATACCAAGCATCGAGTCCGACGACCTCCATCTTGGCCTCCACCGCATCGTGGGGTTCGAGTCTCTGCTTTTCTTCGACGTCCTGGGAAGTCACGCTTTCAAGCATAGGCCTTCTTCCCCCTTGTGATAAGCCTCACCGCCGCGTTGATGCCTAGGACTATCACGATAAGGAAAAGGGCTGCTCCCCAGGCCATGTTTTGCCAGTTCTGGTACCCCGAATTGGCGAAGTAGTAGATGTAGTAAGTCAGAGAGGCGACGGGCTGGTTGAATCCCGAGAACCAAAGGGTGCTTATTCCGGCAGTTAGGATTAGGGGTGCGGTCTCGCCTGTTATTCTGGCTATGGCGAGGAGGGAAGCCGTGGCTATGGCCTTTTTCGCGTTTGCCATGATCAGAAGCGATGTCCTCCACTTCCTGATCCCTAGGGCCATCGAAGCTTCTCGAATGGAGTTGGGCACCGACTTAAGCGCCTCAGCCGTGGTGTTGGAAACAATCGGAATCATCATTGTCCCAAGGGCGACGCCCCCGGCCAAAAGGGAGAAGCCTTTGAAAGTGAGAACTATTAGCGTGTAGGCGAGCACCCCTGTAACAATTGAGGGGATTCCCGCCAAGACATCCCCCAAGAAGCGGACGGTCGACCCGTATCTGTTTGTGGCGCCATACTCGGAAACGTAAACACCAGAAAAGAGCCCTATAGGCAGCCCAATCACACAGGACAGGGCGACCAGTAACAAGGTTCCCTGAATGGCATTGCCCATACCACCTCCCGCTGCATCCGCCAAAGGTGGAAGCTGAGTGAAGAAGTCCAAATTGATTACGGAGATGCCCTTGACCACTATGTCCAAGACTATGCTGATCAGGGGAACTATTGCAAGGCCGAGCGCAACAACAGTGAAGCCTGTCCAGAGCCTGTCCGACACAACCCGACGAAGCCTCAAAGGTATGATGCGGCCTCCCTGCTCCGGATCAACCTACGGATTAGTAACCTGGCGACTATGTTTGTCATGAAGGACACGATCAGAAGGACTAGTCCGGCCTCAATCAGGGCCGAAATGTAGACTTGGGTGGTCGCCTCCGTGAATTCATTGGCAACCAGGCTGGCAAGGCTGTAGCCTGGCGAGAGTAGAGAGGCCGAAATCAGCGGTGTGTTGCCTATGAGCATCGTGACGGCCATGGTCTCCCCAAAAGCCCTCCCGAAACCGAGGAAGACCGAGGCGAAGACACCTGATCTGGCGTAGCTCAGCACCGACATTCGGATTACTTCTGACCTTGTCGCGCCGAGTGCATACGCTGCTTCGCGCTGAGAATCAGGGACTGCGAGAAGTGCGTCTCTCGAGATCGAGGCCACTATGGGAATGATCATGATGGCCAGCACGATTCCAGCCGTTAGCATGCTCACCCTGTAGATGGACGTCGCTTGGAAGATGGGGAGGAAGCCGAGGCGTGACTCCAGGATGGGATAGACGCTGGTCTGGAGGATGGGTGCGAGTATGAAGAGGCCCCAAAGTCCGTAGATCACACTCGGGACGGCGGCTAGCATCTCCACGACGAATGAGACCGGGGACCTCAGGACCTGAGGAGAGATTTCAGACAAGAAGACCGCGACACCGAGGCTGATGGGGACTCCAATCAGCAGGGCGATTGCAGAGGTCACCAGGCTCCCATAGAGCATTGGGAGCACTCCGAACACCTGATTGTTGGGGTCCCAGGTCGAACCTGTGACGAAATTTGTTCCCGACTTCAGGGTGAGCGCTGAGCCGAAGTACAATTCAACAAAATAAATCAGGCTAAGAACGACTGCCGAAGAAGCAAGAATCAGCATTAGAGACTTGAAAGCCGAATCTGCGCTGGAGCGCCTTCGTTTCAATTTAGGACCCTTCTGACTACCGAGAATAAAGGTGAACCATTCATCCTGTCTGGATGAATGGGGTTCCGTTGAAGTTCACTTTGGCGATCAGTGATTGGTCGATTGTCACGACGCTTGCTGGGAGCGAGGGGTAGAATAGCGGAGGACCGTAGGACTGGCCGTGGGTTACGATCCACAGGAAGAACTGGGCAACGTCGTTCCCTTTTCCTTGATTGGCCTGGTTCTGCCATACAAGCAGGTACGTGTATGTCGAAATCGGATAGGAAGAGGCGCCCGGAGCGTTAGTGATCGAGAAGGTCGGGTTTGTCTGCACTTGGGCCGCGAAGTCCGCGGCCGCAGAGGTCACCCCGGCAAGGCTGGGTTGTACGAAGTTGCCGGCTTTGTTCTGTACAGCGGCCGACAGAAGTTTGTTGCTGAAAGCGTAGTAAGAGTCGGCGTATCCGATGGCGTACGGGTTTTGGCTTACATCTGCAGCGACCCCCGCGCTGCCTTTGCCGCCTAATTCCCCGCTTGCGGGCCAGTTAATCGAAGTACCGAAACCCTTCCCCGAGGCGTTCCAGTCTCCGCTTACTTTGGTAAAGTAGTTTGTGAGAGCATAGGTCGTTCCGCTGCCGTCAGACCTGTGAACAGGGATGATGGTTATGTTCTTGGTCGCATTCAGGTCCGCCACCTTTGGATTGATAGCGCGTATGGCTGGGTCGTTCCACAGGGTTATCTTTTGAAGGTAAATGTCCGCGATTATTGGTCCGGTCAGGTTGAGGTTGGCCTTTACCCCAGGGATGTTGTAGAATATGGCTACGGCGCCCAAAGTTTCAGGAATCTGGAGTAGAGGACCGTTGACCGCGGTGTAATTGCTAGACACCGAGGACGAAACCGGAGCGTCGCTTCCAGCGAAATCGAAAGTTCCCTTCAGAATCCCAGTAATTCCCGCGCCGCTTCCTATCGCTTGGTAGTTGGTTTTGACTGCACCGCTGGTATAGTCCGAGAAGCCTGCCGCCCATACCTGCATGACAGGATTGACAAAGGACGAGCCCCCGGCCTGCAGGGTCAGCGGTGTCCAAGTTTGAGTTGAAGCAGTGCCGCTGGTTCCTGTGGTCACAGTGGTAGTGGAGGTCTGGGAGACGAACGTCTTCGTGATGTAGATTACAGCCACTACCAAGAGGATAACCACAATTACAACTGCCGCAGTTACTGTTGAGCTGATCGCTGATTTCTTAGAAAGTCGCATGTATTTACAGGATGAACCACTATCAGTCGGTAATTTATTGGTAGCCGACAGAGAATATGGCCCCAATCATAGAATATAGAGTAGATGGCACCTCGTCCTTGTTGAAAGTTCGAAGTCGAATGCTCCAAAGGGAGAATGAGCACGGGCAATCCGACCTAAGAGGTCTCTCCGGCCCCTTTGGTGGCCTCAAACTGGACTCCGGGAGTTTGGAATCCCTTCAGCCCAATACGGAATGTGACCTGGTGAAGAATATATAGTGGCTATTGTGCACCGAGGAGGAATGGCGGGGGAAACAAGGAGGCCTGACTTCAGGAAAGTTCAGGTAACTGGCGGCAATAGCTTCGTAGTTTCTCTTCCAAAGAATTGGGTCAACGATGTAGGGTTGCACGCGAGAGACCCTGTCGCTGTAATGGTCCAACCCGACTCCTCTTTGCTGATAATCCCAAGGCGGGACATCAGGGCGACTACAAAGTCCGAAGCAACTTTGGAGGCAAGTCAAGGCCTAGACAAGGACTTCCTCCTACGACACTTCATCTCCTACTACCTGGCGGGTTACGATACTATCCGGATAACTCTCGGAAAGGCAGACTCGTCGCTCAGGGGTTTCATTCGAGAAGGGATTCGAAGGAAGCTCGTTGGCGTGGAGATCATTGAGGAGTCGTCGGGAGGGATCCTCACCCAGTGCCTTTCGGGATATGTCGACCTCCCGCTGAAAAAAGCCCTAGAGCGGATGGCCATCATCGCCAGCGGCATGCTCTCTGATTCAGTCAGCGTCCTGAAAGAAGCAACCCGCGGGATGGCCGAAGAAGTAATCGAGCGGGACGACGAGGTGGACAGGTTCTATCATTTCCTGCTCAGACAACTCAACATCGCAGTGAGGGACAGGTCGATCATTCAGGAGATTGGGCTTACGTCGACGAGAGACTGCCTGGGATACAGGTTGGTCGTGAAGAGCGTAGAAAGAGTTGCAGACCACGCAGCGGGGATAGCCTCTCAGGCCGCCAATCTTCAGAGCCTCTCAGATGTAGCGGTAAAGAAAGTTCAGGAAATGACTTCTCTGTCCAAGAAGGTCTTCGACGGGTCGATCGCGGCATTGTTGCGCCTCGACGGCAAACTGGCGGAAGACTCCATTGCTCGGTCCAAGGAAGTAGTCCAGATGGAGGGGAAAATCAGCGGGGAGGTACTCGCCCCAAGGATGAGCGGAGCTCAGGTCGCATCGATGAAATTGATGCTGGAAAGCATCAGGCGGGTCGCGGAGTATGGGTCCGACATCGCAGAAATCGCCATCGACCTGACCGTAGCAGAGCCGCAATCAGTCTGACCTGGGCGGGAAAAAATCCTCGAGCGCGTAAGGTTTGGCCTAATGCAGCTCAGGGAGCTCGCACGTCTTCTCCAGCATGCCGACCAAAACTGTCTCTCCGCGGTCCGTCAAATGAACATTCTCGGCGACCTCGTCTCCATCGAGGCCTGAGACGACCTCCACGAGGTACTCTCGCTGGAGCCATCCCAAAAGATTTCCGAAGGCCACGGGGGCAAGCTTGGTCCTTTCTTGTAGCGCCCTAACGTCCAGACGCCTGCTGCCTACCAGCGCCAATAAAGTTACGAGGCTTTGGTTTGACAGGATGTCCCATGGGCCTGACCTAATGGGACCTATTGTTCTTGTTTCTTGCATCCTACTCGTTCATTCTGTGGAGTGAACTAAATGGGTTCTCGACGGAGGTTCTAGATCCTCTCAGAGAATATAGAGAAACGTCGAAGTCTGGAACGGTGTCGAAAATATCTTCTCTATCAGCGGCCGGAGTGTCCAGGTCAGAAGATGGTTCAGTTCGAACGATTGTCGGGGTCGGGGAACGACCAATGAGACGAATTTACCTCTTTTGCACGAATTGCGCTATTTTCCAATCTGTCCTGCAATTCTTTGTTCAAAAACAATCTATTATCCGAGATGACGCGGGCGCAAAAAATAACGGGGGTGAAAAAGAGAATTGAACCAGGAAGATGCATACCAACTCTCGCGAGCCATCCTCATGATAGGAGGCATCGTAGCCATAGCCTTCGGAGCTACCACTTTTGGCGCTTCAGTCACAAGCGCGAGAACGCTCACTGAGGCCCTATCGTACCCAACACCACTCCTCGGCGTCATCGTCGGTGTGGTGGCGCTGGTAGCGTCCAGCAAAGTCAAGGACGAAGCCATCGACATCGTCCTCGCAGTGCTTGGTTTCCTAGCAGGGGGCCTGGGTGGAGTCCTAGTTGCCATCGGCGGCATCTGGGCAATCATCTCTAGGTACACCCTGAAGGGCCACGCATAGACCGCGGCGTGGGGTCAACCTCAAGAAAAAGGGAGAACCCCTCCCGCCTCTTTTTCGATTTTGTTAGCTGCCCGGCAGACCGAGACTTTGTGCGACCGATTTCGACAGTTCCCCGCCAAGGGTCTTCAGCCTTTCTTGGATGAACTGCAAGGTGAGTTCGCCGTTAGTATTAGGAGCCGGAGTGCCTGCGGCTATCTTCTTGACCGACTCTTTGTAGGTTGGCCCCATCACAGTTAGCACGGTCTGCAGAATTTCCCTGTAGTTGATGTCGTCGAGCGCCGCCTCCTCGTTGAGCGAGAATCGCAGCAGGGCCACCTTCCTCTTGGAAAGGTCCGTCAGCTCCCCCACGAGTTCGGCAGCCGCCTTCTTGAGTGCCTCTAGGTCTACATAGGCAACGAGGGAAGGGTCGTTCATCACATTCACCGACTGAACCTGGTCGCTGTATTCTAATCCCACGAATCCGTCGTCTTTGTCTCCCGAGGTTATCACCTTCATCTTAGACCCATTACCCGATTTGTTGAAAGTCGCTCTTAACCTCCCGCCAGAACTTTCGGCTGAGGACAGAACGTACTGGTCGAGCCTTTCGAACCCTGGGACCCTGGTCTTTCCCAGCAGCGCCTTAGAAAACCTTACGGGTACCTTGATTTCGTGGCCGAGGTCAGATAGGGTGAGCGGCTGATGAAATAGTTTGGAATTTTGGGCGGCGAGCCTGAAGTCGTATTTTATCCCTCCTTCGCACTCGCACCTTGACCTCCCTTCGTAGAGCTCCTCCGAGAGCCTGACCTGGGCGATGTTCTCGATTACCGGAAGGGGGTCAGATGCAAAGTAGGCCTCGAGGCTCTTCAGGGCCTTGTCCCTCTCGCTCGAAGCAATGCTGCGGTCGTCCTCGAGCTCTTGAATCGCCTTTCTCTGCAGCTTGCTCTTGGCCTGATCCTTGGCCGTTACTAGAAATCCTTCAAGTTGCTTGGACAGCTCTTTCAGAACGCTTTCCGATTCCTCCTTCATTGAGGCTAGAAGGTTAGTGAGTTCTTCGGTACGTGCCTCAAGCTTGCTCAGGGATGTTTCAAGGTCGCCTTCGGTGCTTCGGGCAGACTCCTCGAGTTGTCTGGCGTGTTCGGCGAACCTGACAGCATCAAAGAGGTGCGTCAGAGTCTGCTTCAGCGAAGCAGCCGCTTCCATTCGGACTCCGCGTCTTGAGTCGTGCTTTAACCGTTTTTCCAGGTTAGAGAAAGAAGGTCAAGGATGAAATACTCCCGCGGTGCCGTCTCATCTCCCATTTGACCGTGGCTGAGAAACGCACCGAGGAGATGCTGGACAGGCTTTTGCTCGAGGCCAAGGGAATCTCCCTCCTCTTGGGGACTGATGCGGAGCTGAAGGCGGCTTTGGCAACCAGGCTGCTTGAATCTCATGATGAGAGCGTCCGCAGGTTCGTGAGAGCCATGCAGACGAAGAAACCCGCAGAGACAGGCCGTCTAATGGCAATAGCCATAGGAGAGCTGGTGATCGCATCGCTTCTGGTCCTGGCAGGGACCGTGGTTCTGGTCCCTTCTGTTGTTGGTGTCAACACCTACGCAGGGCTCGTGCAATATTTCAGCGACAGGGCATCGACGGTCCTCGGGAGCTCCCCGCTCTCGCAATACCTTCCTTTCATCGAATTCGGAGTCGGAGTGGTTCTAATGCTCTCCGCCTTCTTTTCTCTTCGTGAAGCGGCCTTGAATCTGCGTAAGGCTGGCCTGTCGGTTAGAACTGGCGAGTCGTAGTGCAGGTCCTTAGCCCCGGAGTGAGGATTGCAGCGTTGGCGCTAAAGACCATCGGGCTTGTGGTAGGCGTCCTTGTTGCGTTGTTCGCCCTTGGTTATGTCTACGATGAGCTCACGTTCTTGACTGGGGCGGGAGGCGCGAACGTTGGGGACGTGATGGCCGTTCTCGCCGGAGTTGCGCTGGTCTTTTCGGGCGGGGCATTGATCGCTCAACTCCCGGAGTCGCTCCTTGCGCGGTTCAGGCGGCTGCCCCATGCGGCTATGAGAAGGAGGCCCGTTTACGGGCTTGGGACGATGCTTTCGGTGGGAGTGGGGGCCACCCTCGGTTCTCCGCTTTTCATCCTCATTCCTGAAAACATACTGCAATACGAATTCGTCTCGGTCCTTTCGTTAATCTTGGCGACCATATTGTCTGTAGCAATGGCGAAAGTGTATTCTGACATGTATCGAACGTCCAAGGAGCTCGGGCTGGAGGGAGTCGGCGGACCGTCCTTCACAAAAGTAGCTGTGGGGGCGCGCAGCGTCCGCTATTTCGTTTCCCGGCTTTCCATGTGGGTCTCCAACACTGCACTTGCAGCATATACCAAGATCGTCTTTCTGATCTTCGTCCTCGACCCTCAGTACTTGCCATCTATCCTGAACGCCTACGGACTCACTCAATTCCAAATCGCTGTCACCACCTACACGGTCGCGGGGGCCTTCGTAGCGTGGACGATCCTCAACATACTCTTCGAACAGAAATATCTCAGAATGCTCGGACTAGTCCAAATTGTCATGACTGCAGCCCTGGTGGTCATATTGGTCTACCACTCCGCTGTCCTTGGGGCAACAGGGGCCTGGAACTTCTCTGGGCTGTTCGGCACAACTTTGGGGACAGGATGGGTGCCAGCCCTTGTAACCAACACTGGGTATCTTTACCTCCTTTTTTTCGGCTTCCAAGAAATCCAATCATTGGAGCGTGACTCCATGGAAAGGTCGAAGGTTCCAATTCTTTCATGGGTCAAGCGTGGCCTGACTTTGGAGCGTACGAAATACCTCGGGGTGGCGATGGTGCTGAGCGTCGTGATTGCGTCGCTGATTAACATCCTTTACGGACTAGCAGTCTTTGCTTCCCATGCCTCTCTTCAGGGCTCCACTATACCGGCGCTCTTCCTTGCGGGAAACCTCCTCGGACCGAGCCAAGAACTGCTCGTCGCGGTTGCGTTCCTGATCGCGACTGTCACAACTTTCGTCCCCGCCTTCTTGGCTGCCTCAAGGCATCTTGGGTCTCTCGGCGAGGACGGGTACATGCCAAGTTCTCTGGCGAATCTGTCCTGGGTGTTCACATTGGTAGCTATACTTCTCTTGGCTGTGGGGAACCAAGACTTCCTTGTCAATATCACCGATTTCATGGTCCTGATAAGTCTCGGCATAATCAGCCTGTCTGCCATCTGGCTGAGCAAACGGTCAGGCCCAGCTCGAAAGACCGGGAGGGCGCTGCCGCTTCTCGTGGGGCTCAGCTGCTTCATCTTTGGCGGGGCAGTCTACTTCGTCAATCCCTCGGTGGTGGTATTTGGATCCATGGCGGTAATCTTCGGGTACCTTATCTTTGATATCATCGAACTAGGGACCCTAGGTGCGCAGCTCTTCCTGGCGGCGTTCGGCTTCATGTCCATTTTCGCCATGTCTGCTTTCAGACACACCATGTACGAGGGTGGCATGCTCAAGTTCGTCGGTAAGCCCGCCGGAATCGACCCCAGCGTCTTCGTAATTTGGGGGCTCCTGCTGACTTCCACACTCTTGGCAATCAATGTATTGATCGATGTACGAATTCTGCGGAGAACGTCTTTCACATGAAGACTCAGACGGGATCTTCCTTTGGCGGGAGATCGGCAGGAGTGGGAGTTTCCAAACCTTTGGGATTCTATCAACGAATTATGCCACCAAGAGGTTGCCTCGAAGCGAAATCCTCTCTCGAAGCTAAATGTAGGCAATAGGAAAGCACTAGGGAGAGAAGTTTCGTGATGGGGGAAATCGCGCAAGAAGGAGCCTCCGATTGGAGGAGGTTCACGAGGAAGCATTGGAAAGCATTTGCAACCTTCATCGTGGTAGGAGCTCTAGCGGTTTCAGAAGCAGTCTACGTATTCGTATGGTTCGCGAAGAACGCCCAATCAAAGGGCCTGGTGCCGGCGACCCTGGGTCTCTGGACGATGGCGAACTTGGTGAATTTCATCTTGAACGCCATCTTCTGGGAACTTCTCTTGGTCGGAATTCCCGTAGTCATAGGCGTGGTTGCGGGTTGGCTGTGGTGGAAAAGACTGCCCGCCGAGGAAAGGATGGGATATCGCTCCTTTGGCAAACGGTCGCGAGCGACAAGTGGCAGCGGTGGAGTATCGTTTCTGTTCTTTGTTGCATTCTGCATTAAGGTCTTCCTGGATAGTAACTGGAATGTCCCCATCGCGTCATTCACATTGGATTATGTTGTCGGGTCAATGGTTCTAATCCTTGAATGGGTTGTGACTATCTTCGGGATTCCCGCGGCGATAGGAATAATCTGGTGGATTCGCCACGAAGCAAAGAAAAGCGCCTCTGAGACGGGTTCTTGAGGACTTGTACGGCCCGATTGGGTGGGCCATCACCCCTAAAGACTCTTCAAGAAAGATAGGCGGACTTATCTTTCCAATAATGTTCTTAGTTGTAGCAGCGTCGAATATCTCGATTAGTCCATTGTTGCAAATACCTTCTTTCCTGGATCCGGCAGCTTTGATTCAATGGGGTGGAGTTGTAGGCATTGCAGCGATAGTTTTCGTAGAGACAGGATTGTTTTTCGGCTTCTTCTTACCGGGAGATTCATTGCTCATAACAGCCGGGATACTTGCATCAACCGGATATATTGACATCAGATTGCTGATTGCCCTATCTATTGGGGGGGCTGTGATCGGTGACCAAGTTAACTACACCATCGGCCGTCGATTGGGGCCTAGGCTGGTCAGGCGGAACGAACGCTTTCAGACCTATCTTGAGAGAGCCGAGAAGTTCTATGAGGATCATGGATCAAAGACAGTAACCATAGCGAGGTTCGTGCCCGTAATCAGAACCTTCGCACCCGCCGTTGCCGGCGCAGCGAGAATGAAGTATCCCAGGTTCGTTGCATACAACATTGCCGGCGGCGTGCTGTGGGTTTTGACTACAACGCTGCTTGGCTATGTCCTAGGGACGACCATACCGGGGATTGACACCTATCTGCTAGCAGTGATCG
>DASYXJ010000022.1:0-22250 GCA_035935095.1 Nitrososphaerales archaeon | reverse complement strand
CACCTCGTGCGGTGCAGTCTCGACAGCGCCTTCGCAAGCCTTCTCCGAAATAGCACAGGCCGTCGGTCTAAATGAATCGCGTAATATTTTAGAAAAACAAAGCGCACTCGACGACGCTCTCGGCGTCTCCACGGTCATCGGGGGCAGGAACGTCGATGCGAGGGGCCAACAGATAGGCCAGAGCCGCGACCTCAAGCAGCTAAGACACCTCGACACCATCGTCACCTGGGACTCGAAGAGGCGGCGCCTCGGGAAGGTGTCGATGGAGGTGCGCAGGATAGCCCAGACGCTAGGACTGAACTCCATCGTTGCGGAAAGGGCGTTCGAGATTTACCTGAAAAAATTCGACGGGAAATCACTCAAAGCAAGGTCTTTGGGCGCAGTAGCTGCAGCATCAATCTGCAACGCGTGCAGGGAGCTCGACATCGCGAGGCCTCCGAACGAAGTTGTCGCTCGCCAGGTTGGGGTCAACAAGAAGCAGCTCCGTAATTACTATCGCTTACTCCTGGGCAATGAGACACCCTCCACCATTCAGGCACCAGCCAACTACGTCTCCAAGATCTCAGCTAAGGCGTCGCTGGGGGGCCCCGTCGAGAGAGCAGCAATAGAAATTCTCGCCAGGGTCAAGGGGCACCCCAGCCTCGTCGGCAAGAGGCCTACGTCGATCGCTGCCGCCGCCCTCTACCTAGCATCCGTAAGGGGGGGTGCCAGAACGACCCAGCTCAGGCTTGCGTACGCAGCAGGCGTGACCCCCATCACGATCAGGAAGCGGGCCCTCGAAATCACCGAGATACTTGGAACTTCGACGCCGGAGTGAATCTCTCGTTGTTCGCCGCCTCGTCGGCCGGGCGGACCGAGCCTCTCCACATCCTGTTAGCTAACCCCTGGTGAGAAATTGAAGGTCGCCATTCACCAGCCGCAGTACCTCCCCTACCCGGGCTTCTTTCACAAGCTCAGCCTGGTCGACGCCCTGGTCGTTATGGATGACGTCCAGTACGACAAGAGGTTCACGAACAGGAACCAGATCCTCGCGCCTCAGGGACCCATCTGGCTGACCGTCCCCATCGTCAAGTCGCAGAAGTTTCACAAGAACATGGACGTGGAGGTGAACAATTCTCTTCCATGGAGGACGGAGCACTGGAAGAAGATCTCATACTCGTACAGGAACGCCGGCTGGTTCCATGAGTATGGGCCCTACTTCGAATCGCTGTACAAGAAAGACCATGGCAAACTCGTAGACCTGGACCTTGACATCACGCGCAAGGTCCTCGACTGGCTCGACATCAGAATAGAAGTTCTCCTGGAATCAGATCTGAAGGTAGAAGGCGAGGGGACTCAGAGGCTTGTAAACGCGTGCGCTGCAGTGGGAGCAGACTCCTACGTTTCTGGGACAGGGGGGAAGAACTACCTGGACGAAGGGGTCTTCGCCGCCAACAAGATTGGATTGGAGTATCAAGAGTATCTGCCGAAGTCCTATCGGCAACGGTTTGTCGAGGAATTCGTCCCGAATCTTTCGGTCATCGATATGCTCTTCAACGTCGGCCCCAAGAGCAGGAAGCTGATCGCGGGTGATGATGGGGTGATTTTGTCGCGCGCCCTCTGAAACAGATGGTCCCCCGCTACAGTCCTTTGTTACCGTAGATTTCTTGCGAACCGATAATATCCCGGTGGCCGTTCTTGTCCCGTGGAGATACTAGCCATAGGGGCCCACCCCGACGACATCGAGCTGGGATGCGGGGGGCTTCTCATAAAGGCGGTTCGGAACGGCCATAACGTCTCGATATACACCGCGACCAGGGGTGGGGCTGGAGGCGACCCTAAGACGAGGGTTAAGGAGGCACAGAAGAGCGCCCGGTTTATTGGTGCCAAGGCCCTCTGGCTCGACAACCTCCCTGATACAAGGTTGAGAGAAGGGATCGACCTGATTTCTAGAATCGAGTCGAGGATAGACATCGTCCACCCTGACATCATCCTCACGCACCACGCCGATGACGTGCATCACGACCACAGGACCATGGCGCGCGCGACCCTGGAGGCGGCCCGCTTCGAGTCGAACATACTCGCCTACGAGATCCCCCTCACCCGTGACTTCGAACCCAGGATCTTCTTTGACATTTCAGACGTTGCAGACGACAAGGTCGAGCTGGTCAACCTATTCGCCTCGCAGAGCCAGAAGGCCTATCTCAGGGCCGACGCGATAAAGGGCCTCGCCGGATTCAGGGCCCTTCAGAGCAGATTCGGCGAACCAGTCAGCTTCGTCGAGGCCTTCGATGTGGCCAAGATGTGTCTCGGCACCGAGTTCAATCTTCGAAAGGTCCCCTATGAAAAACCTCAGGTTCAGAAGAATCAGGAGGCTCCGAAGGTCGAGCTGTCCACGCTTGTTTAGAGATCATGGAATACAGACGCTCAGAAACGGTCGGGGGAGGTCCCCGAGGATACGTGGAGATTGTGTACTCCATACTGTCGGTCAGCCTGAACGGCACGCTTAGGACTCACATCATGTTCAGATGCAACCTGAACTCCAGGCAACTCCACACTTACTTGGAGTCGCTGATAGACAAGGGACTCCTCGAAAGGAGGAGGGACCCACCCAGTGTCAAGGTAGAGTACGTAACCACGGTCAAAGGAAGGAAGTACATCGAGGCCTACAATGTACTCGCCGAGATGCTTGTCGGAAGAAAAGCAGTTGAGAGCGAGACCATTCGCTTAGGGGTCAACTAGACTTTGAAGGCCAATGCGGACAGGGTCCTACCCGTCGCGCTGGGGGCGATACCGGTCATTATAGTCTTGGTCCTCGCGGGCGCGGTTACCTACAATTTCTCGCAGGGGACCCCGGGCCCCCTGCCCGGGCGTGTCGGCGATAATCCGCCCTCCACCTCAACCCAGGCTCAAGGCTCCTCGACTTCCAGCAGGACCACGTCAGGAAGTTCATCTTCTTCCAGCACGACTGCGTCAAGCAGTTCCACTTCCTCGAGCCAAACAACTTCGCGAACATCAAGTCAATCCACTTCATCGAGTTCAGCCTCCACGTCCACAATGTCGACTACGATTTCAAGAACCTCGACGACCAGCTCGTCCACCACTTCGAGCACCACTTCGTCGACAACTTCGACCACCACTTCTACGAGCTCGACAACTACCAGCACCTCCACAAGTTCGTGCCTCCCCATAATCGGATGCCTCTGAAGTAAGGCAGCTGAACCCAGACGAGTATTCGAGAAGATAGTAGGCGTCCGCCTATATGCTTCGAGGGCGATTCTTGTTCGAAAGGAGGATGAAAAATTGAGAGTGTACGCTGACAGGGCGCTGCCATTCGTCATAGGGGCCTTGCCCGTCATCGTAGTCGTCGCCTTGGCATTTCTGCTGGTGCTGACTCCGCAGGGAGTCAGCCATGGTCCTCAGCAGACTCCAGCTGCTCCTGCGTTTTCGCTCAAACCAGCCGGTTCGAACCCCTCGATTTCTCCAGCATCTTCGGGGACGAGTCCGCAGCCAGCCTCCCCGGGTGGCCAGGGCGGATCTGGAGGGTCCTCGGGCGGCTTCTGCTTGCCGTTGCTAGGATGCGTGTGACTCTTTGGCCAAAGTTCCCAGACCTTGCGAGGTGATGAGCTAGCGTAGGGCTCTCACACTTGTAGCAGGGTGGCAGCATAGGTGGGTTCCGCTCACATTTCTTGGGCGAGCCCCCCTAAACCATTTTCGGTGAAAGAAGCTAAAATAGCCTGCCCGACTAAAGAAGGCATTCATGAAGATCAATCGGGGATTCCACGTTGTGGATTCGCACACCGCTGGAATGCCCACCAGGGTACTGATAGAAGGATCTCCAACACCGAAGGGCAGGAATATGTCAGAGAAGAAAGATTTCTTCCGGAAGAACTTCGATTCAGTAAGGACTACCCTGATGCAGGAGCCGAGGGGAAATCCGGGGATGGCAGCGATTCTTGTCCCTCCCTCGGATGACGAAGCGGATTACGGAGTAATCTTCGGCGATTTCAGAGGGTACGTCGACATGTGCATACACGGGACCATCGGGTTGGTAACTACTCTTGTCGAACTCGGCTATGTTGACGCGAACAAGGCCGCAAAGGGACTCGTTTTTGATACTCCGGCTGGACTTGTCCGCACAAAGGCAACCATTTCGGGCGGCCGAGCCAAGTCTGTGACTGTCAGAAACGTTCCTTCCTACAAAATCTCTGACAGGGTCGTCGACATCTCCTCTCTTGGGAAGATCCCTGTATCATTTTCATTTGGCGGGAACAACTTCGCATACGTGAATGCTTCCGATCTGTGGCTAGAACTTGACCCGGGCAGGCTGGAGGAGTTGCTAGCCGCGGGGAGGCTGTTGCTAAGAGAAATGGGGAGGCTAATTCGGCAGCCAGCTAACGGATTGAAAATTAATGGAATCTCCGGTGTATCAATCGTCAAAGACGTCGGACCTAGACATGCAAAGAACATCATGATCGCAGAGAACGACCTTTTCGATAGATCACCCTGCGGCACGGGAACCTGCGGAAGGATGGCAATCCTAAACTCGAATGAGAGACTAAGAAAAGGAGAGAGATTCATCAACGAAAGCATAATCGGCTCCAAGTTCGTCGGGAGAATAGCTGACTTTGCGAGGGTGGACGGTCACAAGGCCATAATCCCAGAGATAACTGGTACGGCCTATCTTACCGCACTCTCCGATCTGCTCGTCTCAGACGAAGACACACTCTCCCAAGGATTCCTCGTAGCCTAGCGGACCCCATCAATTCTTAAATAGCCACGGGGCTCATTTTGACCTATGGAACTGACGCAGGAACTGAAGACCAGGTACGCGGCACACATCGGGGACGACGTCTCCTACCCCGCATCTTGCAACGACCTCACGACTGCGTGCGACAACATGTCGGATTTCAGTGGCGAGGAGAAGGAGTGGTTCTCGGAAGCACTCCCTCACGGCAACTTCAACAGCGCCGAGGAAGTCAAGAAAGCAATCGGGATCTAACCCCGTGTGCCGTTCTTTTTTCTAAGTTCCAAGCGTTCCTTATTTCGCGACGACTACCGAGTCCCCTTTGATCAGCCTGTACACTTTCTCGGGGGTTATCGGGAGCTCAAGGAACTTGACTTTGCTGTCTGAAAGAGCGTCGTCGATGGCGTTTGTAAGAGCGGCAGCAGTCGGAATCGCGGCACCTTCGCCCATCCCTTTGAAACCCCCAAGATTCAGCGATGGGGTCTCGACGAAGTCTTGAATCACCTCGGGCATTATCTCGGCTGTAGGGAGCAGGTAGTCTACGAACGTAGATGACAACAACTGCCCGTCGTCGCTGTAGACGAGGTCCTCCAAGAGTGCTCCTCCAATGCCATGCGCCAGTGCGCCGTGGACCTGGCCTTCGACTGTCAGTGGGTTTACTAGGACTCCTGCATCGTCGACTATGAAATACTTCAGGAGCTTCAGGGAGCCCGTTTCGGGGTCGACTTCCACCATCGCAAGGTGAGTGGCGTAGCTGCAGGTGGTCGGGCTTTCAGGTTCATAGTAGGAGACGACGTCGAGCCCCGGCTCCATCCCTTCTGGAAGCTGCCCGGAGAAACGGAGGGCAACGTCAGCCACTCTCTGCAGCGTCAGGGTCTTTCCGCTCTTCTTGGACGAGATTACACTGTCAGTCATTTCCAAGTCGTCGGACGCCTCGTCTAGCAGATGAGCAGAGATATGGAGGATCTTGTCCTTCATCTTTCGCGAGGCCTTGATGCAGGCCCCTCCGCTCGCGACCGTGGACCTGCTGGCCCAGGCCCCCCAGCCGTAGGGTGCGCTCTGTGTGTCGCCCTCCCCGACGTACACGTCCTCAAACTTCGCTCCCAGGGCGTCGGATATCACTTGGGCGAAGATGGTTTCATGCGCCTGTCCCTGGCTCGCCGTTCCGAGTTGGGCGGTGACCTTCCCCGTAGGGTCAACCATAAGGTGGCATGACTCCCATCCCCCTACAGCCCAGCCGAGGGGACCCTGCAAGCGAGATGAGCCGGGCGCAGTGTATTCGACGTAGGTAGCGAGGCCGAGGCCTATCAACTTCCCCCGTTTCCTCTGCGTTGACTGGTCCCTCCGAAGCCCGTCGTAGTCCGCCAGGGAGAGCGTCCGCTCCAGCACCTGCCGGTAGTTCCCCGAATCGTAGAAAACACCCACAGGCGTGGTCCAGGGCATCTCGCTCGGGTCGATCAAATTCTTGAGTCTAATCTCGACAGGAGAAAGCTTGAGCTTCCTTGCGATGATGTCCATCATCCTCTCGATCACGTATGCGGCAACCGGACGGCCGAAGCCCCTGTGTGGCCCGCACGGGGCCTTGTTGGTCGACACGCACCAAAGGTCGAAGTCGTAGTTTCGAAGTCGGTACGGCCCTGGAACGGCAGCGGCGCTAAGCATCGCTGGCTGGACCTCGGTCCAGAACATTCCAGAGGCCCCGAAATCCGCTATTATTCGGTCCTTAACCCCAAGGAGGGTCCCATCTTTTTTGACAGCGCACTCGACGTAGTGGACCTGTTGACGTTCATGTCCTGCGACGAGAAGGTGTTCATGCCTTTCCTCTACCCACTTGACAGGCCTCCCGAGCTTCATTGACAGGATCACAACGCTCACCTCGTCCGGGAAAATCGCTGACTTGATTCCGAACCCTCCCCCAACGTTGGGGGCGATTACCCGAATCTTGTTCTCGGGAAACTCGAGGACCTGAGACAGGAATGTCCTCATCACATGCGGGAACTGAGTTGAAGCCCAGATTGTCAGGAATTCCGCATCATCATCGTACGATGCCAGGACTCCTCTGTTCTCCATCGGAGTTGGGGAGTACCTATTGCTCACCAGCCGCTCTCTGAAGACAAAATCAGCTTCTTCGAAAGCTTTCTCGGTTCCGTTGCTTCGGAGGACGTCATGGAAGATAACATTGTCTTTCCAGTCTTCGTAGAGTAGGGGCGAGCCAGCTTCGAGCGCCTTTTCTGCGTCGACGACAGGATCGAGAAACTCGTACTCGACTTCAACTAGCTCTGCAGCGTCTTCGGCGATGCTGAGGCTTGTTGCAGCTACGACTGCCACCGGTTCGCCGACATACCTCACCTTATCTCTCGCAAGCGATAGTCTCTCAGGCTGCCTCTGCCCAGGCAGCGACATCCAGGACACAAGTTGCCTCGTCTCCTCTTTCCCCGTCAGAACATAGACCACGCCAGGCACGGCCAAGGCCTTCGCCGTGTCAACGTTCTTGATTCTGGCATGCGCGTAGACGCTCCTTACGAAAAAAGCATAGACCATCTTCGGAAGCTTGATGTCGCCGACGTAGGTCCCGAGGCCTTGGACCAATGGGAGGTCCTTTCTCGGTTTTACCTCCTTTCCGACCATCTGTGTCCCAGCCCGGGCCTCAGACTTTGATTCGAAGACGACGGTCCCGCTAGAGGATGACACTACACTATTCCTTTCGAAGAGAGAAATTTTCGGATATTAATCCGTTGTTTGCGGGCTCTATTACTTCCTCGTCTGACTCAACAGTTTTGATTCTCGAAATGCTTTTCGCATCTGAATGGCTACGACGAGTCCAAACAAAATTATGACAAACGGCAAATAAAATAACCCGATTGAGAATCCGGTTAACAGCGAAAAGAACAACAAGAGTGTCGTTCCCGACCACACAAGGGCCATCCTCATGGTGACTAGACCAACGGCGACGACCGCCCCCATCAATAGTGGAATGACCGCCTGTGGTATTGGGACGAAAACCGTCGTGGACAAACTCTGGCATTCTGCAGCAGCATTACAATTCAAACTAACCTCAGAATATTGTGAACCGACGAGCGTGAGGAAAACTGAGATTGCACCGATGATCAACGTGATGCATAAAGCCGACCCGACCGCCCAATTCCGTCCATTCATCCAGCTACTCTCTTCCTTGTCTGATTCCTCTTCTTAGAAGTGATGTCCTCAGCTACGATGGAATAGACCTTCGCACAATCAACCAGGTTAGGAATGTACATCGTCCCCCTTGTTTCCTTCCCCGGACCTCCCGAAGGCCCATAATTCACGGCGACCACGCCTTGCCTCGTGAGTATGTTCGCGTCCGACGACCACGAAAAGTAGACGTTCTCCACCTTCTTGTGGAAAACCACCTGATGCGCCTTCGCTATCGAGCGGCAGACGTATTCATCCGGGAGCACCCTCGACCAGGCGTCGGTCAGATAGAGCTCGAGCTCGGGCGAGATTCCGTGCTTCTTCTGCACCTTCACTAGCACTTTTCCAAGCTCCTCCCTTATGTCAAGAGGATGGTGGGGAGGAGGGAATCTTACGTCCACGTAAAGGTCGCAAAATGCTGGTGTCCTGGAGGCCCTCCACGGCCAGCCTCCCTCAATGGAACCCAAGTTTACGGTGGGCTTCGACCCCAGGTACGTGTACCTTGCTTGGTAGTCAGGAATCCAGCGTTCGAGTTCGTCGATTACCCGGTTCATCTGCTGGATTACATTGCTGACCCCGGCAGAGTGCCCTGAGTGCACAAGAGTTCCTTTGAGGCCAATCCTGAACCAGCAGCTGCCACTGTGGGCGGTCATCAGTCGCAGGCCTGTGGGCTCCCCGAGGACGGCGAAGTCGGCTGTCCCTCCATGAGCAACGAGATACGAAGTGCCGTGGCCGTACCCTCTGTACTGAGGACCGTGGTAATTCCCAACCTGAGTCTTCTCGATTTCTCCTATCACTCCTGCGACCACAATGTTCCCTGCCAGCTTCGCCTCTGAATCCTGGATTGCCCGGACCGCAGCGACATATGCGGCCAATGCCGATTTCATGTTGAACGCTCCCATTCCGTAAATCCAGTCGTTCTTCACGTAGCCCCACGGTGGCTCAGACGGATAAACCGGCGAAATCGCCTTCAGTATCTCCTGCGACTCACTCGCGGCGAAAGAGGTATCGAGGTGCCCGTTGAACATCAGAGTCGCGCCGTCCGGATTCTTTCCAGACAAGAAGCCGAGGACGTTGTACCTCCCCTGTTCTACTTCCTGCATGGTCACCTTCATCCCGACTGCCCGGAGTTTGGACGCGTACAACTCTCCGACCTCGCCTTCCTTTCCGGTGGGGCTGTCGACATTCACCAGGTCCAGCGCGTCCTTCACTAGCTTGGTGCGGTCAATTTTGGGAGCTACCCGACTAGAAGGCAACCGCTACTCGCACGTCGACCCGGTTCTCGCTCCTCGTCTTAAAGGCGCGAGAGGTGAATCCGCTCCATCCGCAGGAAACTTTTAGTCATCAAGCCCCAAGCAACTTCTGTGCAAGGCCCCGTCCTGTGGGATGTCCGCGACGGGGTCCTGACAATCGAGCTGAACAGAGTCCGGGCGATGAACATCCTGGACGTCCCGACGAGAAAGCGAATCCTCGCGATTCTCAAAAGGCACGAAGAGGACGACGCTGTGAGGTGCGTAGTCATTGCTGCTCGCGGCGACGTCTTCAGTGCTGGCGCTGATCTCAACTTCCTCTTCGGTCTCCGGGGAACCAAGGTGCACTCCTATGCGAAGTTCGTCCGCCAATTCCTTGACTACGTGGAAAACTATCCGAAGCCTACAATCGGCGTCGTCAACGGCATCGCTGTCGGGGGAGGAGTGGAGCTCTTGATGGCCCTGGACATCATAATCGCAACTCCCGAATCTCGTTTCGGCCAAACTGAGCTGAAGGTGGGCCTTATTCCCGGCGGAGGGGGGACCCAACGCCTTCCGAGATCCATCGGTCTGAGAAGGGCGAAGGAGTTGGTCTTCACAGGGGGCCTTGTTTCTGCTCAGGAAGCCTACGAGTGGGGCCTCGTAAACCGCGTCGTCCCAAGGGAATCGATTCTCCAGGAGACGAGGAAGCTCTGCGAGAAACTGAAGTCAACGAACCCATCGAATCTCAGATTGGCCAAGGAGCTGATGAACAAGGGTTCGAGCATGAGTCTAGCTGATGCTCTGATAATGGAGAGTGATGCATTTACAGCAGTCTTGGACAGTCCTGAAGCGAAAGCAGCCATCGAGGGTTTCCTGAAGAAGAGCAGCCAACGGAAAGAGAAGAAGAGCTGAAGGCTAAGGCTGACTTGGCTTCGTCGCTAACTTCGCTGGTCCCTTCGACACCACCGATTTGACAATTGCAATGAACTCTGCGTCTTCGATGTTTGACTTTTTCTTCTCCGCCCTTTTCTTCACCTGGGCAAGTATCTCCTGGACTTGTTCGGCATTGGCCTCGAGACCAAGCTCCTTGAGCTTCCATTCGATAGAATGTCCCCCAGATTTTTTCCCGAGGAAGACGCCGTGCTTGTTTCCGACGACTTCTGGAAGGTAAGACTCCGAGCCAAGGTTGTACTTCATCCACCCTGCAACTGAGATGCCCGCCTCCCTGGTGAATACTCTCTCCCCAACGACCGGCTTGTTGGGCGCGAGAGGGAACCGCGTGAGCTCCTGCACGAGTTCAGAGAGTTCTTTTAGTTTAGAGAACTTCAGATTGACTGGCTGACCGTACAGATACTTGAGAGACATAGCGAGCTCTTCAAAGCAGGCGTTACCTGCCCTCTCTCCGATCCCGTTGACAGAAGTATGAACTACCGACGCTCCGTTCTGAAGGCCTGCGATGGCCACAGCTACTCCCAGCCCGAAGTCATCGTGCGTGTGTACCTCTAGCGGTTCCTTGACGGCTTCCCTGACCTTGCTGACGAGCTTCCCAAACCCTTCGGGAGACGCGCACCCAAAGGTGTCGACGACGACGAAGGCGTCGGGATGAGCTTTCGCTGAGACCTCTGAGTATAGGCGTGTCAGAAAAGCCGGGTCTGCCCTGGTCCCGTCAACACCAAAGAAAGCAGCCCAGAGGCCATGTTGCTTAGCATAACTGATCGCGTCAACAGCTTTCTCAATCACTTGGTCGTAGGTCCAGTTGAACTGCTTCAGCTTGGGGATACCCGTGGGAGCTTCACAGATTATTCCACTAACATCGCATCGCAGCGCGGCATCAATGTCTTCCCTCGCCACTCTTGAGAACGCGGTGACCTTGGCTTTGAGCCCGAGGTAGGCGATCTCCTTTACAGCTTCGGCGTCCTCTTGGGAAACGACGGGCATCCCTGCCTCGATTCTCTGCACTCCCACTTCGTCGAGTTTTCGCGCGATTTTCACTTTCTCTTTTCGTCTTAATACCACGCCCGGCGTTTGCTCGCCATCTCTTAGGGTCACGTCATGGAACACAACCTCCTTGGGGAAGTGGAACTTCGACTGCGTTTCTATGTCATAGTCGAAATGACTGACCCAACTGTCCTTTCCAACCCAACTTCCGCTCTCAAGATTCTCTGCATCGAAAGTGAACCCATCAGAGTTGAGTCGCCTCAATTCTCTCAGTTACGATTCGTCCGAGGCCGTGTCCCGTCAAAAACCTTTCGAGCTTGCAGCCTATTTTCCAGACTTGTGACCTGCCACGTGGCGTCCTGCCTTGTTTCCTTCAATTAGTTTGTAGACCTCCTGCGGGTTCTGATGCGAGTCTCTAACCTCAACCCCCAGGGGGCTGAGCGCGTCCTCGACCGCATTCGCAATCGCACTCAGAGGGGTTCCACCACCCTCACCGACTCCCTTGATTCCCTTTGGCGCGAAGAGCGATGGGGTCTCCATGCTTTCCGTGTCGATGTGCGGGATGTCAAGCGCCGTCGGAACCAGGTAGTCCACGAACGTGCTGCTCTGAAGCTGGCCGTCCGTGTTGTAGACGAAGTTCTCGTACATGGCTGCCCCGATCCCGTGGGCAGCGGCTCCGTGCACCTGACCCTCAACAATCATGGGGTTGATTTGCATTCCACAATCGTCAACAATCGCGTACTGCAAGAGCTTGAACTTCCCGGTCTCTCGGTCGAGCTCGATGACTGCTGCGTGGCTCTGGTAGGAATAGGTCAGGGTCTGGTTGAGTCTCCACTTCTCGTCGGGCAGACCGAACTCTGGCTTCCAGTAATTGATCGCCACCAATCCTGGTTCCATGCCTTCGGGGAGAAGGACATTGTTGACCCAGGCGACGTTACCTAACTGCCAGAGTGGGATGCTCTTGCCCGAATCTCTGTCGACGGCTCCGCCGTCTTTGAACACTATTCTTTCGGGGTCCGACTTCATGAGGTGGGCTGCTATTCTCGCGGCCTTGTCCTTGAGCTTCTTGGCGGCGCCAAGCATGGCCCCGGTCCCCATCACAGCACATCTGCTGGCGTAGGCGCCCGACTGGTGCGAGTAGGGGTTCACCGTGGAGTCGAAGCCGACCAACACATTGACCTGGTCGGGATTCACCCCGAACTCATCAGCTACAATCTGGGAAGCGAAGGTCTCGTGGCCCTGTCCTTGTGGGACTGTCCCGAGGGCAACTTGAATCCCTCCGAGCGTATCTATGGAGATCCTTGCTCCCTCCGAATTTCCTGAGAACGGGTTGTCTGGGTTCGCCATCTTGACCTGACCAAAGTTGTTCGTCCCCGAGTCCAGAACGGTCGAGAGACCGATTCCGATCAGCCTCCCCTTCTTCCTTCCTTCTTCCTGCTCCTTCCTCCATCTCCAGTAGTCGACGAGCTTCACGACCCGGCGGAGCGACTCCGGGTAGTCCCCTCCGTCGTAGATACCGCCGCTTGGGGTCACATACGGCATCTCATCAGGTCTGATGAAATTCTTCAGTCTCACTTCGGTCGGGTCGAGCCCAAGTTCTCTCGCTACGATGTCGACACACCGCTCGAGCATCCACAGATGCTGCATCCTCGAGTATCCTCTGTTGGGCCCTACAGGGCATTTGTTCGTCATGGATTGCAAGAACTCCATCTGGAAATTCTTGAAGTGGTATGCACCTGGGGTAACCTGAGCCCAGATTGTCGCACCTGCGGGCTCGTACCTGGTATAGGCCCCGCAGTCGTCCCACGCCTTGACTTTGAACCCAAGAATCGTGCCGTCATTCTTAACAGGGATTTCGACCTCGAACGTCCTTTCGTTCCCATGGTTCGCGGCCAAAAGATGCTCCGTCCTCGTCTCTATCCACTTGACCGGGCGCCCGGATTTCATTGCGAGCAGACAGATCA
The DNA here is from genome assembly GCA_035935095.1 of Nitrososphaerales archaeon. GTDB lineage: Archaea > Thermoproteota > Nitrososphaeria > Nitrososphaerales > Gagatemarchaeaceae > UBA183. The sequence goes on along the minus strand of DASYXJ010000022.1, from coordinate 9,219 downwards.
GGACCATGTACGGATAGCTGATTATTTTCGTACCAAATCCGCCACCAATATCCCCCGAAATCATCCTGATTTTGTTGGATGGGAACCTGAGGGCAAAGGAAACCCAAGGGATGCAGAACATGGGCATCTGATTGTTGAGATACATCGTAAGGAAACCGGTCGCCTTGTCGAAGTGCGCCAGGACCGCATTGTTCTCTATGGGCGTCGAACTGAACCTGTGGAAGTGCAGCTCTTCCTTCAACACTTTGTCGGCCTCTTTCATCGCCGCTTCCATGTCTCCGTAATCCCACTTTCCGTGGAAGACCAGGTTCGAACCCACTTCTCCATGAATCACAGGAGCCTTTGGCTCCAAGGCCTCGCGCGCATCCAGAACGTGGTCGAGAGCCTCGTACTCGACTTCGATGAGCTCCAGCGCATCTTCTGCCATGCTTCTCGTCTCGGCCACGACGGCCGCCACTGGCTCACCGACGAAATGGACCTTCCCCACTGCCAGGCAGTAGTCCTTCAGCTTGTTGGCCGGCGCAGCAGAAATCTGGAGGAAAGGATCGGTCAGCTTCGCCACCTCTTCCCCGGTCAGAGTGCAAACGACGCCCTCCATTGCCTGGGCTTTGCTAACATCAAGTTTCGATATGCGAGCATGGGCGTAGGGGCTTCTCAGCAAAGCGACGTATGTCATGCCTGGCATCTTCACGTCGTCGACGAACTTACCGAGGCCTGTGATTAGCCGCTGGTCCTCCTTTCTCTTGAGCGGCTGCCCCATCCAAGGGGTGGTCTCCTTCTCTACGAGTTTTGTTACTGCTGACATGTCCCCGCTACTCTCCCGCTTGGAATCTGCGTCTGCATGATTTTAGCTTTAGTTCGGAAAGATGTCCAAAGAAATCGTAGTCCCGACCACCCAGTTGGGCTGGTCGACGATCTCGTGTACTTTCACATCAGCGGCAACGCTGCACAGGACGTACGCGTCCTCCTTCGTCAGTCCATAGGTCTTCGTGAGGTGAGCAATCATGTTCCGAACTGAATCCTTCGTCACAGCCATCAAGTCAGGCCCGATGCCAGTCGCAGTGTAGTAACCCTTCTTCGACTTCTCGTCGCCTTTGCTGAAGAACCTCGGCCATCCGAGTTTCGAGTCTTTCTTGACCCCAAACCTGAACCTCGCCGTCCCAGGGCATTCAATCGCTGTAACGCAAACTTCCCCATCCCCCATTGCAGCATGGAGGTCGCTGGTGGAAAAGAGCCCGCCGTCGACAAAGACAGGGAGTTCCAGGATGCTCCCGGCGACCAAGTGTCTTATGTCCATGTTCCCACCGTTCTTTCCTGGAGGAATGACTTCGAAGGAGCCTTCTTCCGGGAGCGCGACTCCCATCGTGCCGCAGAAGGGTCGCAAGGGAATCTTGATTCCTCCCTTGAAATCAGCGAAATCCTTCTTCCTCAGGTTCCACAGGTACAGGTAAGGCTCCTGAAATTCTTCGAGTAAGCCAAGCCCTTTGACGATGGCCGACCAGCCCCACTCCCCGGGCACGACATCGAGGACCTCCACCGTGAGGGTGTCACCTTGCATTGCCCCTTCGACGTACACAGGACCTGCCATGGGGTAAAGTTTCGAAATATCGATGTTCTTCACCGCGTCCACATTCGAGCCTTCTGTAATCTGCCCGCTTGTCACCTCGTTTATTTCGAAGGTGACGTCATCGCCAGGCCTTATCGTAAGCGCGGGTTTGTGGGCCTTGTTCCACTTGTAGTGGAATGTATCCAGCTCGATCCGATGCGAGGCCACTGTCTTCCTACCTGCCCGGGGCCTCTAATGCTTTTCGAACTTGTACTGTTAGCCCTTCTGCGCACCATCTTGCTTGCTAAGCATCTGCCCTTCTGATTGTCTTTCTCTCCACTCCGAGATTTCCCTCCTCTCTGGCTGTGCCCAAGTCACCCAAATGAAGGACAGAATCACAAGAGAGATGAGCTCAAGGGAAAATTCCGAGAGTAAGGATAGGACTAAGAAGATAGGCAAACACACTGCGAACATGATTTTGTTTTTCCGCATCAACCGTTTGTAGACAGGCAGTTTTTTCTCCTCATCCGAATAACGAAGCCAAGTGCCTTTCATTTCTGTGCGGCCTGTCGGACGAGTTCGACCTGCGACTTCTTGCCAAAGTCGATGTCGTAATGGCATTCGATCCAGTGGTCCTTCTCTACCTCCACGAAGGGAGGCGAGTCGGCCCTGCACTTTTCCGTGCCAAAGGGACACCTCCCCACGAACCTACACCCCTCAGGAATATCCACCGGGCTCGGAACGTCCCCCTGGAGAGCAGCCAGCTGCTTCCTCTTCGACGGGTCGGGTAGAGGGACCGAGGAGAGCAACGCCTTGGTGTACGGATGCTTGGGATTCTCGAACAGCCTCTCAGTCGGCGCGAGCTCGACAACCCTCCCCAGGTACATCACTGCTGTCCTGTCGCACATCTGCTTGATCACCGCCAAATTGTGGGAAATGAAGAGGTAGGTCAGCCCCATGTCCCTCTGCAGGGCCCTGAGGAGACTGAGAATCTGGGCTTGAACCGAGACGTCCAGGGATGACGTCGGCTCGTCAAGTACTAGGAAGGACGGTTCTACTGCCAGCGCAATTGCAACAGCAATCCTCTGTCTCTGGCCTCCGGAGAATTCATGCGGGAAGCGAGATAGGTGGTCCGGGTTCAGCCCGACTCTCTGCAGGGCCTTCTGAGCCACCTCGTCTGCCTCTTTCCTCGAGGATGCCATGTGGTGTATGCGGATTGGCTCCAATACGGCGGAACGGATGCTCTGCCTTGGGTCTAGGGAGGCGTACGGGTCCTGGAAGACTATCTGCATGCTCTTCCTGAACGGCTTGAGCTTTCTTCCCTTCAGTCGCGAGATTTCCGTCCCATCGAACATCACCTTACCCTTCGTCGGCTCCGTCAGCCTCATGATGGTCCTCCCCAGAGTTGTCTTGCCGCACCCCGACTCCCCCACGAGTCCGAGGGTCTCGCCCCTCCTGATCCCAATTGACACTCCGTCCACTGCTCTAAGATGGGAAACTGTTCTGTTGAGGAATCCTCCACGCCTCGGGAACCATTTGTAGAGGTCCGTCGTTTCGAGCAGGTATGTGCCTTGGGACTTCATTTCATTCTCCATACAACAGACACGCCACGAGGTGACCGGGCGTTACTTCTAGCAGCCGAGGCTTGACCTGCGGGCACTTGTCGAAGGCCTTGGAGCACCTCGGATGGAAACGGCATCCCGTCGGCGGGAAGAGAAGGTTGGGGACAGAGCCCTTGATCGAAGGGTACTCGATCGCTGACGAGTCCACCCGCGGAACTGAAGCCAGCAGGCCCTGCGTGTATGGGTGGAGAGGGTTCCTGAAGAGCTCGCCGACCTCTGCCACTTCGACGATGTTTCCAGCGTACATGACCGCGACCCTGTCGCAAACTTCGGCGACGACTGCGAGGTCATGGGTGATCAGCACGACGGAAGCGTCGATTTCTGACCTCAATTCTCTGATCAGCTGGAGAATCTGCGCCTGCACCGTGACGTCGAGCGCAGTCGTCATCTCGTCGGCAAGTAGGAGCTTTGGTCTCTTCACCAGCGCCATAGATATCATCACTCGCTGCCGCATCCCTCCCGACAGTTCGAACGGGAAGGACCTGAAGACCTTCTCTGGTTCCGGCAGCCTCACCTCCCTCATTATCGCCAGGATGTAGCTCCGGGTCAGCCTTCCTCGTTCCTGGCCGCTCAGGCTCTCCCACCTACCTGCGACGGACTCGAGCCGTCTCTTCTCCGCCGTCAACTCCGGACCTCCCCTGCCCTCGCCCTCTGCGGCGGCAATCTCCTTCAGCCTGCTCTTCACGATCGCCGAAGTGAACAAGCCTGGCTGGCTCTCTATGATTTCCTCTATCTGAGACCCGATCGTCAGCACCGGGTTCAGGTATGACAGAGGGTCCTGGAAAACGATGGCAATTTCCTTGAGCCTGACCTTGCGGATTTCTTCTTTGGACATTTTCAGAAGGTCGACTCCATCGAATAGCACTTCGCCCCCCAGGACTTCGGCGTTGGGCGGTAGGAGGCCCATGATTGAGAGCGCGGTCACAGTCTTCCCGCACCCGCTCTCCCCGACCAGCCCGAGCAGCTCCCCCTTCTTCACAGTTAGTTCGACGCCGTCCAGGGCCTTCACATCGCCTGCGTAGGTGTGGAAATCGACCTTGAGGTCTCGGACCTGAAGCACATCGGCGGTGGCCTTGGTTTGCTGGACGCTCATCTCCTCAGCCTCGGGTCAGAGACATCTCGAATGCCATCCCCCAATAGATTGAACCCGACCGAAATCAGAAGCAGGGTCAGCCCGGGGAAGATAATCATCCATGGAGCCGTAAAGATATACTGGATTCCCTCCTTGGCCAGATTCCCGAGCTCCGGATACTTGGGGTCAGGGGTCAGACCGATGAACATCAGGGCCGAGACCGTCAGTATCACTGCACCTACATCTATGGTCGCTTGAATCAGGATCGGATAGATCGAGTTGGGCACAACGTGCCTGAAGAGGATGCGAGGGCCTCCAGCTCCCATCGCCCTCAGCCTCTCGACGTAGGGCTTCTCCTTCTCGCCAAGGACCTGGGACCTGGCCAGCCTGACGTAATATGGCCACCAGGTGATGAGGACGGCGGCAGTCAGGACAGGTATGGTCCTCCCAAGTACCACGAGCAGGACGATGGCGAGCAGTATTCCAGGGACCGCGAGGAAAATGTCAGTTATCCTGAGAATGACCTCATCCAGGACCCCCCCCACATAGGCTGCGACCCCACCAAACAGGACGCCGATTACCACGGCGGACGCGACGACGGTGAACGCAATCTGCAAGTCCACAGGGATGGCGAGAACTATCATCTGAAGCAGGCTCCTTCCGTAAAGGTCAGTCCCGAGTGGGTAGACGGCCCCTCCACAGTTGAAGACGTTCTGGATTCCCCAATTGAAAATTGAGTTGTTCCAACAAAGAGCCAAGAATGGGTCTGAAGTCTTCCAGTAGGATGGATCGACGAGAATCCAGTAGAGCAACGCGATGAGGACCGACCCAACCGAGATGACGCTCCCCACCAACACGATTGGGTTCTGGCGCATCAGGTGGAGCGTGTACCGGATCTCGGCCTTCCTTCCGTAGCTCGCCTTGTCTGAGGTCTCTCCCATTTTTTCAGCCTCAGTACCTTATCCTCGGGTCGAGCTTCGCGTAGATGACGTCGACGGCAAGGTTGATGAAAACTATGATCGCCCCAGTGACCAGCACGTAGAGCTCGAGGAAGTTGACGTCGAGCACTTCTGCGGCTACGAAGGCAGTTTGCCCGACTCCAGGCCAGGAAAAAACAATCTCGATGACCACGACACCGCCCAGGAGGTAGGCGGTGAGCAGGCCCGCGACCGTCACCGCAGGGAGGAGGGCGTTGCGCAGGGCATGCCTGTAGACGACGACTCTCTCCTTGAGCCCTTTCGCCTTCGCCAACAGAATATAGTCCTGTCTCAGCACGTCCATCATGCTCGACCTCACAATCCTGGAGAGGGCGCCAATCGAAGTTATCGCGAGCGTGAGCGACGGAAGGATCAGCGCTACCAAGACGTCCCAGAAGTAGGAAAAGTTTAGCGATAGCAGCGAGTCGAGAATCGGGTACCCCGAATACGACACGATCGTTCCCGGGTCGCCGAAGCAGATTCCACATGCCTTCCCAAGGGCCTCGCTCGCCGGGAGCAGGCCGCTCCCATTCACCCGTACATACAGGACGAAAATAATCTGTAACATAGCTCCGAACCAGAATTGAGGGACCGAGTAGCCTCCCAGGGAGAATATCCTCGAAATGTGGTCGGGAAGCTTGTTGTTGTGCGTCGCGGAGATTATTCCAAGCGGTACGCCAAGGAGAATTGTCAGGAACGCACCGGCCAACGCGAGCTCAGCAGTGAACGGGAACCTGCTCCAGAATATTTCCGAGGTAGTTTTCGTACCAGAGAGCCCCGGTAGGAGAGTGTATCCCCAGTTCCCTGTCAAAGCGTTGGTGAGCCATGTGAAGTACTGCTCCCACAGAGGGACCACGCATCCGGCCTGCCCGCTGACAAACGCAGTATAGGAAGGACAGGACGAAGTGGCAACCCCGATGGCGCGCGCGGTGATCAGCCTCGTCGCATCGTCCATCCTTGGGGTGATGTACGGGGCAAGCGCGAAGCTGACAGGGAGGAGGCCTCTGGTAAGATAGAAGATGAGGACGCTCAGCCCGAAAAGTACGAAGACCATCAGGAGAAGGCGTCTGGCAACATAGACGTAGAGCCTCAATCAGCTCGCATCCGCGCGGGAGGCCGACCTAGTAAAGCGTCGCGAAGTACTGAGGCTCGCCGGTGGTGTAGATGGCCGGGTTGAAGTAGAATCCCTGGACGTTCGACGTCATCACCATGTATATCTCAGGATAGAAGGTGCAGATGTCCATCACCTGCTGGTTGCCGAGGTTCACCATGGCGTTTGTCGCGCTGACTACCCCCGCCGAATTCCCTGCTGCGTTGGCCGCCTGAGCCTGGGTCCACAGGGTGCCCATTGCCTTCAGGTTCCAGCCGCCCGGAGCGGTGTAGATTCCTCCTGGGGCGAGGATGGGGCCCAGGAAGTCCATCGACCATGGATAGTCGTCGAACCAGCCGAAGCACGACTCTGCCCAGGCATACACCTGTCCTGAGAAGGCCTGGCTTACCATCTGACCGCAGGGGACGGGCGTAACCGCTACTGTTAGCCCCATGTTGTACGTGGAACTGACGTTATTGATCGTCCCGGCAATCTGGTTCAGTATCTGCTCATCCACTGTGTCTCCCGTGGCATAGACAAGTGAGACGGTCTGCCCAGTCGGACTATCGCACTTCCCACCCGCGTTCAAATGGGCGCAGCCGAACGCGTTGTTGAACATCCCAGCTGGTGCCGCCGTCCCGTTCACGAGATTGAATTTAGTGATGGGGTTTTGCATGGCGTCGAGCAGTAGCTGCTGAACTTTGTGGGGATTGAAACTGTAGGGCACTGTGACAGATGAGCTCCAAGCGCCGGCAGGCGGTATCCCCGGCGGGACTACCTCGTTCGCCACCTGCCCCAGATTGTTGTTGTACTGCGAGTTGACGGTTGTAAGGTTCACGGAGTCGGCGAAGGCAAGCCTCATCCTCAGGTCGGCGAAAGGCTGGAACTGGTAGAACGTCCCGGTGAACGGGTTGGTCACGTTCGTGTTCAGCGGGATGAAGTAGCTCGCATACTGGGTGAATGGCCCGTTGATCTTAACCCCGGATATCGTGGACACGAGCTGGTGGTTGTTCAGCCACGACTGCCTGTTCGCCACGTCGTAGATGTTTGTAGTGGCAACATCAATTACCATCGCCTGACCCGGAGACTTCGCGGCGTTCTGCAGGTCGATTTCACGAGTCGTCTGGTCTGGGACGTACTTTATCGTGACCGTCGGGATGTGTGCCTGAATCTTGTTCCCAGGCCCTCCCCAGTAGTTGGGGTTGGCCTTCATCACAATGACATTGGAGGCTGTGTCGACGCTCTGAATGGTGTACGGGCCTGTTCCCGCCAACGAGCCCTGCGACGAGGAGTCCAGATAGGTCGCGGCACACCCCTTTGCATCACACGTAGCCTGGAAGTCATCGAAGTACTGTGTCATCCTCTGCGTCAGGTTCCCTGACAGTGTGGTATGTGGGAGATGGTAGCCAAGGCCCGGGGCGCTCCATGTCTGGATGTCGTGCTGCATCACCCAGTCAGGTGCGAGGATATTCGCCCAGAGGTTAGACAGCAAGTACGGGGTCGCCCCCTGGGGGTGCATAATGTGGAGCCTGAGCGTCAGAGGCCCTGTCATTTCCACGAAGTGTTCGGCCAGGACAGCCCTGGTGTACGAGGGCCCGTAGGTCTGAGAGCACCCGCAGAGCGTGGTGCTCAAGCTGGTGTTCAGGAGCTGCTGGACAATCCAGGAGGCCTGGGTGCCGTGCCCCACCGGGGCGCTTCCGTCCATGATCAGCAGCCTGTTGTATGAAAACCACACGTCGGACGAATTGAGTGTTTCACCGTCTGCGAACTTGATTCCGTTCCTGAGCGTAAAGTCCATCGTCAAACCGTCCGAGGAGAGGTGGAAGCTCTGAGCAAGCCACGGAACAGGGTCGACGCCATTCGTCCCGTTGAACCAGATCAGAGGCTCGTAGATGTTCTGCTCCACTGAGGCGCCGAAGATGTCGTAGGAGACGAGAGGGTCGAGGAACTGGATTGTCTGGATCGTCTCGTAGGTAATCGACTGGGGGCTGGCTACGCTATGGGTTGTGCTCGTCGTTGTAGATGAGGTCGATGAACTAGAGGTTGTCGTGGTTCCGCCGGGAGAAGTCGACGACGTTCCCTTCCCCCCGTTGGAATAAAGCAGGTATGCGGCACCGCCCGCTACTACAAGTATGACTACAATGATGACGGAAATAATGGCCCTGCTAATTGCGAAGTGAGAGGGCCGGAGAAGCTCCAATCGCGTTTCAAGTGCCCGGTCGAAATATAAGCCTTGTTACCTCGATCTCGACTGAACCATCAGTTCATGGTAGCGCCTTGTGCAACAGGACTTCGCCGGGGACCACGCGCATTATTCTGTACATGTTGATGGTGTGAAGGCTCCCATGACGCTTGGAGACCTCACCGAAACTCGTCGGGATAAAACCCTCAGATGCGAACAGGTTCTCCGACGGCTCGTTGTCCTCTTCCACGCTGGCGTAGACTTCTTTCAAGCCTGCGTCAACAAAGCGCCGTAGTGCATCTTCCAAGAGCAACTTTGCCACGCCCGTCCTCCGGTGGGCCCTGGCCACGGCGATGTAGTACACGTAGCCGGCGGCCTGTTCCAAGGTCTTCAGCATGACGAGCCCGATAGGCCTCCCGTCTGACATCGCTGCTCTGACCACTTCGATGTCTTCAAGCGTCCCCTTCGCAGCCCTCAGATACCATCCTTCGAAGCTCTCCTCTAGAATTCCTTCCAGGTCCTGCCTCTGCCCGATAGGAACGTTCACGATTTCGACTCCGTCGTTTGTCAGAATCCGAACACCCGCTTAGCGTTGCGCCACAGAATGTTCGCCTTGTCAGCCTCGTCCACCTCGAGCCTTCTGACAAGGTCCAGGGCTTCGGGATATGTCGTGATGGGGTAGTCCGTTCCGAAGATGACCTTCTCAGCACCTCCGGCGAAGTAGATGGCC
>DASYXJ010000021.1:0-4561 GCA_035935095.1 Nitrososphaerales archaeon | reverse complement strand
TTCATTCCTGATGGTCTCGGTCTCGTTCATCTTCCTGAAGAAGCGGAAGGAGGCCAAATTGCTGGGCCAGAGCGTCTTGCCGTGGTTAGGTATCGCTGTTTGTCTCTTCCTCCTCTACTCCACTTCACTCCAGGACAAGCTAGTTGGTTCCATTGTCATCCTGGCTGGGATCCCAATCTATGTTTACTTCGCTCCCAAGGTTGACATGACTGACCTGAAAGAAGACTTCCTGTCTGCGCCTAAGATTAGCCAGAGATATCTGGAGAGAACGGAGAGGTTCCTAGCTCGCCTCCTGAAGCTCATACGCCGGGCACTGACTCGGTAGGAATCTTCGGACCTAGGTTAGTTCTTTCTCTTTGTCAAAGCGACTACTGGGATTATCCTCTTCGTCTTGCGCTGATACTCTGCAAACTGTGGATAAAGGGTGGCCTGGCGCCCGTAAAGGATGTCTCGTTCAGAGCCGGTGATTTCTTCTGCGTGGACATCGAAGGTGTCGTCTCCGACCTCTATCTCGACTTCTGGATGGGCCTTGAGATTGAGGAACCAGTCGGGGTGCGTGTCAGTGCCGCCCTTTGACGCGAACACCAGGTAGCGCTCACCGTCTTTGAGATACATCACCGGGTTGACGCGAATATTGCCAGTGCGCCTGCCGTATGAATGAATCAGCAGTAACGGCGTCCCTTCGAACCAGCCGCCAACTTTTCCGTGGTTCTTGCGGAACTCGGCGATATTGTGCTCATTGAAGTCGCCGCCTCTTCGCACCATGTTACGTTCGTTTGTTTGGTGGTAAATGAAATCTTCTGATGCACGAGCGGAACTGAGATTCCTCAAACGGTAATAATGATCTTCCCTTTGGCATGCCACTCCTCAAGATACCGCATGGCATCAGGGACTTCGTCCAAAGTATAACTCCTGTCCACAACGGTGTTCACCTCTCCTGCTTCAATCATGTCCTTTAGAACATTCAGATCTCCCGTGTTTATCTTTGCTACGAAGAAAGTCAGCTTCTGACTTACGAACCGCTTCAACAACTGTGAGTACCCCAAATGGATTAATGCTCTGGGCATACCTAGCCTCCTTTTGGTATAGGCGCCGACCAAAACGAGAGTTCCATTAGGTTTCATGACATGTCTGATGTCTGACAACGACCGATTGCCCGAGATGTCTAGGACGAGGTCATAGCGTTCCCCATCTTTGACGAAATCCTCTTTCGTGTAGTCGATGACCCGGTCAGCGCCGAGGGAACGCGTGGGTTCCACTTTGTCTGTCCTGCACACAGCTGTCACTTCCGCTCCCAGCGCCTTCGCAATCTGCACAGCGTACGTCCCCACTCCCCCAGACGCGCCGATGATCAGGACCTTCTGTCCCGGGCTGACTTGGCCCTTGTCACGCAGTCCCTGCAGGGCGGTAATCGCAGCTACCGGCACCCCGGCCGCCTGCTCGAATGTTTGATTCGTAGGTTTGAGAGCAAGCCTGTCCTCGCGGGCGGTCGCGTACTCAGCGTAAGCGCCAAGGCCTGTCCCGAAGACTTCGTCTCCAGGCTTGAACTTCGTCACATTCTTGCCGACGGACACCACCTCGCCGGCTAGGTCTGTCCCCTGTATCTGCATCTTTGGTTTTGGCCTAAGTAGACCGTTTCCCGAAATCCGTGCAACTAAAGGGCCCCGCACAGAGTATTTGTCGGTGGGATTCATGGAAGATGCTTTGACCCGCACCAGCACCCGGTCGTCAGCGAGAACAGGCATGTCGACTTCTTCAATTTCTAGGACGTCAGGCGAACCGTAGCGGCGACAGACCACTGCTTTCATTGCTTGGAGCCCTATTGAACTACCAGTTCCCCGCTCTGCATGAAAGCGTGGACGCCACAAACTATCGAACAGTAAATTCTGAAGGACCCTGTCTGGTCTGCGACAAAAGATACCTTCAGAGATGTGCCTGGAGCCACCGTCTGTATACTGCTTTCGAAGTAGTGTGCCACTTGGAATCCATGCGCCTCCAAGTCCGTGTTAGATACCGTGATTGTCACGTTGGTCCCTTTCTGAACCGTGATGATGGGCCATGAATTCTGCGGGACCCCATGGTTGATGCTGTCGTTGAAGCCGTTGGCATCTGCTATTATGAGGAAAGTACCTGGTTGCTTGACTGGAGGGCTCCCTGACTGTGTCAGAAAGTAGGCGACCACAATTACAGAGCTGACGACAATGACCGCCACAAGGACGGCGACAAACGTCCGCCGGTCAAGCAAGGCCATGCGCCTACGAATGGAAAAGAGCAGCAAGATAAATGCACGCGAAACCGAAAACAAGCCAGAGTCCAACTTTCACTGACTCGTATGATGTCGCGGGTACGGAGCCCGAGAAGAGAGGCCTCGCTAGCCTGAGCGCGGCGTAGGCCGAAGTTCCCGTCCCGAGGGCGAAGAAATAGGTCGCGTCGTATCTGATGTAATACCCAGTCGCGGCTCCAACCAAGGAAGGAATCACGAACAAGACAGTCAGCACTAGGCAATCCTTCAGCCACCCCGAGGCTTTCTTTGACCTAGCCTGGGAGTAGGCGACATAGCATGCTCCAATCATCATTGGTTCGAGCGCTTTGTGCAGTGCATATGCGACCCCGGCGCTGACCCCTCCGAAGGCATCGAGGAGAGAAGTAATTGGGGTGGTTGCCACGATGCTACCGAACGTGGTGCCTTCGCCGAATCCGTGGACTCCGACCGCAATCGCGACTAGGAGAGGGATTCTGAAGTCAAGTGACCCTCCTGCTGAGTCGCCTGCGAAAATCTTGGGATCGGCAATGAAAAGAAGAATGACTCCAATAGCAAACAGGGCAAAAACTGCGAACTGGTTCAGGCCGCCGGCAAAACCAAGATTCACGTACAGGTTCGCTGAGCCACCGATAGTGTCGAGGAAGAACCATAGGAAGATTCCGAATGCGAACGCCGCCAGGAGCTTCGGCCGTACGAACTTCCCCGCACCTGTGATTATGACCAAACCCAGGAAGGCAGGGATTCCGGTGGAGGCGAACCAGACCAGGAAACTGTCGGCGAAGGCCAGCAAGGCTTCCATTCAATTACAGGGAATCGACTTTATGCCTTGTGGCTCAGGCCGTGACGGGTCAGGCGTTGAGTAACTTACCCTTGCTTCGACAATGCGCGTAGTTTGAACCGAACCCGCTGAACGTTCATAACGGATGTCGAAATATCTGATGCCTGACAACTGGTGGCCGGAGAAACAGAGTTCCTCCTAGACTTGGGGGTCCTGACGGCTGCCGCACTAATCTTCAGCCTGGTTTTTGTTAGACTGAAGCTTCCAGTCGTCTCTGCGCAGATACTTGCGGGAATGCTCGTAGGCCCTTACGTGCTCGGTTGGGTTGTTAACCCGACAATCATAAATCAGATTTCTTCAATTGGAATAGTACTCCTCCTGTTCATTATCGGACTGGAGCTGGACCCAGTCGAGCTGCAGAAGGTCGCGACAAAGATTGTGTCCTTCACTTTGGTTGAAGTCGGCCTGGCCTTCGCCTTCGGCCTTGTCGCATCGTACCTGTTAGGCCTCGGATTGATCCTTTCCATCATATTTGCCATGGCCGCTTCCATCAGCAGCACGGCCATTGTGGGGAAAATTATCCTCGAGCGGCGGATGTTCCAGGCAAGCGAATCGAAGACCCTGGTGGGCTTGATGATCATGGAAGACATCATTGCTGTTGGTTTCCTGATTACTCTCTCGACAATCGCGCCGGGTGCTGTAGTGTCTCCATCAGAGCAATTGTCACGCGTAATCATCACTGGCTTCGGTGGAGTTGGGTTGGTCGCAGTCGGTTACCTCGTTGCCAAGTTCCTCGCACCGTTCGTCATCGACCATCTGGCCTCCTACGAGATTGAGGGCGAGGAGATTCCTTTCCTCTTCGCCCTTGCTCTAGGCCTCCTGTTCGGAATATTGGCCGCGGATTTGGGATACTCCCCGGGCATAGGCGCCTTCATAATCGGGCTGTCGATTCGTGGTAAGCAATCGAGGTTCCTCTTTGAGAAGGTGGCGACGTTGAAGGACCTGTTCATCGTCCTGTTCTTCGTTTCCATGGGGAGTCTGATCAATCCATTTCCGGCTCTGGCCCTCGGCCTGCCCGTCGTGCTTGTTCTGATTCTCTTGGTTGTGGGAAAGTTCACAGGTGGATATACAATCGGCACTCTAATCGGGCGCGGGAGGGAAGGTAACGCAACTTCGCCTGTCACCTACGGGACATGGCTGATCCCCAGAGGCGAGTTCTCACTTGTCATCGGCCAGTTCGCATTGTCCCTCGGATTGGTTGGCTCAGACTTGTTTTCCCTGATTGGTCTGTCAGTCCTCGTCACGGCCATTGTGGGTCCATTCCTTCAAAGATTCACGGGACCAAAATTGGCTCCCGTCGACCATGCATTAAGACCGCAGATGGACTAGGTAACTGTGCGCAAGGTGCAATCTACCGGTCATCCCATATCCATCGCGGCCAGATTTCGCGCAACGGCTGAGTTGGTCTTCTTGAGTTCTTCCTTCGGGCTGACTTCAATCCATTCCGTTCCCGCGTCAGT
>DASYXJ010000020.1:0-2360 GCA_035935095.1 Nitrososphaerales archaeon | reverse complement strand
GACAGGTCTCTCTCTACAGGATAATGTGGCCGGGCACCGGGCCAAAGAGCCAGGAAGAGCTGAAGGCCTGGCAGCAGCACCACGCCACGATGGGGCTCGAGTTCGTTATCAGGAGCCCAAAGGAGTCGGAAATCCGTGAAGTCCTGGCCGAGATGGAGCGGTTGCCCTTCATCTGGAGCACGGGTGTCGGCCAAGGAACCTTGTACTCGTCTTTCGTCATCCCACTCGAGTATTATTCAGAGGCGTTCCAGTACCTCGCACAGGCACTTCTCGATTCGAGAGATAGGACCGAGTATTACATCGGGGATCAGGCCACCGCACTTTCCTTCACTGTCCCGACGCGCCTCTATGACAAGGAAACAGAGGATTGGACAGACAGCGTCGATGGTGCCCTTGCAAAGTTCAGGAATCTGGTCTTGACCCTCAAAGGCGGGTAGGACTGCCTGGGGGTTCCGTCATATGAAAGAGTGAAAAAAGATGAATCAAAAGGTAGAGACTCCGCGAAACAGTCACGTTAAGCGAAACCTCACAATCGTGGTCATCCTTCTAGTAATAATCGGAGTATCAGCAACTGTGGTTTACGGTCTCGCATTTGGTCTCTCTGGCTGTTTTGGTGGATGCGGAATAAACAAATCGGTTCGAGTTTCTGGAATTCCTGCTTGCACTTCAATGAATGCCTCTTGCAGAATTAATTTGGTCAACACCGGGACTGTCGATGTCAATGCCGATTCATGTTGGTTCAATTACGGGGTCGTCGTCCAAGGAAACAGCAGTACTGCGAGTACGTCTGGCTTGCTTGGGGGAAGAGGATACCTCATGTCTGCACCTGGCAAACTTGCGGCCTCAATCACAGTCCCAGTTGGCTCAAGCATCACCGTCTATTGCATTGAAGGGGGTGAAGCGACGTCGAACCTGAAGGGAACGCCGACAAGAGGGACTATTGGGTTCGAACCAACGGAGCAAGTTCAGAATGCAGACTTCAGTAGTAACTGGCAATAACGAAAGGGCCCACACGGCCCATTCACTCCCGGATGTTGGTAAGTTCGCGAGGGATCAGACATGCTGGGTTTCCTCAGAGTCAAATTGTAGATGGATGACGTCTGCTCGCCATTCCTATGATGACAAACACGGTTCCGATGCCGACGAGGGCCGAACCCCAGAGTCCTGTAGATGCCGTGTGAAGCCAACTCGGTGATGGATAAGCACAACACAGTCCTGAGGGTTAAAGCACCTAGCATAATTCGTGCTTGGATTTTGGATGAGCTCCCAAGCTCCCAGGGCGATGTTGACTATTCCAATTATCAAGACGAGCATCCTCATCTTGAGACTCCTCTCTTGAACAGGCGGCGTTCCGTATATGGCGATCTGGGGCTAATAGTGAGACTTATCCGAGAGTTCTTAGCTACGAGTCTATGCGAAATCTAACATTCTAGGTTCGTCGCCCCTCGAATGTGTACATCGACACTTCGGTTTTGGACATCGCTTCACATGGGTCGCTTCAACCGTCGGCCATCGACCCTAGGTAAAACGTGGCATCGTAGCGGAGCTTCACTCTCCCGTTTGAACTGTTAGTATCGAAGAGTTTCCTCACATCAGCGTGAAACCTTGCGTAGGATTTCTCGCTCGTGGTGGGCATGTACGAGGCCGACGGGAGGCGGCCCAGAAGCCCCTCGAAGTCCAAAACCTGCTCATTCGGGACCTTGAACTTGGAGTACTTCCTATCCTTGAAGAACTGTCGTACATATCCGTCATCGGGGTTGGGAACGTCGCTCCTGTCTCTTTCGTTCCTCTTGACGACCCTCCCGTATGCCCGGCCGAAAGTGTCCTGCTTCCTGTCGTTATAGATCACCAATAGGTTCCCTCCCCGCTTGGCGATTCGGTTGAACTCTCTCTTGGTCGTCGCGGGGTTGAACCAATGGAGCGCCTGACCAACTGTGACCAGGTCTAGGCTCTCGGCCGGCAAGGTAGTGTGTTCCGTCGTCCCTTTGACGCTGACGAAGTTACTATATTGTGTTAGATCTTTTTCCGCGTGTTTCCGCATCCTGACGTTCGGCTCGACCGCGAATACCCTGTTCCCATTCTCGACGAAGAGTCTCGTCAGGAGTCCAGTACCCGAAGCGATGTCTGCGACGACGTCGCTCTTGTCGAAGCCTACTTGTTTCTCCAAGACTTCGATTACGCCACGAGGGTAGCGCGGCCGGAACTTTGCGTAGTAATCGGCTCGATTGGGAACCTCTTCGTTGGATGGACGCTCAAGAGAAGAGGGTGGCCCATGAAGGAGAAATCAAGGTTGTCGAAGCTGGCTAACTGCAGTGCAGCGACATCCTCTACGACTTCGAGGCGAGCCTCTTGTCAATCAG
>DASYXJ010000019.1:0-4051 GCA_035935095.1 Nitrososphaerales archaeon | reverse complement strand
CGGTAACACCTTATCTAGACCAATGTTTCCACTGTTCTTGTTTGTCAGGAATAGACGAGATCTTCCGCAGGGCCAAGGAAGGGAGGCCGCTATTCGTCAATCGTGAGGCCCTGAGGCCAGAGTACGTCCCTGCAACTCTTCCTTTCCGAGACGCCCAGACCAAGGCCGTTGCCCAGGTCCTGGCCCCGATACTCCGCGGCTCCAAACCTTCCAACCTCCTCCTCTACGGGAAGACAGGCACGGGAAAGACGGCAGTCACCAACTACGTTCTTTCAAAACTCAAGGCCGAAGCCAATGCCCCCGATTTGGTCCTGGCCTACGTCAACACCAGGTTATCGGACGGCGAATACCGGACGCTCGCAGACTTCGCGAAGCAACTCGACCTAAGGAAGGAGAAGCAGATACCTCTCACGGGCCTGGCGATCGGGGAGGTCGTCGACCGCATCTCAGACAATATCAGGTCCAACAAGAAGAAGGTGGTTCTCGTCCTCGACGAAATCGATTATCTTGTAAAGCTCTTCGGCGACGATATCCTGTACGCGTTCACCCGCTCGGGCGAAAGGCTAGCCCCGGGTTTCTTGGCACTCGTAGGAATTTCGAACGACCTGAAGTTCAAAGAGGGCCTCGACCCGCGGGTGCTCAGCAGTCTCAGCGAAGAAGAACTCGTCTTCCCGCCTTACACCGTCGACGAACTCAGAGAAATCCTGACCGAGCGCTCAAAGATGGCGTTCATGCCAACAGTCGCCTTGGCCGCAGCGATTAACATGTGCGCGGCCATGGCCGGGTCGGAGCACGGCGACGCTAGGCGGGCCATCGACCTGCTGAGGATCGCCGGAGAAGTCGCGGAGAGAGAGGGCCTCGCAGAGATCGACGAATCCTGTATCAGGAGGGCCTCCGACAAGATGGAGCACGACAGGGTGGATGAGGCCATACGTTCCCTCCCCGTCCAGAACAAGGCCATACTCCTCGCGGTCTCGATGTTCAATGGAGGGACCAACACCGGCGAGCTCTACGTAGCCTACAGCAATCTGTGCAAGAAAATCGGCGTCGAGACCCTCACTCAGAGACGGATGAGCGGGATACTGGGAGACCTCGACCTCCTGGGCCTTGTCGAGGCCTCCGTGGTAAGCAAGGGCAGGCGAGGCCGGACCAAGAAAATACAACTCCTGATAGGGAAGGACGCCCTCGAGAAGACGTTTTCCGAAGATACTACTTTCGGCGCCGCGGCCTAGGAAGCAGGAAACCCGGCCGCGCCGAAGTTCCGTCTGACGACCTTCAGAGTGGAGAGGTCAAGGACCGGGACGATGCTCGGCGTAGGCTCCAGGCCCATGTTTGATTGAAAGTTAGTCTGGGCCTGCCAGGTCCCCGAGTTGACGAGGAGCGTGCCCCGGTAGGAGAGTTCGCCGTAGGTGTGGACGTGGCCCACGTGAAAGACGTCCGGGACCCGGTCCACGACCATGTAGTCGCGTTGCTCCGGGGACAGAGCGGTCCGCTTCCCATACGTCGGCGACAGGTGCCTCGCTCTCAGCAGCAGCTTCATCGCCTCAGTAGGCCTGTCGTAGGCTAGGTTGGGCGTGGTCGCGATAACATCGTCGAGACTCTTGCCGTGATAGGCAAGAAATGTCACGCCATGCAGTCTGATGTATGCAGGGTCGCCGACCCAGCGGAGATTGTCCATCGCGTAAAGGGCCTCCGCCATATCGACTGACACAGCCGGCTGCGGCAGTGCCTGCCTGACAGCATCATGATTCCCCGGTGACACCACAATCTGGATATGTCCAGGCACCTGTTTGAGCAGCTCGGCTGCCATCTCGTACTGCTTCTTGGGGTCCCTCTCAGCCAGCTGGAACTCCTGCCCAGGGTAGACACCCACTCCGTCCACCAAGTCTCCGGCTATCACGAGATACTTCACCCTGTTGACCACATCCTTGTCCCCTAGCTGTCCGTTGAGCCATTGCAGTAAACGGTGGAAGTCGTCAGCCAGGAACATCCTGCTCCCAATGTGAAGGTCAGAAAGCATGACTGCGTAGACCCTATGAGAGGAGGCCACGGGCTTACGACCGGGGACGTCGGGGAGGATCACCGAGTCGGTGAACAGCTGGCCGGACCTTCCCTTCGAAACTTCGACCACCACCATGCTGTCCAGAGGCGCCTCAAGGGCGGCCTTCTCGACGACCTTGTCCTGGCATACGACCCTCATCGTACCCGTCGGGTCGTCGACCCTCAGTTCGACGAACCCTCGCCTGCTCAAACGGTCGGACAAAAGTCCGGCCACCTTGACTTTCTTACCTGGAACTAGGTTCCTTGTTGCGGAAACGGAAGAACTACTTTTGGTGTCGAGCCTTTCCCTGACGATTGAAAATAGCCTTTCGTACCTGTCCTGGAAGAGCCTGCCGAACCCCTCGGGCCCTTGGGCAGGGGCGATTGCCTGGGTGGGGTCTGAAATTACCTCGAGCTCCGCCGGGTCATGGACCACTAAGGTCTCTTGCTGCCCGGATTGTTCTTGAGGAATCAGCCTTGCCACATCCCCTTCGGTGATCACCTTACCTTCCCCAAGAGTGCCAGCCTTCTGCTCGAGAAGCTTCTCTACCAAGCCTTCCGCATCCACATTCTCGGGGAGTTGACTGATCATTTCAAACGCTTTCGCATCTAGCATGTAGCCCGATGACAGAACCCTTGCGATGGCCTTTGATTCGGACAAGGGGGCGCCGGAACCGCTTATGCTATTTAGAAGATTCGATGCACTGGACGCCCAACTGTACCAAGGCCTCCAATTGCTGTGGGTCTTTCGACTCGCAGTAGAGCCGCGTTATTGGTTCTGTCCCCGAAGGCCTGAACATCACCCAGGACCCATCGTCTAGCACGAGTTTCAGCCCGTCGAGGGTCCGTTCTTCGGAAATCTTGAGCTTCTTGAAGGACTCCCTCGCCTTCTCCACCAGGACTTGCATCTTCACCGCGACCTTCAGGTTCGTCTGCTTGTACCTCCACTGAACCTCCTGCATCACACCAACGAGCATTCCTTGCTCCGTTGAAAGCAGGCCTGAGACGAGGGCCGAGGCGTTGATTCCGTCCTCCCACGGGCCCCACTTCGGGTCGACCACCTTGCTGGGCTCCGCCGCGAAGACACCGCCCTCGGCTTCCATGACCGCGAAGGTCTTCCCCACCCTGCTCCTCTGGACTCTTAGGCCGAGCCGTTCCGCCTCTTCCGCGACTGCGGTCGAAGAATTCTCCGATATGACGGCAGTCCCACTGTGAACATCCAGACCACGTAGCGCAAGGATTGTGAGGATAGAATCGGGGACAATGTTCCCAAAGGAGTCGACCATGACGAGCCTGTCAGCGTCCCCGTCGTGGGCGAAAGCGACGTCGACACCGAGACTCGGGACCATCTTCGCGAAGTCTGCCAGGTTCGTAGCAGTCGGTTCGGGAGGCCTCGCCGGGAAACGCCACGAGACCTGGGCGTTGACCGGGATAACTTGATGGCCCAGGGTCTTCAGTATCCGGGGTGTCACCAACCCTCCGGGCCCGCTGGCGCAGTCCACGGCTATGCGGAGGGGCTGAGAGACTCGCTGATAGCGGGAAACAACGGCCTGAATGTAGTCGTAGACCACCTCTTCGTCGGGGACGATCTGGCCAAACCTGCCTGAGGGCTTCATCACCTCCACCGCCATCGCTCTCTCTATCCTCTCCTCATCGGGCTTCGGAAGTTCCATCCCGTTGCGGTTGAATACCTTGACCCCGGAGAACTCGACCGGGTTGTGAGATGCCGTCACAGAAAAACCAACGACGCATGACCTGGACCTGGTTCCGAAAGCAAGGACCGGGGTGGGAATCAGGCCGAACAACTGGGCGTCGCTCCCCACTGCACTGACTGCCGATGCCACGGTCTTCGCGAGTAAAGCTGAAGCCTTCCTCCCATCCCATCCGATCCCATACTTTCCTTTCCCGGAGGCGAAGGCAATCGTTTCGGCGAGCCTGTAGACCTGTTCCGGGGTCTGGGTCCGGTTGAAGATCCCTCTGACGCCGGCCGTGCCGAAGGCCTTTACCAAGC
>DASYXJ010000018.1:0-2101 GCA_035935095.1 Nitrososphaerales archaeon | reverse complement strand
CTCAGTCCCACGCCGTTGACCATGCTGGGCGACCCCCGCGCAATCTCACGCCCCCTGAAACAATTCTAAAACCCTTTCCGAGAGAGCAAGGATTTAACGGCCAGCCGGCTCGGGTCGAGACCGGGCCGGCGTAGCTCAGCCCAGCAGAGCACTTCCATCTGGGGCTCAGACGCCTCGTAAGCGTGGGGCCGAGGGAGCAAAGCCCTCCGCCGGCTGTGTTTAGAAATCATCTTGAGCTCAAATGCCAGTCTCCAGGGTTCGGTATCTGCAAAAGCAGCGTCTTGAGATTGCTCCCGGCTTCGACGAACGACAGAATGGCATAGCCTATCCGCATCTCTGGATTGTACCTGAAATCGTGGCCCAACTTCCTTGTGAGACTGAGAAGTTCGATTTGGATTGCATCTTTGAGCCCTTTGAATGGTCTATTCTTGAGCAATCTCGTTTGGATAGCTACTCTATGACCTAGTGTATAGAGATCCTTCCCGCCTTTCGAAGGTTCTTCGAGGACCAGATTTCTCAAGCCTAGGAATTTTTCTCCGCAAATGTAAGCTATCTCCGAACCTATTCGACCTTGGTCATAGGACGAACCCTTTTGGAACATCATTCGTTCGAGTCTTCTCCTAAACTTGACGGAAGCCACGACCAATGCCCTAGTGTACATGCCTTTCACCAATTCTAGATAGGGTCCTGAGTAATGGGCAGGAGAATCTAGTTCATACACCAATTCTGAAGGTTTCAAGAGATAAAGTGTTGAGGTTGTTCCATGAACCCCGTACCGAAACGAAATCCTGAACCCATCATAAGAAAGCAAAGTCACGGCTTCGAATCCCGCACCACGGTTGATTTGAAACTGGGGCTGTCGAAGACCGTCATGACGGATTCTGATTGCGAATTTCCGACCTATGTAATCTGAGATGTGACATTCTAGATAGACCCCGCCTCGCTGATTACTTCTACCAGGGTACTTGTCTACTTTAGCGGACAACTCAAAAGGTCCAAATTCGGCAAAGGGGCCTTCCTGGTTGATGACGATCTTCAGGATGTCACCCTCAAGCCTTAGCGACTCGATGGTAGTCTTGTCCGATACCCATTTCGTTAGGTCACGATTCACCAAATCAAATTGAGGAATTCCCGGCACGAATGCAGATAGCGGAAGACGTTCGAGTGAAATCACTGCCGAGGTTCCTGGAGATATTCGATTTCTGGGAAGGACAGGCCGGAATTCCCCACCTCCATTGTACACGTGATAGCTCGAAAACGATGTCGAGGGTGTTTGAACATTGATTTTGACCGCTATGGGTCCAAGTCTAGTTGGTGTTCCATCACGAGAAGTTTCCTGCTCCTCTAGTAGCGATAGAACCCTCCAAGCGGCTATGAAGGTTCTACCATCTGCCTCTATTCTAACTAACTTGGGGTCTGACGCCGCTTCACCTAGCGTGATTGCGTTCGGCAATCGACTTCAAATTTCTACGAAAAGTCTCGGCTTAAAACAGGCTGGCTCGTCCGAACAATTTGTTTGGGGGACTAGACTGAAACTACTAATCTCGCGGGAAACTTCGATCCTCATCGAAGTCCGGAAACCTTTAACGAATCAATTGTTCGCTGAGAACCTGATTTGTCGGAAGGAGTCATTGTCCCTCGCGTGCCTGTCGCGGCTATTCTCGGAATAGTTCTGTCCATCCTTGGAACCCTTGTCTATTCCTATGAGTTGTTGATGGTAAGGGTTCCCACGCCGGGAGCGGTGTCCGGTCTGACCGCGGTATCCAGTGGATACTTCGCACTGGTTCTCGTATGCGTCGGCCTGGTGATTTACGACGTCTGGCGCACCTTCAGACTGAAGATTGCCGCCGAGTTGAGCAAGGGCGTAGTGCCGCTTTCGCCAGCGTGGATGATTCCATATGTCCTCTCCGAGAAGAAATATCGAGGATACTTCGTACTCTCATCGCTGCTGTACGGAATTTTCTATGCGGTGATCACAAGCATGATCGTCTACCAGCCTGCGGTCGACTTTGTTCAGGCATATGGAGTTGATTTCCCGTCAATAGTAGTGGCTCCTGTCTTCAACGCACCACCTTTCAGCCCCGTCGTCACTGTCTATCTG
>DASYXJ010000017.1:0-2847 GCA_035935095.1 Nitrososphaerales archaeon | reverse complement strand
CCTCGGGGGACACTTCAAAACCGGCCAGTTGGGGACACCTCAAAACCGGCCAGTTGAGCGCGTCCAGGACAGCCATAGTTTTACTCTACCGGTGACACTTTTGGCAAGAGTTTTTCTTTTCTCTTCGCATCTCCCGGTTTATACTGGACCTCACCTGGGCGGAGGATAGGGCAACGCAGGGATGCGACCCGAGCGCCGACCCAGGGCCGGAATGGCGGGGCGGCGCCAGCCGCCCCAAAGAGAGCAGCCATTCTGGCGGGAAAGCGGTAAATCCCAGGGGTTGGGGGACAGCGTCCCCAACTAAGAAAGTCTTCTTCCGATTGGGTTTTGCTCCAGGAGAGTTGGATGGCTGCGGATTCATTGAGTATCTCCGCCAGCAGCGGTGGCCGCTTTTGTCCGCCAGCTCCGCGGGCCGCACTTGAGCACGTGCCCGTGATGCAGGATGCGGTCGAGCATGGCGGTGACGGCGGCCACATCGCCCAGTAGCTTCCCCCAGTCTTCGACTGGGCGATTGGAAGTCAGTAGCGTGCTGGTGCGCTCGTAGCGCCGCATGATGATCTCCAGCAGATCCTCGGCGGCGGTCAGCGGCAACTTGCGCATGCCGAAGTCGTCGATGATGAGCAACGGCACGGTGGCCACCGATTCCATGAACTGCTTGCGCGTGCCTTCGGCGACGGCCTCGGCAAGTTCCTCCAACAAGACGTGCGTCTCCCGATACATCACTCGATAGTTCTGTTGGATGGCAGCTTGGCCGATGGCTTGAGCCAAGTGACTTTTCCCCGTTCCTCCTGGACCCAGGAATAAAGCATCTTCCCGCTTGCCGATAAAGGCACAGGTTGCCAGGTCGAACACCAGGCTGCGATTCATCTTCGGGTTGAATGTGAAGTCGAAATTGTCCAGAGTCTTGTGCGGGTCGCGGAAGGCGGCCTGTTTGCGCCGGCGATCCAAAAGTCTCTCACTGCGGCGGGTAAGCTCATCGCTTACCAGGCAGGAGATCAGATCGATCGGCGCCATGGCTTCAGCCTGCGCCTGGCGCAGTCTGGTTTCCAGCACGGCGGCTGTGCCGCCGAGCCGGAGTTGTCGTAGTGCACGTTGTAATTCAATGAGGTTCATTCGTCGCTCTCCTTGGTTTTGCCTTCGATGAAATCGCGGTACCACGTGAGCTGGCGGATCAGTGGATCGACCTGGCGCAAGCTCAACGACAGTTGGGGGTGGCGCTCCAGATAGCGCCGCACGAAATGGTAATCGGCGCGGATGCCGACTTCCAGGGCGGCGGCACAAGCATCCTCGACCGTGGCGCCGCCATACTTCTTAACCAGCGACAGCACGCCCAGGATGCGGCGCACGGCGGTCTGGCCGTCTTTTTGATGCATGTTGCGACAGAGCGCACCGATCTGCGCGCCGGCTCTGTCGGCGCGGGCCAACAGTTGCAGGGTGGTCAGCGGAGTTTGCTTGGGCCGGTCTTCGTCTTTGATGCGATGGCGTCCGCGCACCTGGAGCAGATGCTCGCGCAGAAGTTGCCCGGTCTGCGGGTCCATCAAGCGGACTTGGTGAGAATCCCATTGCACCTGGACATGCCGGCCGATCCAGCCCGGCGGCGCGCCATAGTAGGCTGCATCGACCTCCACGCAGCCATCCAGGTTCACCGTGCGTTGGCCGTATTGGTAGTAGCGGAAAGGCTCAACCGGCAGCGGCTGCAGCGTCGGCTTCTCTTCGGCAAACATGGCGGCCACCTGCCGCTTGGTGGTGCCGTGGATGCGCGTGTCGACCCAGCGCGCTTCCCAGTGGTCCAGGTGGGTCTGAGCTTCCTCCAGGCTTTCGAAACGAAGTCCTTTCAGAGGAGTATTCTTGGCATGACCGACGCCTCTCTCCACCTTCCCCTTGCGATCCGGATCGCGCACACGGCAGGGCAGCGCGACGACATTGTAATGCTGGAGCATGTCGCGGTACAGAGGATTGATGGTGGGATCGTAGATGTCTGGTTTGAGCACCCCTTCACGCAGATTGTCGAGCACGACGACCTTGGTCACGCCGCCCAGCCGGCGAAAGGCCTTCTCGTGCAACTCAGCCCACGTCTGAGAACTGGAGCCGAACACCAGCAGGCGAATCGACTTGCGGCTGTAGCCGAGCGTTAGCACGAATAGCCGTGTGCGCCGGTATTTGCCGCTAGGCACACCGCGGACCATGGGGCCACTGCCATAGTCGACCTGAAGTTCTTCGCCGGGCGCGGTCTCAATTACCGCACAGGCTTCCGGGGACTGCTTTCCACGCGCCTTGCGGATGAATCGCTTGACACTCTGGTATGCGCCGGTGAAGCCGTAGGTGTCCACCAGATCCTGCCAGATTGCCTTGGCGTTGCGGCCTTTGGAGAGTCCCACTTCAATGGTTTCCCCATAAGGTTCGCAGGCGCTGGCCGAGGGGCTGCGTCCGGGTTTCGGTTCTGGTTTCGCGTCGCTTCCGCCGGCCGATTCTTCGCCGGAGTCGGGGTCACCTCCGTGGCACTTACTGGCCGGTTTTGCCGGCGTAGAGTCGGGGGTCACCTCGCCGCCCCGACTGGCCGGTTTTGACCGGATCCGGCGGCCGCGCGGTGGCCGCAATGCAATCCCCGCCTCTTTCAAATAAGCCGAGACCGTCTCACGACGAACGTTGGTTTCCCGTTCAATCCGCCGTAACGACCATCCCAGGCGCCCTAAGGCTATGATTTGCTGCTTCTGTTCCTCGTTCAAGACATTGCTCACAAGGACGGAGGATAGCGTCCTTCCGTCCGCGTCAATGTCCTAGATCACGGTTTCAACTGGCCGGTTTTGAGGTGTCCCCGACTGGCCGGTTTTGGGTGTCCCCCGAGGC
>DASYXJ010000016.1:0-43314 GCA_035935095.1 Nitrososphaerales archaeon | reverse complement strand
TTTCTCCTCCAGATGGGAAGCCATCAGGTCTACAAGCTCGTCCAAGGCACCCGACGAAGAATCAACCTTGGCGGTGACGGGGGCGATTTTGTGAACGCCTGAAAGTTCGGTGATGCGGTCGCGAGGTAGATGGTCGACGTGCAGAACGGAGACCCTCTCCGTCGGCGCTTCGGCCCTCTGAACAAACCTTCCCAGGACGCTGCATGCCTCCAAGACGGATAGTTTTCCGAAGGCAAGGACGAGGGCAACCTCGTCGGTCTGCAACAAGGAGGAGGGGAGGATGAAAGGCAATGGCCAGACATGGTTCCCAGGTAGTGAAGGTTAATTAGCTGTCCCGAACGGCGCAACCAACTCCGGTGAAAGTAGCGGTTTGCACGGTAAAAACTACAGACAATGGAAGGGCCAATTCTACAGCAAGAAGTTTGCCCCTGGAGCGCCGAATTCGAAGGTGGCGCGATTCACCACTGGCAAGAGCAGACCCGACTACGATGACCTGTTCAAGTTAATCTCCGAGGGAAAAGTCCAGATCAGGCACAACGCCCTCGAAGCAGCGAGAGTGGCCGCGAGCAAGAAGGTGGCACTAATCGGCGAGGAGAACTTCTTCCTGAAGGTGGTTACGTACCCTCACGTTGTCTTAAGAGAGAACAAGATGATAGCCACCGCCGGCGCAGACAGGCTCCAGGAGGGGATGCGCAAGGCCTTCGGCAAGCCCATCGGGCTGGCGGCGAGGGTCGACATAGGGGACACGGTCCTCGAGCTGAGCCTGAAGGCTGAGAACTTCGAGAAGGGGAAGGAGGCCATGAAGGCTGCGTCGACCAAGCTCCCCATGAAGACGCATTTGGAAATAGTGAAGCTGGAGAAACCGGTGGAGGCACCAGCCCAACCCGAATCAATACCGTCTTAGAGGAAACCTGAGGTATCCAGAGGTTAATCCAATGACTATCAAAATCGACGAAGCCAAGGTCTTCGCCTTAATCGAAGCGAAGCGACCTTCGGTGGTGCTCGTGAACGCTCCCGGAGGCCTCCTCAGGCAGACCAAGGATTTGATGGCGAGGGTGAAGGAGAAGTATGGAGTCACCTGCATACTTTCAGGAGACAGCTGCTTCGGCATCTGCGACACCGTCGACGACGACGTAGGGAAACTTCAGGCTGACCTCGCTCTGCACATCGGCCACAACGCGGCAGTGCAAGAGGTTGGGGACTTCACTCATCTGATCGACGCCATCGACGATATCAAGTTCGACGAAGTCACTGAAATTGCAGCGCGCACTCTTGCGCCCTACAAGAGACTCGCGCTTGCGACCTTCAGCCAGCACCTGCACGAGCTTCAGCCGGTCAAGGAAAGTCTGCAGGCGAAAGGCTTCACCGTCTTGGTGGGGAAAGGGAACAACCTGATGCTGGAGGGGCAGGTATTCGGGTGCGACTTTTCGACCGCCTATCCAATCCGCGACGAGGTCGATGCGTTCGCGTTCCTTGGGGAGAGCGAGTTCCATGCAGTGGGTTTGGCGCTGGCGACGGGGAAGCCCACGTTCATGCTGGACCCGTACATGAACGAAGTGATTGACATGAAGGAGGCGGCCGACGAGAGGTGGAAGAGGTCGGTGCTCGGGGTCTACAAGGCCCTCGATGCCCGGATCTTCGGCGTCATTACGGGGTTGAAGGAGGGCCAGAAGATGCTTGGCAGGAGCAGGTGGATAACGAAGAGGCTTGAAATGAACGGGAGGAAGGTGATCCAGCTTGCGATCAGAGACATCACTGCAGAGCGGCTCGCACCGCACAGAGAAATCGATGCTTTCATCCAGACGGCGTGCCCCAGGATATCGATAGATGGGTTCA
Source organism: Nitrososphaerales archaeon (assembly GCA_035935095.1). GTDB lineage: Archaea > Thermoproteota > Nitrososphaeria > Nitrososphaerales > Gagatemarchaeaceae > UBA183. The sequence continues at coordinate 41,478 of DASYXJ010000016.1, read as the reverse complement.
CCTTCGACAGGCCCGTCCTCTCGATCCCCCAGGCCGACGCACTCGTGGCGCTGATGGAAGGAAGGGAACCTGGGGAGTTCCTTCAAAGAGCGAAGTGGATCGAGCTTACCGTGGGGTTGATCAAGAAATGAAAGACGCAAAGAGGAAGGAATTGATCGCCCTTCCGGGCGACAAGCTGGCGGTCTCAGAAGAATTCCTCCCGGGCAAGCACACCTACGACGATTCTGGGCTCATCAGGGCGCTGATCGCGGGGTCGGTGCAGAAGGATGTCGTGAACAGGGAAGTCTCTGTCAGGCCTGCCGTGGAGCCCGAACTGATCAAGGTGGACGACTGGGTGACCGGGCAGGTCGAGTCGGCCCAGTCCAACTCCGCGAACATCCACATCTATTTCCTGAACGGGAAGGCGACCCACAAGGACTTCTCTGGGATGCTTTCTCTCAGAGGATTGTCCGGGGGCGGCCGTGGGCAAAGAAGGACCACGCCGGTGAAGAGTGGGGATATCGTGAGATGCCGGGTCATCGGCCTCCTCAACGGCATAATCCACCTGAGCATCGACGAGCCGGACATGGGAGTGGTCGCTGCCTCCTGTGGGAACTGCGGCAAGCCCCTACTCCGAGGGAGCTCCACCAAGGTCAAATGCGATGAATGCGGCAACGTCGAGGAGAGAAAGCTGGCCAAGGACTTTGGGACGACTCCAATCGAGCCATAAGCATATTAACGAGAAACAAAGGGCCGGTCAGGCAAAATGCAGGTCCAGACTACGAGCGAAGATGAGAAGGGCCTCACTGTTGAGATTACAGGAGAAGATTACTCGTTGGCCGAAATCGTTCACCACGAGTTGCTGGAGGAGAAGAGTGTGACGTTCGCAGGGGTGATCCCTCCGCACCCGCTGATTAAGAAGCTCGTCCTCAAGGTCAGGGCTCAGCGCATAAGCCCAGAGAAGGCGTTTGCCAACAGCGTGGACAGAGCCATGGAGACCACCAAAGAGCTCTTCGATGGCGTCAAGAAGGCCCTCGGCGGTGCTTCCAGCTGAAATTCTGTCCGAAGTGCGGGACCCGGCTTAAGCTGAAGCAGGTGAAAGGCGCCCGCGAGGTCGCAGTCACCTACGCCTGCGACAACTGTGGTTACTCCAAGAAGGAGGGAAACACCGTGATGCAGATAACCGAAGAGGAGCTCTCCAACACCCCCCAGATCAAGGTGGTGGGGGACAAGGAGGCCAAGCTCAACTCCCTGCCTACCACAAAGATCGAATGTCCGAAGTGCGGCCACGACGAGGCCTTCTGGTGGTTCCTGCAGACCAGGAGCGGAGACGAACCCCCTACCCAGTTCTACAGATGTATGAAGTGCAGCCACACATGGCGAAGCTACTCCTAGCTGAGCCCAGAAGCAAGTCCGCGTGCGAAATTCCTCAGACGTCGTCTCTGGTGTAGACTTCTACGGCGTCCCCGCCCGCTACAAGGATGTCTGCGCTCGCCGCAGGGATTGACGCCACGTCATCTGCTTCGAAGGGGCCATAGTGTTTCATATCCAGACCAACAAGTTCGTTGACACGCTTCACGAACCTCACGGTGACGCTCCTCTGGGACTCGCTGGCGTGGGCGAATTCTATGAACGAGGGCTGGCCCGATGAAACTGCCTCGACCATTGTCTCGAAACGCCTCTGGAACTTCTGTTCAGCGGAGCAGACATACCTCTCTTCGGGGAGGAGCTGCAGCAGCGCGTTCTGCCGCATGGCCTTCTTCGTCCTGAGCTTCAGCAGCTGCCTGACCATGGATTCAATCATTCGTGCTTGGGTAGCGATCAAGCGGACAGAGACTTGCGAGCTCCCGGAACCCGCAGACCTCTTCAGCCTTTGGCTATAATTGGAAAGGGTGGAGTAGAAATCAGTCGGAAGCGGCGTCAATGTCTCGGACGCAATCTCCGAATCGAGGCGCCTCTTCAGGTATTCGAGCGTGGTCTCCGCCATTCAGGCGACCTCCCCAAGGCCCCTAGTCAAGATTGACACTGCAGCGTAGGTCGGGACTTCGACCGTTTCCGACTTGTAGGGCCCGAAGCCCTTGTGTTTGAGTCTGAACCTGGGATAAAATTCTACCTTGACCTTCGCAGGCTTGGAGCTCAGCACGACAGGGTCCTCCTGGGGGTCGAACTTGGCGATGGATTTCACTCTCGTCTTCGACATCCCTGTGTCGCCATGCAGAGTCCCCGCAAGCCTGAACACGCGATGGATGTCCGTCGTCACCGAGGAGTCCACCATCGCGCGCTGGGAGGACACTGCCTCGGACACCAACTTCTGCAACGTTCCGCCGTAGTCCTGCCTCCGCTCATCTACGTAACCCGTGATCCTTCGCGTCCAGCCTGCTCCCTGGGGTCCGCTCGGGGGCCTTCGACGCAGCGTCGAAGCTATGGTCTGGCTCAAGGGGAGCGAAGCACCACGCATGTAGTCTGCAATCTCTCCCCGTGCCGCCTGGTCAAGCCCGTCGAATCTCTTGTCGAAGACGTGCAGGTGATAGCCCCTGTTTCCCGAGAAATAGATTCTGATGGCCTCAGGGTCGACACCGAAATCCCCGGTGAGGAAACCGACCACCCGCGTCGCATGGTCCTTCGCCGCATCCAGGCAGGTCTCGCAGGTGCCGTGAAACTCAGCAGGAGGCCCGCCGCACTTCGGGCATTTCGATGGTCTGGGGAGCTTCCCCGATGCGTGGCACCTCTCGCAGTACCAGAGGTCGTGGCCCTTCTTGCAGGGAGTGGGAATATCTGTGGCGTCGATGTCGAAAATGAGCTCTGCCCCCAGCCATCCCTTCTCTTCTATCGGTCTGGTGGGAAACTCATAGCGCGCATTCGAGCAGTAGACAGAAGATGGAGACTGCCTGAGGATCTCCGCCAGGGCCTCCCCCCTGCTCTTGAAGGAAAGATGCCTGACCATTCCACCCCCGAAGGGGATGTACCCGAACTCCCTTGATGCGACGTCGTCCGGGAACTCTATCGACTCCGAGCTTCTGAAGTAGAACTCCTTGTAGGCTTGCCGGAGAAAGCCTATCGTGCTGTCATTCAAGGATGGCCTCGACTCGTTAGCTCGGAGATAAAGAATCTCCAGTTCAATCCTATCAACCTGCGATTTGCTTTACGGTTCGTCTAGATATTTTTGGATAAGCTCTAGAATGACGTCGTTCTTCTTTCTCCCACCAAATTTCTGAATCACTTTGATGCTGAATTTCTTCCACGTTTCTTCCGGCATGTCTATGGTTGTCTTGACTGTTTTCCCTTGCGACTTCGATTCTGGTTTCATCTTTCACGGAATGGACTTGAAGCCGCTCTTAAGTGTACACCCGTCGATGCTCTGAGCCGTTTCGGCGGTTTAATATATTAGTATCCTTCTACCCGTGTAGACGGGAATAAGGTGATGACACCCCTTCAACTCGCTCTATTCAATGAAGTCAACGTGGGTGCTAAATTGAATTCTTGGAATAAGTGATCGTTAGAGATTGAAGTGGAATCCAAGAAAGGAGAAGCTCTGCGCTAGATGTGGAGCGTCCTTTCTACCGATTTCAAGCAATAATCGATATTGTCGGACATGTGCTCCACTAGCCAATCTCGAACGCAGGCGAAGACAATCTGGACGATACTATTCTGAACACAGGGAAACCCTGAAAATGAAAAACAGAGAATACAGGGCAAAGCGGCCGAAATTTGGTTTCAAGCCGAAGGAGTGTAGTGTTTGCCACCAGATGTTCAAACCTGAAAGCGGTAACCAAAGGTATTGTCGAACGTGCAAGCCCGCCGTCCAAAAAGAATGGTATCGTGCGAACGCAACGCTTTACAGGATTAGGCATCCTGAAACCGCCAAAGAGGTGCAAAGACGATCTAAGGAAAAGCATCGAGAACGTTACACCGCCATGCAGCCAACATGGTCGGCAAGATATTCAGATGAAGTCAGGCGAAAGGTCTTCGGCCACTACTCAAATGGGACCTTAAAGTGTGCCTGCTGTGGAGAATCTGAAATCGATTTCCTAACAATAGACCATGTAAACAATGATGGAGCAAGAGAAAGACGCAGATTGTTTGGCACGCGCAACTATGGGGGGACTCGGTTCTACACATGGTTGGCAAGAAACGGTTTCCCTCCTGGACTTGCCGTCCTCTGCATGAACTGTAATCTGTCAAAGGGAAAGCATGGTGTTTGTGCGCACCAAACGTCATGGCTCGCACTTCGAGGGGATTCCTGTCGTTCTTAGAGTAATTTAGAGTGCTTACACTGATAAGGAATCAACCGACATTGGTCGTTAAGTGCCCTGAACGAATCAATCAGCGTCTTGAGGGTCCCTCTCGATGCCTATGTCCGAGGAGCAGGGACTCGGGTGTATTCGTTCGTCGCTTCGGTCCCCTTCTCGCCCCTAGACATAGACCTGGGCCGGCTTGCCAGAGGGGAGTGGAACGCCCTCACAGACAGGTTCCGACTTTGGTACCTCCCTTCTGAGGATGGGGTGGAGGGCGATGCCTCGTGCTATTTGATGCTCCGCAAGTTCGACCCCGCAGAGGGGGTCCTGCTTTACGGCCATGTAATCGTCAACATGGGCGCCAAGCCGAAGGATGCGAGCGCTTACAACTTCACGGTTGGAATAATGAGCAACGACGACATACGAGCCAGGTCGGCGCTGAACTCCATGCTCGAAATCCCTCCGTCGTTCCACAGGAGGAGCGAAGTCCGGCTGATCGAACGGAAATGGAGGAGCGACCCCGAAGCTGTCATGCGATTCCTCGCGAACATCCATTCGGCGATGGCGCAGCTGTCTCCAAGTGGGAAGACATACACGCTGAAGTTCGAACCCCCGCCCGGGATGATGGGCGAGCTCAAGCGCAACCTGAGCGCCTGGTGGCAGCAGTAACCTAGGACAGTTTCAATGAAATCGTTGCGATTTTAGATTTCGACGGCCAAGGCTTATTATCCGTCCCCGAAAAGCCTGCGAGAAGGCCACAGTCGGTTGTTCCTAGCCAAAACTGCAACAGCACAAGAATGGAAAGCGATTGCAGCCGCCGTGAAGACACTGGTCGAGGAGGCGACCTTCGAAGCAAACAGCGAGGGCCTTGGTTTCAGGGCAATGGACCCGTCCCATGTGGCGCTCGTTGACCTTACCCTTCCGAATTCTAGCTTCTCGTCGTACGAATGCGACAAGCCGTTCAAGTTCAGCGTGCGCGTGGAAGACCTGGTGAAACTAGTCGGCAGGTCCGAGACCAAGGACAGCGTGGAAATCGCTTCCACGGAAGAAGACGCGATAGCAGTGAGGCTGAGCAACGGATACAAGCGAGAATTCACAATCCATTTGATCGAAAGCACAGCCGGTGCGGCGCCGCTTCCAAAGCTGGAGTTCGACGTAAAGGCGACGCTCACGAAGAGTTTCTTGGAGAAGGTCCTCGGAGACATCTCGGTGGTGGCGGACCAGGTGACGATTCAGGCGTCAAAGGAGAAGCTCAGCTTCTCGGGCAAGTCTGACGTCGGGAAAGCCGAAATTAGCGTGGCGTCGAATGATGCTGACGTTCTAGAATTGAAAGTTGGGGCAGACAGTAAAGCTACGTACTCAGTTGACTACATTATCGGCATTCTGAAGGCTCTCGGCGGGGTCGCTGACACCGTTGAGGTCGAGTATAGCGCGAAAAAGCCGATCAGACTGATGCTGAAGCTCAACGACCAGGGGGCGAAGCTCTGGTATTTCCTCGCACCTAGAGTTAGCTCTGATTAAGATTGAAGGATAGCAGTCAACTCTAATGACAGCGCGATCATAGACCCGTTCAAGTTTACAGACAGGGAGGAACTACTACTGGTTCTCCTTGACCGAGGATTGACGTGGAAGGATTTCAGGATAGAGACCGACAGGAGGGGATCGAATTTCTATTACCCGAGAGATTCCGCTGTCTCAAAGTTGGGTCAGGCTGGACTGGGCGCGGACAGCCTAATTGTCACTTACCTGAGTCGGGAAGTTCAGCTGCGCGAGGCGTACAAGTTATTCGCTCAGGGCCTGCTGGAGAAGATAACAGGCGTCAACGAGGGAAACTTCGAACCGTTTGTGCTCGGGTTTCCGGATCAAGCATAATGGGTTTCGTTGCGCCCCGTGGGCGATCGTCGAAACGGTGAAGAAGAGTATTGGGCTCGTCGCTTCTGTAAGCTCCGACTAGAATCGTCCCAAAACGGCCTGAGAACCGGGCCAAGCTTAAATGCAGCAGAGAAAACGGGCGTTCCGCTTCGGTGAGAGAATGAAATTCCCCAAAGAAATCCGTCGGAATTGTCCATGGTGTGGGCACCACACGCAGCACTCAGTTGCTCTATACAAGAGAGGGAAGGAGCGGGCTGGCTCCTGGGGTGCCCGCAGACAAGCCCATAGGAAGAGTGGATATGGCGGCCAAAAGTTCCCCGAGCTAATCCGGACAGCCAAAACTACCAAAAAAGCAACCTTGAGGTTGAAATGCAAGGAATGCAATAGGGAAATGATGACGAAGGGAATCAGGCTCAGAAAGGCGGAGATCTCAGCATGAAGCGCGACAGAGAGCCGATCCCAAAGACCAGGAGCGCCTTCCTTCTTGTCAAGTGCCCCGACTGCGGGGAACAGAGGATTATCTTCTCAAACTCGGCGAAGGACATCGGCTGCAGGGGCTGCGGAAGGAAGCTGGCCGAGAGTAAGGGTGGGAAATCAGTCGTGCTTGCCACCCTCGTGAAGCGCCTGGGCTAAACGACAAATACCAGCAGGGGGCGACTGATCCAAGTTGAGCACTGAGAAACCACTCCCCGAGCCCGGCGAGGTCGTCGTCTGCACCGTCAGGGAAATCACATCGCATGGAATATACGTCAACCTTGACCAGTACGACGGGACCAACGGCTTCCTGCACGTCTCAGAAATATCGACTGGCTGGGTGAGGAACATCGACCGCGTGGCGAAGGTCTCGCAGAAGCTCGTGCTGAAGGTAATCAGGGTCAACAAGGCGCGCAGGGAAATCGACCTTTCGCTCAGGCAGGTGACCAACGAGGAAAGGCGGGCCAAGGTCATCGAGTGGAAGAGGGAGGAGAGGGCACTGGCAATCATCGAGGCGGTGAAGAAGAAACTGGACCTCGATGAAACCCAGGAGAAGGAACTCAAACACAAGCTGGAGGAACACTTCGGGACTCTATACGAGGCCCTTGAAACTGCGGCAAGGAAGGGAGAGAAGGGGCTGGCGCCGGCGGGCCTCCCCGAACGGGAGGCGAAGGCCGTGGCCGAAATCGCCATGGAGAAGATAGTACCCCCGAGATATGAGGTGGGGGCGCTTGTCGAGGTCTCATCCAGGTCCCCCGAGGGGATAGAGCAGGTCAAGAAGACGCTGATATCTGCTGCCAGCGCGCCGTCGGCCGAGGTCCACATAACGTACGCCGGGGCGCCGCGGTACAGGGTCAGGATAACAGCCGACGACTACAAGCAGGCCGAGAAAGCCCTCGACGTCGTCCTTGAGAAGATCAAGGATGGGGTCGGGAAGCACGACGCCTTCAGCTTCAAGCGCGAAATATCCAGGAAGTACGGCGGCTCTTCATGAAGGGCCTGATGCTGAAGTGCGCCGACTGCGGGAGATACACCCTGGGCGACAAGTGTCCCGCCTGTGGTGGTAAGACAGTGACCGTCCATCCTGCGAGGTATTCCCCCGACGACAAGTACGCCAGATATCGCTCCCCCATGGCCTATGAGGGAGACGCTCAGACTACCTGATAGAGAAGTATCGCGTTAAAGCACTGGAGCTGGGAGTTACCCGGACAGGGCGAACTGTTCTGCTCGGCGAGCGACAGGCTGGGAGAGACGTAAGCTAGTTTGAACGGCCCCGTGCTGTTTGTCTTGTAGATGAAGTTGCTCGGGTAGCTGAACGCCTCTATGGGCGGTGCTCCGTTGGACCCGAACGTATAGCTCGGACTGAATGATATCGAACTGCTCGTCCCCTGGCCGCTCGTGTACAAGTATCCCGCCTGGCGGAACGGAAGAAGCTGGCCGAACAGACTGTTCGTTAGGGCGAACGGGGTCAGGTTGAAGTCGTCTGAGGATGTGCACGGCTGTCCCGCCGAGGTCAGTTGATTGCGGACTGTCCCTGAACACTCCAGGTACTTCGCCTCAGTCAGATTCCCGATGCGGATGAACCACTGCTTCTTGCTCTCGTCGCCGCCCCCGGCCGTGAACCCTCCGCCGCTCGGAACCTGCATGATGTAGAACTGCCGACTACCCCCAGAAGATTGCAAGGGGAAAATGCTCCCTGTCACGAAGATAGCTATGTAGGTGGGCCTCCCTCCGCCCATGCTCTTCGCCATGGCGGCTGCCTGCGTGGCGTTGGACATCATCAGCCGAGCCACCTGGGCTATCCGCGTGCTGTTGAGGGTCGCGTTGTCGACGAGCGAGGTTCTGTTACCCATCACTGCGAACCAGTAGCCATAGTCCCACCAGGAGATTATCACAGCGTTGGTCGGCGTAGACTGCCGGACCCATTGGAGTGTCTGGATCCAATCGGTGAATCCTGCCCGCGTGTAAATGGTCGCGCCGTTGGCGAGGCTGACCGCGCTGTCTGCTGGGCTGTTGTCGCAGAACAGCTGCCCGGTGTATGTGCACGGGATCGGGTTGGGTATCCAGTAGGTCCCCGCCGGCAGGACGATCAGTGCTATCACTGCTATGGAGAAGACGACCTTCATTTCGTTGCGGGAGGTCGGGGCCTGCTTCTTCTTGACCAGCGATGTCGTGCCGGGTTTGGCAATCGCGAAGGCAAGCTCGGCGAAGCCGATGCCGGCCAGGACTCCGATGGCCAGCGACGAGTAGACCAGAAGTCTGGAGAACGCCGATGAAAAGTACAGGCCCGTCAGCCCGAAAACTAGGGCAAAGATCATGGGAATGGTCCTCCGCCTGAATGCCACCAGGGCGCCAGCCATCCCGAAGGAGAGGAGGACCGCATAGGCCGTGAAGTAGTCGGCGCCGGTCGGGACGAAGTGCTCCGCTACCGACTGTACGAGGGGGTTGCCGGACCGGAGCCAAGGTGCGATTGCTGTAAGGTACCTCAGCGAGAGGCCTCCGACGAAGCCGAAGCTCAGGAGTGTGAGCCCTGCGAGGACGAAGCCGAACAGGAATTTGAACAATGTCGACCTGTACTCGGTCGGCTTGGTCCATGTCTTGGCCCACTGGGCCACGAGAACGAAGACCGTGCCTCCGATCAGGACGAGGCCGATGGGGTTCGTGACGATGGCCACGCCGGGCCTCGGGAATATGGCACTGACGAAGAGCGTCGACGCCGTGAATGAGATTATCGACGGGGAGTAGTTGGAAAGGTCCAGGTTCATGAACGGTATCATCAGAAAGATGAGGCCGAAAACTGCGCTGAAGTAGTCGCCTCCGCCCCACGCGGTGTTCGCGTATCCTATCAGGACCCCGCCCGCAAGGGCCCTCCAGATTCTTGATGATTGTGACCTCTCCTTGTCGAAGATGGTCAGCACCATGTAGCTTGCGGTGACGAAAAGGAATATTGCGAGGGGCTCGGACTTGAACCACCCAAGGTTTCCTCTTTCGATTAGCGGAGGGGATACGGCGAAGACGAGCGCGGCGAACAGGCCCGCGGCGTCCCCGGCGATCTTCCTCACCAAGAAGTAGAACACTATTGCCGTCAGGGCTCCGAAGAATACGGGCAGGACGACGAGGAGCTGATAGAGCGTGACTGGGACTCCGAAAAGGCCGTGGACGAGCAAGAAGACCATCGCCCCGGCGAGCTGGAGGCCCCCCTGCGAAGTGGCGGCTACATCCCTGCCGGCTGGGAACCATGTCTGGATGTCGTGCCAGTAGAAGTAGCCCTGCAGACTATGACATGCCGTGTAGACAGTGGGCCCGCACCCGGCTGGGTTCGCGAAGAGTGCCGCGTACAACCCCTGCTGCTGAGCAAGGTTCACTATGTGTTGTGCCGCGTAATAGTCGTAGTATGGGTCGAACTCGTTGAGATAGAAACCGTACTTCGCCGCATAGGCCCTGACCGATACTGCCAGAGTGAACACTATGGCGAGGACCATCGAAGTCATGACTGCCCTGCGCGAAACGCTCGGCCTCCTGATGGAGGAGCGCAGGGTATCGAGTACACCCAATTCTGAACCGCGACTTCGTCAGGGCTATTTTAAGCGTGCCTTTTGTTATTGTGTCACAAGGCCCTTCACATGGGCGGCGTAGGCCTTTGCGTCGAGGAGCGATTTCTTCTGCATTGCGTAGTTCGTTGGTTCGACCTCTATGAGCCAGCCGTCGCCGTAGGGGGATTTGTTGACGAGCTCTGGATGTGAATCGAGTTGGGTGTTGACCTTGACCACAGTCCCTGACACCGGAGAATAAATCTCAGAGACGGCCTTGATTGACTCTACTGTCCCCATCGATTTGAACTGCTCGACCTTTTCGTTCGGCTTGGGCGAAGTCACGTAGACGACGTCGTTCAGCGTCTTGGCTGCATAGTCGGTGATACCGACCCGCACAGTAGCGCCTTCTTCCTTGGCCCACTCGTGCTCCTTCGTATACAGCAGGTCGTCTGGGACGTTGTAGCCCTGAAAATCCATCGAGAACGAGCACCGGGTCTTCGGGCTATTTACCCTTCTGTCGTTTGCAGCCATAGAGCCGCTCGTCGTAGAAAGGTGGTTTGACGATGGTGCCCTCCCTGCGAGATTCCCTGACGAGGACGCTGACCTTGGTGCCGAAATCGGAGTGGTCCTGTCTGACACGGGCGAGGGCTATCCCCTTGTGGACGATAGGGGAGAACGTTCCACTTGTTATTGTCCCGACATCTGTATCAGCGTCGACGACCTCGAACCCGTGCCTTGGGATGCCGGACGCAAGGACGAGTCCGCGTCTTGTGGCCGCCGGAGGAGCCTGCCTGAATTCTGAGATTGCATCGGACCCGACGTAGCCGGCCTTGCCGGTGGAGAGAACCCACGCCAGGTCTGCCTCGAAGGGGTTTGTCTCCTGGTCCATATCAGAGCCGTGCAGAGGGAAACCTGCCTCCAGCCTCAATGAGTCCCTCGCTCCGAGGCCGCAGGGGGTCGACGTTGCTGTGAGCTTCTCCCAGACTTTCGTCGCTTTGTCCGGCCGTTGGTTCGTTGCATTATAGACGATGACTTCGAAGCCGTCCTCTCCTGTGTATCCCGTCCTGGACACCAGGGACTTGGCCCCCATCATCTTAGCCTCGGCGCTCCGGAATCGTTTGAGTTGGCTGAGGTCTAGGTCGGTCAGAGGCTGAAGAGACTCGGAGGCCTTCGGCCCCTGGACTGCGAACATCGCGGTGGAGGCAGTCAGGTCCTCCAGCTCCAGGCCTCCGGGCGCATGGCCCGCTATGTGCTCCATGTCAACCTGGGCGTTGGCGGCGTTGACGACCAGGAGGTAGTTATCTTCCGAGAGCCTGACGATGATCAGGTCGTCGATGATTCCGCCCCTGTCGTTGAGCAGCAGCGTGTAGAATGCCTTCCCGGGCAACTGCGACTTGACGTCAGTGGGGACCAACCCCTCCAGGAAGGAAGTCGATGCTTTGCCCTTGACCATGAATCTTCCCATGTGTGATACGTCGAATATCCCCGAGGAATTCCTGACCGCGAGGTGCTCGTCGGTGGTGGTCGTGTACCATAGAGGCATCTCATAGCCTGCGAACTCGGTCAGCTTGGCGTGCTCGGTGTGGTAGCCGTGGAGCTGCGTGACCTTGGACATGTTCGCAAGCGACCGTCCAGTCTATTTAAGAGGAGAGCGCTCGCTCGGGTGTTTGCTCACTCTCCGCCCCGTCGTCGTCCCCACCAAGAGTTCTAAGTTTGACATCGTCGATTTGATCGAGAAGAAGGTTGGGGATTCCTTGGAGGATGGAGACGTGCTAGTGGTATCGAGCAAGTTCGTCGCCGTCTCGGAGGGAAGGGTGGTCAAGCTTGGTACTGTGAGTCCTAGGGAGAGGGCGAAGGAGCTTGGTGCAAAATTCCGGATGGATCCGAGGCTCTGCGAACTGGTACTAAGGGAATCGGACGAAGTACTAGGCGGGATTCCAGGTTTCCTCCTTGCAATCAAGGACGGACTGCTTACCCCCAACGCAGGGATTGACAAGTCCAATACGAAGCACGGGACTGTCGTCCTGTACCCGAGGCGTCCTGAAGTTTCTGCGTGGAAGATAAGAGAGGCGCTCAAGTTCTCCCGAGGAGTGTCGGTGGGCGTGGTTGTCTGCGACAGCAGGCTCGCCCCAACGAGGCGCGGGACGACGGGCGTTGCCGTGGCCGCTTCGGGGGTCGAAGCTGTTCTCGATATGAGGGGTCGGGTCGATCTGTTCGGAAACGTCCTCAAGGTGACTGCCCAGGCGGTGGCGGACGACCTGAGCTCGGCTGCCGAAATCCTGATGGGGGAATCGGACGAAGCTATTCCCATCGTCCTGATAAGGGGAGTAAAGAGGAAACTTCTGAAGGACACTGATTACGGAGGCAAGAAGTTCGCGGTATCGATGGAGGAGGACGTCTATCTCCGGAGTCTGGGTTATTCGGGTCGCGCGGCATAGGCCTAAATGCACGCCGTCGAGCGGGGACTGAGTTGACCTACGAGATTGTCTGTTCCTCGTGTGGCACACCACTCTACTCCGGGTTCGATCTGCGGTCCCCGGGGGACGTGCTCAAGGCAGTCGATTACAAATGCAGAAAGTGCGGGGTGAAGCTTTCGCCAACGAAGTTCCAGGTCGAAGTCAAGAAATTGGACGGCTCTTTTTCTTAAGATAGGCTAAAGGGCACGTACCGGCCGATGGCAGTTCGAGGAGGGTCGGATATGCAAAACGGTTACACTCTGGTCATATGCGAGAAGCCTGACGCGGCACGCAGGGTCTCCGACGCCCTGTCGGATGGCGACTCTAGGAGCGAGATCCTTGATGGGACGACTATCTTCAGATTCGACCGAGGAGGGGAAGAGTTCGTTGTCTGCTCGGCCCAGGGACATGTCTATGGCGTATCAGACCCGTTTGATGAGAGGGCCGTCTACCCAATTTTCGACGTCGAATGGTACTCTTCGGACAAGGTCGATGAGGACAACGCGGGAGCCGCGAGACGCATATCCGCTGTCAAGAAACTCGCTTCTGGGGCCTCCAAGTTCGTGAACGCCTGCGATTTCGACGTCGAAGGGGAGACCATCGGGTTCAACCTTCTCAGGTATGCCTGTGGGGGCAAGGAAGGAACGTCCCTCAGAGCAAAATTCTCTACCCTGACTGAAGAGGACCTGGTGGCCGCGTTCGAGAATCTGGAGCCGCAGGTTGGACTTGGACTCGCCAGGGCGGGGAGGGCCAGGCACGCCATCGACTTCGTCTGGGGGGTGAACCTCTCCCGGGCGCTGTCACAGTCTGTCCTCGACTCCGGGCACAGGTACAGGACTGTCAGCGTGGGCAGAGTGCAAGGTCCGGCACTTGGTTTCCTTGTGGAGAGGGAGAAGGAGATACGCACGTTCGTCCCAACACCCTACTGGAAAGTCTCAGGGGTCTTCGAAAGGGATGGCAAGAGTATCACCGCAAGCTACTCCCAAGAAAGGATCGGACGGAAGGCTCGCACGGAAATGGTGAGGGAGGAGTGCTTGGGGAAAGAAGCGGTCGCCACCGCCGCGAAGAATAGGTTCGTCCAGGTGGGCCCGCCGGTCCCCTTCAACATCGGGGACCTTCAGAAGGAAGCCTACAGGGCCTTCGGGTTTACTCCCAGCAGGACACTCCAGATTGCAGAGCGCCTCTATCTCGGGGCCCTGATCTCCTACCCCAGGACAGGGAGCCAGAGGCTCCCACCCTCGATCAACTACAGGCGGATTCTGCAGGGGGTCGGGAAGATTTCAGAGTACTCGACCGCTTCGGCAGAACTTCAGAAGGGCGAGCCCAAACCAGTTCAGGGGGCGATGGAAGACCCGGCTCACCCGGCCATACACCCGACGGGAGAGAGGCCTCGCAGAGCTCTCGACCGTTCGGAGGCATTGCTCTTCGACCTGGTCGTGAGGAGGTTCTTGTCAGCCTTCGGGCCGTCTGCGAGGAGGGAGCTGGTCGATGTTTCTTTGTCTGTGGGGGAACACCAGTTCAAGCTGGGCGGAAGTCGAACTATCTTTCCTGGCTGGGTCAAATACTACGGCAGATATGTGGGGTACAGGGACGAAGAGCTGCCACAGATATCCGAGGGGGACCGGTTCATGGTCTTGAATGTCTTGGCTGAAGAGAAGTTCGATCAGAGGTCTCCCAGGTACAACCAGAGCAGCCTTCTTGAAAAGATGGAGAAGGAAAGGATAGGGACAAAGGCGACCCGGGCTGAAATAATCGCCACCCTCGTGAGCAGGGGTTACGTGTCTGGGGAGAGCATGGAGGTGACTGACCTCGGGCTGTCCGTGGTTGAAATGTTGGCAAGACACGCGCCTTCGATCCTAAGCATCGAACTCACTCGCGGCATCGAAGAGCGACTCGGTGGCATCGAGGAAGGAAGGAAGGGTGAAGCCGAGCTGCTAAGAGGGACAGTCAGGTCGATAGCCGAACAGCTGGTGGAGCTGAACACCCACGAGGAAGATGTTGGACGGGAGATTGACGCGGCACTGCTAAGCACGGTTTCGAAGTCCTACGTGCTGGGCCGGTGCCCGGTATGCAATACAGGGCAGCTGAGGATGATAAGGTCGAAGACCTCGAAGAAACGGTTCGTGGGTTGCTCGAACTACACCGCAGGGTGTCGGGCTTCTGCACCTCTGCCTCAGAGGGGGACAATCAAGATGACGACGAAAACGTGCCAGCACTGTTCCTGGCCCGTGGTTTACGTGATGAGTGGTAGGCGTCCATGGAGGCTTTGCGTTAACTCCGAGTGCCCCGGGAAGAAGAAACCATGAAGTGCCGACTCTGCGGACGAGAGGCCACCGCGGACCTGTGCCCATATCACCAGGCTGCAAAAGAGAAGGTGGAGGCTGAGTACGCGCTCTGGGAGAACGCCTACGGAAAACTGGAGTGGAAAGACTATTTGGATAGTGTTAAACACAACCCTCAAACTGGCCAGTGGGCCAAGGAGATAGCTGAGTCACTAGGTGGCAATTAGATGATAAGAGAAGCTCTAGGATCTGTGTACAAGAAGACAATTGAGGCCCTGAAGGACCGCCTCGTTGAATACGCTTCGTCCGTTACCAAAAGGGCCGGGCTCCTGCAGCTGCTCTACGTGCTGTTCGTCGTCGCACTGGCGGCTGGTTTCATCAACGCTGTGGTGTTCCCTGTGCCGAACCAGAGTTACATCCCATACCCCGGCGGCAGCGCGGAAACAGTTCCGGAGGCGATCATCGATTCGTTTGTGATCATAGTGGGAGGAGCGGGGATCTACCTAGCAGTTCTCAGCGGGAGACAGACTGTAAGGACGAGGACGGTCAGCCTCTATCTGGGTCTTGCCCTTCTTCTGATCGTGGTGTCACTGTTCACGGGCATCGACCTTGCTATCCTGAAGGGCTACGGATAGAAAGCCTACCTCCAGGCCAGGCCGTACCTCGCTCGCATACTACCTGCAGCTCAGGCCCTCTGACTTCGACTGATGCTGTCACATCGGATAGACTGGATATCGACCTCCCGCTCCCCGAACCCTGTAGCCCTTCTCGCCTGTACATGGTAAGGACCACTGCCTTGGCGTTTGTCCTAGCCAGGAAGGAGAGGCTCGCCACCGCGAAGTTCAGCTTCCTGCTTCGAGCACTCCCGTCCTCGATGGAGAGAAGATGGTAGAGGCTGTTCAGGCTGTCGATGATGACCACCGGGGGCCGTACTTCGAAGAGCCTGGCGAATTCGCTTTCGACGTCGGAGCCGGGCTCGGGGACTCGGATGACAGTAGAGTGCGCTGTGTCTCCTGTCAACGACTTGAAGATGCGGTCTGCGTTTGAGGAGTAGAAGGCGTCCAGGTCGAAGACTGTGCAGGGGGTTTCTGCCTTGGCCAGGAGGGCGACGATGGTCCTGGCGAACTCGAGGTTGTCCTGTCGACTTTCGAGAACGAAGGTCACGGTCTTTCCCATCAAAGGGTCGAAGAAAGACTGGGCCCTCTGCCCACTAAAACTCAATAGGCCAGCCAGGGTGTCTGCTCCTAGATATTTGAAATGAACCGGATATGCGTGGCCACGTCGAAGGCCAGGGCATACTACGCCCTTGTCTCGAGACTGAGGAGGGCCGAGCTCCCGTTCTCGAGTGTGCTTCCCGGCTCCGACTGCAGGGACTGCGAGCTGGTCCTCACTACCGCGGACGAAGCCGAACAGTTCGGCGTTGCAGCGCTCGCCTTGGAGGACCTGGACGAGAACCCCGGGATTTTCAAGGGCCAAGTGATGTCGAGGTTAAATGGCGAGGGGGATACCGTCCTCGTCGGCGTCGACCCGGGGAAGAGGACCGGTCTCGCCGTGTTCTACGGCCGGACGAAGCTTGCCTTCAACACCTTCGAATCCGCAGCGGCGGTCTGCTCCAGAGTGGGTGCCTTCGCCCGAGCCCTCCCTGCCAGCCGCCTACTGGTGAGGATCGGAAACGGCAACCGGTCGATGGTCATGCGATTCGCGGACGGGTTCAGCAAGGAAGTTCCTGGCGCGATCATCGAGGTCGTGGACGAGTCGGGGACGTCTGCGGCAAGCGCGAAGATGAAAGGGATTCAGCGCGACCAGGTGGCTGCGGCCAAGATAGCCTTCAGGAAGGGAGAGGTGGTCAGCCATGGGACCCCCAGAAGTCACGGCTGAGCGATGAAATCAAATCAGGTGAAAGGTCGCCAACGACCAGGTCCTTTCTGAGCCATGACGGCATGAGCTCCACCGCAGCAGTAGTGCCGAAACGCTCGTCGAGGAAGAAAACCAAACCCCGCTTCCCCGGGCTCCTTACGTGTCTCCCGGCCGCCTGGAATGCCCTGCGAAGGGCCGGGAGGCGGGAAAGCATCAGGTAGGAGTCGGTTTCCCCGGCCCGCTTCATGGAAGTGTATTCAGCGTACAACAGAGGTGTTGGAGGCGGGAGGTCGAGGCCCACCGACCTTGCGAAGACCGAAGATGGGTTGACAGTCGCGGACAGGAGTACAGCGCACCTGAACTCCGAAAGGCGCTGGGCCACGCCTTCCACAGGGTTCGGGTTGACCAGCCCGATCGTGTTCTGCCATGTCACCAGAACGAAGTTAATCGAGGAAGACAGCTTCAGCAAAAACTCCCCCACCCGCAGGGTCAGCGATGGGAGCCGCCTTTCGTAGACGACCGACCCCCAGGCCGCGCCGGAGCTTGCGCTCAACTCGAACGCCAGATTCTGAAGCCATACTGGACCGTGCTCGCTGCGGAACCTGTCCAGGACCGACTCCCTGTCGAGGAGCCAGCCCTTGCTTTCCGCAATGATGTTTTCGAGAGTCTTCAGCAAGGCCTTCATGGACTGCCCGGCTTTCTCCATCAGCATCGCCTCCGCCTCATGGATCGCCCCACGCACCTGGTCCAGGGTCAGGGTGGCCGAGTGGAGGCCCCTGAAGAAATCCCTCAGGTTGTGGGCCTCGTCGGCCACCAGTAATGTCTTCTGCCGGTCGATGGAATTGCGGTCGAAGAGCATGGGCGCGGCCCGAGGGTCGAAGGCATACTGGTAGGGAACCACTGCGACGCCAGCCTGGACCATCGCCATCCTTGCCACTTCGTAGGGGCAGACATGGATGGTCTCCGACTCCCTGAGAAGATCCGATTGCGTCGGGGTCGAGCCCAACACTTCGCCCACAAGGCGGTCGAATTCTTCCGTGAGCGAGATGTTGAGGAAGTACGAGCAGAGGTTATTGCTCACGTTGAAGGAGCAGTACCAGCCGAAGGACTCCTGTGGTACCACCCTCCCTCGCCTAAGAAGACAGTAGTCGAATTTGGACAGCATTGATGCAGCCTTGAAGGGATGCGTCCGCTGTAGTTTCGCAATCTCCTCCACCACCCTGTTGATTTGACGCTTTGTCCTGCACGCGTAGATGACTTTGCAGCCCGTCTCTTCCGCCGCCGACAGCGCCCCCGTGAGGACCGCCGCAGTCTTCCCAAACCCACTCATCGCTTCGGCGACAAGTGTCTCGCTCCCAAGGCATGCCTCGTAGACTCGCTGGGCGAGCTCCTTCTGTCCCGGACGGAAGGATTCATACGCGAACCTGCCCTCTATCCCCACGTCCCGACAGCGTCGGACGCTATTTAGCGGCCCGCGTCACTCTGTGATCTTCGCCGTGAATCCCTTATCTTTGAAAAGCTGGGAAGTCGCCTTCTCCACGGCCGACCTGCTCTTCGCCGGGGTGTAAACGCGGACCATATCCATGAAGCCGGCAATCGAGCCGACTAGTGGTAGCTTGTGGAGAGGAACGGCCTTCACGACCCGCTTGCTCCCCTCAACCTTGAGGAGACCGACTGCAGTCAGGACGTCCTTGGAGTACGTGTACGGCACCGAGGGGGTGGTGGGAACGTCGAGGTAGACCTGACTGGGGTCAACCCGCGCCGCAGAGGCTATCTCGGACACGACGCTGTCTCTGGCGTCCTCGTCCGCGAAGATTTGCCCTACCGTGCGCTCCCTTCGCTGGACGAGCTTCTCGAAGACGCACTTCACGAGCCTCCGGTCTCTGAAATCGAGGGCCAAGCGCTTCGCCTCCTTCAGGTCGGGCTTCGAAGACTCCAGGGTGACCAGCCTGTGGAGGACGACCTCGTCGGTCAGCTCGAGATATCTTTCGAGGTCCGAAAGGTCTGTGAGGCCCAGTACGTTGTCTGCGAGCTTCATCGAACGGACGAGCATAAGCTCCGCCGCCCTGACAGTTCTGTGGAAGTAGACCGCCTTGAACATCTCGTAGCGGGCGAGGAGCATGACCTCGAAGGCGTTCAGGGCGGCATCGTCGATGACCAAATGGCCTTCGGCCACTTGAAGTGAGTCGATCACCCTCTGGGCATCGACTTTCCCGTACTCGACGCCTGTGAAGTAGGAATCCCGTGGGAGGTAATCCATCATGTCGGCGCTAAGACTGCCGGCTATGACCTCGTTCATGAACGGAGGCTTCGATTTTTGCCTGCCAACCGCGAAGTCTGACATCTTCTTCGGGGAGAAGCCGTTCCTGTTGAGCGTATCACGTATCGAGGTCTCGGTTATGATACGCTGGGAAATTTCTTCGTGGGATACAGCCTCCTTCCCGGAGATGACTTCTTCGTACATGTGGGAAAAGGGGCCGTGGCCGATGTCGTGGAGGAGGGCGGCGACCCTGACCTCCTGGACCGTGTCGGCGTCAAGGTGGGAAGCCGCAACCAACGCCTCGGCGATTTGGCCCGCCACGTGCATCGCCCCTACCACGTGCTCGAACCTCGTATGAATCGCGCCCGGGTAGACAAGATATGCTCCTGCGAGCTGGTGAATCCGCCGAAGCCTTTGGATGAACGGTGAGTCGATGAGTTCTCGTTCGATTTCGGTAATCTTGACATATCCGTGAACCGGATCCCTGATCTCGGCCACGAGCGTCAGCTTCAATCCTGCTTCAAAGCATGCCGTTCACGTCTTAAGTCTTCGACCCCGCGTCGAGGGCCTCGGAGACGGCCGACGCGATGGTGTTTTTCGCCTCGTCGATGCCACTGCTTGCATCGACCACTCTCCATCCGAACTTCTTCGCCAGCGTCAGGTATGCGCTTCTTGCTTTCTCCTGGAGGTCCAGGTTCCGCTCGTAGGAGTCTTTGTTTCTACTGCGCCTTGGGACGAGTTTCGCCGGAGGAGCGTCGAGCACCAGCACAAGGTCGGGTTTGGGGAGGCCGGCCTCCAGGTTCAGCAGCCACTCGAGGTCGAGGCCGTTCGAAATTCCGTAGGCGAGGTTTGAGCCCGTGTATCTGTTCACTATCGTCACGTCGTTCCTTGCAAGGATCGCCTCCAAGTCTGATTTCCTCTCCCATCTGTTCGCCGCGTAGAGCAGGGCCCTGACCTCCTGAGGATAGTTCACCGTTCCATCGAGGAATCTCCTGATCTCCCTCCCTATGACTGTCTCATAGACTGGGAAGGAGAGCGTCCGTGTCTTCATTCCCTTCGAAGCGAGCCACGAACTGAGAATAGAAGTCTGGGTCCGCTTCCCGACCGCGTCGATTCCCTCTACGGCGATGAAGACGCCTTTTGCTCCGGTCATGGTGGGATGCAGCCGACGAAGAGTCTAAATCAGTTTTCCTAGAGAATCACAGAGACGATCAGCAGAGCCCCCACGACCAAAGTGGCGAACCTCGCATAGGTACGGGAGAACCTGGAGCTGGACTGGGTCATCGTGGCAAACTCCTCCAGGGCCTTGGACCCGAAGACCCTTCCCCTGGTATTCGCTTGTCCAGACCCGTAGGCGGCGGGAGCCAGCCTGGTCTCAGCGAGTTTGGCCATCCGGACTGCAAGGTCGGCTATGGACGCAGGCAGAGTGGCTTCGCCCAGGGGCTCGTATCCGCGTGCCACCGTAAGCCCTCGGGCTGCCAGGTTATGGCTGTCAGTCGTGCAAAATTCGATGAGGTCGAAGCCGGAAGATTCCAGCGCCTTGGCGACTTGGGCTCGAAGGTCTGGGACCGAGTTGTTGGCATCTGCGAGGACCAGAACTGACTTCGAGCCTGTTTCCACCATGAACAAGCCTATTCCATTTTCTGTTAGGTCCCCGCGGCCTGAGAAACCGACCTCGCTCGAATGTGCGTATGCGGTGCTGAAAGGTTCGGCCTTCGCCAGCCTTGTGCTCTCGAAGATTCGACCCCATCCGGGGTCGTCGGTAACTGGCGACTCCTGTTCGTGGTCGATTGAATTGTGGGCGTCGACAACTGAAAGGTCGAAACCTGCTTGCGATGCTGGCCTGGTGAGATCTGCTTCGACCTTCGTGTCAAGGTCGTCCGAGCCGAGGGGGGCGAATGATAGGGTCAGAATCATGTCGTCGGCGAAGGCCGACGCACTTACAGTGGCTTTGCCCACCTGCGAGTGGATGGGCCCCCGGAGCACGGCTCCGTCTGCTTTGGGGATGATCGACCGAGCGAGTTCGCTCACCTTCACGGAATATTTCAGTGTCTCTTCCCTGGTCGCCAGGTTCCTCTCGTGCCCCCCTGGCCTGTGCAGGGTCATCACAGGGCCTAGCTCTTTGAAGGACCTGCTGATCATTCCCGGAAGGTCGTAGCTCCCCACGGGATGGAAGGGACCTGGGTGCACCCCTGGAAGTACGAGAAATGTGTCTCCAGACGCGGTCCTGAAGCGGAGGACCTTCGTTGTGATTTCGACGTCTTCCGAGTGGTCCGCAATTATCCTCTCCAGCTCTGTGGGGTCTCCAGCCGCCCAAGTCTTCATGAACGCCCGGAAGAGGCTCAGCGCGTCATGGCCGAGGCTCGTCTGCCTCCTTCTAAGCATCAGAGGAAAAGCGCAGATCAGGGCAAGGGCGACCACACCGGACGAAGCGGCGATGACGTCAAAGTGGCCGGCGAGCTCCTGCAACCTGATTATTGCGATGGTCGAAGCTGGATGCAAGGCGGCGAGGCCGAGTGAAAAGGCCGCGCTCTTCGCAAAGACCCCGCTTATCACAATGAATTCGAGCCCCGCGCACACGAAGGCACCGAAAAGCAGAGCGTTTGTGATGGAGTAAGGCGACTGCGAGTACCAGGCGTAGACTGCTCCCAGCGCGGCGGCGATGAACCAAGCGACTTCGCCTGCGAAAAGGACTGCCTGGGTTCGCCTGAAATTTGCTATGGTGTTTTTGTCCGCGATTCGCAGCGCGCTTGAAACCGCAAACCCTGACAGTATGAAGACCGCGAACACAGGGAAAAAATAGAGTCCCCCGGCGAACCCTCTGGACACCACGCTGAGGAGAAACGATACGGCTCCTCCTAGAAGCAAGAGCGTGAGGGTCGACGGCAGGACGAAAAGGTGCCTATACCTGCTGGCCAGGGTTTCAGTGGCCGAGCGAGTCTTGGGAATCTGCCTAGTGGAAGATGTTGATGACAATTGACGCAGCGATCAGGGAGACCGACCCGATGAGGACTATTTCTGGCCTAATCTTCACTCCGTGGGTCTCTTCGTTGAAGAATGTGAGGAGGCCTGCACCAGATGCGGGCATGGGTGCGTTGTCCTTCTTGCTGCTCATTCGATAATTCGGCCCGCCTGAGAGTTCTTAAGCGTAGCGCCTGAATTACACGAATCGGTTTTCGGTGAGCCTGGTGGCCTGGTCTTTGATTTGCACGCGACTCCAAATGCATAATTATCGTTGAGATTCGTCATATTTTATGCCGTCCTACGACTCTGAATTCGAATCTGTGATTACCAAAGTGCGGTCCCACGAAAAGTGGTTCTCTGAAAGCCTCCCGATGATAGCCAGCGAGAATGTGGCATCGCAGCCCATCAGAGATGTACTCTCTTCTGACCTTGGGCACCGTTATGCTGAGGGGTGGCCCGGGGAGAGGGTGTACGCTGGCTGCAAGTTCATCGACCAGATTGAGCTCCAGGCCATTGCCCTGGGCAAGAAGTTGTTCAAAGCTGATTTCATCGACGTCAGACCGATATCAGGGGTTGTGGCGAACCTCGCGGTCTACTCTGCCCTGAGCGGTCCCGGAGATACGATGCTGGCGCTCTCCATCCCCAACGGCGGACACATCTCGCATGGAAAAAAGGACTTTTCGGGGTCGGCGGGGCTGGTCCACTCGCTCAACGTCGAATATCTCGCCTTCGACAAGGACTCGATGAACATCGATGTGGACGAGACTAAGAAGAGGATTGCAGCTTTGACTTCGGTCAAGCTGGCCATGTTCGGAGCCAGCCTGTTCCTGTTCCCGCACCCGGTGAAGGAACTGGCGCAGACAATAAGAGACAAGGGCGGAGTCGTGTGCTACGACGCGGCGCATGTGGCTGGTCTGATCGCAGGCGGCCAGTTCCAAGACCCTCTTCGTGAAGGAGCTCAGGTGATGACGTTCAGCACGCATAAGACGCTGTTCGGGCCGCAAGGAGGGGCGATAGTAGCCGGGGCCGAGTTCGCTGAGCCTCTGAAAAAAGCAGTTTTCCCTGGGACCACCAGCAACCACCACCTCCACAGCGTGGCCGGCAAGGCGATGGTCTTTGCGGAATTCCTGCAATACGGACGAAAATACGCCAGAGACGTGGTGGCCAACGCCAAGGCCTTCGCCGGAAGGCTGGCAGACCTGGGGGAGAATGTGCTGGGAGAGAAGAACGGCTACACGATGTCACATCAGGTCGCGGTGGACGTGACGAAATATTCCGACGGCGGTGTCATAGAGAAGCTTCTCGAGAGTCAGAACGTCATAGTCAACAGGCAACTGATTCCGGGGGACCTGCAGGCAGGGAGGCACTACACGAACCCGGGGGGGATAAGGCTGGGGGTGGCGGAGCTGACCCGGCTGGGCATGGGCAAGTCTGAGATGAAGGAAACCGCGGAGGTCGTGCACCTAGCTCTGGGCGGGACGAAGAAGCGCGAAGTGGTCGGCAGGACCAAAGAACTCAGGCGAGGGTTCCAGAAAGTCAAGTACTCCTTCAGGGACTCGCCGGCGTACTCATTTACTAGGGGTCGGCTTTAGAAAATCAGTCAGCTCGAGCTGGTCGGCCTTCCTCGGGCCCTGGAAGAGCTGATCAAGTTCCCTCTGGAGCATGTCCAACCTGGACCTCAGGTAGGGGTCGACGTCGTAGTCCCGTGCGAGCCTCTGGGCGATGTACAGGTACTTCTCCACCGAGGCCCTGGTCAGAGTCCCCCTGATCTCCCCCATGCAATTGGGACACTTCCACGCTAGGGGAGGCCTGCGCATGGTCAGCCCACACTTCTTGCACTTGAACGACTGCGTCGCATACTTCTTGGCGTTCCCCATTATGTCTCGTATCAGGTGCGTCTTGATGATGGACTCGACCACATCCTTTGTGGAGACCGCGCCTATCTTCGAAGCCACTTCGATCTGTTTCGAAATCTTTTCGTTAAGTGTGCGGAGTGTCGAATATGCGCCCCTAGAACGCCTGATGGTCAGGGCGCTGGCCATGTGTGTGAACCCATAGCCGTAGAACTGGTCCTCGTCCTCCAGCCTGTCCTCGATGCGTTCGATGAGGTCGGTGAGCGAAGCGGCAGCAGGGTTCGTTTGCGTCTTCTCGAAGAACTCCAGAGGATAGAATGAAGCGATGTCGAAGTTGTGCGCCTGCTCGTCCACCTCCGACGGGAGAAGGATGGGCTGGACCAAGAGAGGCGTGTCCATCAGGCCGCCGATCTTTTGCGGTATGTATTCGAGTGAGAAGTTGAGCAGGACATCCACCAACATGAGTATGGAATCTCCGTCCCCATCGCAGTCGCGCCTCTTTGCCGCGTGCCAGTAGGGGTTGGCGAAACAGACTTGGGCGGTCGAGAAGCCTACGATCCTGCCAGCGACACCAACGGAAGTGTGAGGGGCGAGACCGATGACAAGCTTCCCCGTCAGGTCTGAAGGCCCGTTGACGTTGTAGAACGGCTTCAGGCCATAGAGGTTCTGGAGTTCGTCGTCGACCCATTGTGCCATTCTGACGAGGTCTTCGGCGACGTCGACCGGGACGATTATGTCCTGGGGCTTCAGCTCGAGTATCTGGTCGTCCCTCTGGAGAGGGAAGCCCTCGTTGTCCTGAGAATATCCAAGGCGGACCAGCGTTTGTATCTCAGCCTTGATGTCCCTGGGTCTAAAGTGGGTCAGGGGCGCGTTCGTTGCGTCTATCCTGAGAGTCCCGTCCTTGTAGACGTAGGCGTCGTGCCTGCTCCTGATGATCCCCTTTTCCAGCGGCTCGGGCATCTTGGAGACGCTCATGAGGCCCCGGACCCCTTTGACTGCCTTGGTCTGGTTGTGTGGAATCTTTTTCCTGATGTCACTGAGCTTCGCGGCGAAATCGAAGTCCATCTTGGAAAACGGTGTTGTCTTTGTTTTGCAACTGGGACATGCCTCCTCCTGAGTGGTAGTGCCACATCTGGGGCAGGATTTGAACGGAACCGTCGACGCGCCACAGATTTCGCACTTGGAGCCCAGACGCCTCTTCTCGCAATCGGGACAGTAGAGGTTCGCAACCTCGACCTCGACGCTCCCCTCCTTCGAGGCGGCGAAGACGTCGCGCGATGGTCCGCCTGCCAGTCCCACGGGGAAGAGCGTGTGGACCGGAGGCTTCAGACGCCTGACCATAGCTTTCTCCGGCCGGCCGACCCTGACACCAATCGTCGTGGTGCTCAGGCGCCCCAGCTGAATCCCAGTCAGACTCCTGACGTAATCAGGTTCGTCCGGAGGGAGGACAATTTCGGGCTCGTTGAGTCGGAGGAGGGTCCTGAGGACCATGGCCGGCTCACCGACGACTATGGCAGAGTCCCCTTCAATTCTGTGTTCGATCAAGCAGGCGTTGAGAATCCACCTGGACTGGTTCGACCGGACGTCGACGACCACGTCTGCCCCTTCGATTCTGGAGTTCTTCCTCAGCTCTGAGATTTCGTTCGGGCTGACGCGGTCGAACCTCGGAGAATGCGACGGGTGAAACGGGATTCCGAGCGACTGGGAGATTGCGATGGCTTCGGCCGCCGACGGGATTGCGGTAGGGGAAGCCACAAGCTGTGAAGCCCTCTCGCGAGTGACTCCGGCCGTGGCCAGTGTTTCCGAAGCCCCGCGGACCTCTGCCAACGCTTTTGCGAAGTCCTGGACCCACCATTCAGGTACGTAGGGCGAAGGAGGAAGAGTCTTGTTGTTTTCCAGGAAGTCGCCATAGCTGATCAGGACGTCCCCAAGGTCTACGATTCTGTCGAGTTGGTCGTGGATTGCTTCTGCGTCGGCGACCGTGGAAATCCTCGTCAGGCTCCCGTCCTTGGTCAGTATTGTCGGCCCCTCGATGGAGTCCACGAACGCAATGGTAGCGGCCTTCCCAGGCATGTCGACTTTCACCTGGGTTCCCGTCACCACTGGGTAGTCGAGCAAGGTTGCAACTGCCGGGTGAATGCCTATCGTCGAAAGACCAGTGTTCATCGACCTGCCGTATCTCAGCCTGAAGCCGCCCTTGCTCCGTGGCATGGAGAGCACTGCCCGACCGGAGATGACCTCCTCGAAGTGGGCCCCTGCCTTCTCGGTCTCGTTGGTGGTCTGTTGGGTGGCCCCCTTGAGCTGGTCGAGGAACTCCCACCCCGATATGTTCAGGCTCGCCAGCTTCTTCGAAAGTTTGTTGGCCCGGCCAATGACACCGTCGTTCAAGACTCGGAGGGCGCCACCCCTGAGCCTGTCGGTGTTGACCCGCTTCAGGCTCCTGTGGACTACGACTTCGATGGGGTCTGTCTCGATGCCGTCGATTTCCACAGGGAGGTTGGAGATTGCTCGTCTGATGTCGTCATCGGTCACCTTGTATTGGAAGTTGCCGACGTCGCGTTCGTAGATCCTGAGCTCCTCCGCGAACCTGTCGATCTCCTCTGGTCGGGCCCTGTAGTTGCTCAGGCCGAGCTTCTTGGCGGTCAGGTCTGCTATGACCAGGGAGAACCCGGCCTCGGTCCCTCCTGCGGAGCGCATTGGGCCTGCGTATGAAACGGAGACGTAGTCGCTGTTGTCGTCGTTCTGCTTTATCGTGACGCCGGAGATTCCTTCGAGCGGGGCCACGGTGACGCCGTCGGTCATAACTGCAAGACCTGTCCTGACCCCGTAGCTCAGGGCCTCGTGCCTCTTGAGGGCCCCGAATTTTCCTAGGGCTATCTCCTGTGAGATCGTAAGCGCCGCGCGTTCTTTTGACGTGGTATGGAGGAGCTCGCGGAGCCTGCCGACTAGGCCCTCGAACTGATCGAGGCGGAGCATCTGGTTTACCCTGTCTGCCAAGTCGAAGACCGTCTTGCTCTCGACGACATCACGCGGGTCGAGGCCCTTGGACCTGGCGGCCGAGGCGGCCCGGTGTGCGGCTTCGTATTGCGAAAGTATGTCCTGGTAGTATGAGTCGAGCCGCGCAGGGAACGGGGCGAGTGTCTTGACGCGCTCCCAAGCGAGGTCTGCGGAAAAAGACATTTGGAGGCGTCGGTTCGCAAGAGGGAATTAAGGTCTATGCAAATGAGTTCCCCGGCGTCGTCGAAGGTTCGGCCTCGGGTCATGGAAAGCTCTGCACAGGGTCTGGCCTTCCTCGCGTTGCTCTCCTTCGTTGTTGGTTTCTCGGCTGCCAGGATCTTCGCGACGGTATACCCGAGTGTCGTCGTCCAATCGTCGGGGATACACTTCCACCATTTCTGGTATGGGCTTCTGATGCTGGCCGTGGCGGGGTGGCTGGGGATTGCTTCGAACAGGCCCGAACACGACAGGGCCTACGCAGTAATCTTTGGCTTGGGACTCGGACTGGTGGGGGACGAGACGGGCCTCCTGCTGACCTTTGGGGACTACCGTTCTGAATTGACGTATGTCGTCTTCGTGGTCGGTCTTGGTGTCGCCATCATGTTGTTCCTCGCAGTCCGTTACTGGGAACAACTCAGAGACGAATTGCTCGAGCTAGGAAATGGTGAGAGAACCGTCTATCTAGGAATCGGCATCACTGGCCTGTCGGTTTTGCCTCTCGCCTTCGACAATCTGATGATAGGCCTGGCCGTCTTAATCCTAGGCGTCTCTGTCAGCTTGGTTGGCGTATGGCTGCATCGACGCGATAGGCAACTATAGATTAATCACAGTCGCGGCTCCACCTTGGTCCCGTTGCCGATAACACTGGATGAAATTGACCTCAGTGTAATCGGGGCCCTCGTAGGCCTCGCGTTGACGTTGCCTGTTACTTACCTTGTAGTCGACCGGATAGTTGAACGGAATGAGAGAAACAGGCTGAAGCCGATAGAAATCACCGCCAAGGAGAGGCTGAAGTCTAAGCTGGGCGTGGGGTCTCTGACGACTTTTTTGATAACCTTAGCCATTGACGTGCGGACATCGATGGAGGAGAAGAAGGCCATGTCGCGCGAGATAGCGCAGCTCTACGCGTCTCGACTGAAATCCTTCCAGTCAGACTTGGAGATGCTGCTCGGCGTTTACAACAATGTCCTGACGGTCGAAGTAGAGCATACCACGGCTAGCATCATATCCCAAATCGAACATCTCGAGGAAGATATACAGTATGTCATGGAGATACACCCGCGACACGCTACTGAGACTCAGGTTGATCACATAGAGCATGTCATCCTGGTAGCCGTTCGGCTCATCAAGAAGGAGTTGGACGCCCTTAATGCAGGCAACAGGCAGGTTGGAGCCCTGGAGGAATGGTTGACTCTGGAGTCAGAGAAGCATTTGCATCCTGAGCATCAGGAGCCCATCGAAGTCAGTGGAAAACACACTCTGACCTGAGGATAGTCTTTGAGTAAGATTGTCAAAATTGCTGACGCCCATCAAATCGAGGATGGGAAGGCCAAGATCGTCAGGACCGAAGGACTGACGCTAGCCGTCTTCAGAGTCAAAGACGAGTTCTTCGCACTTGAAAATACGTGCCTACACAGGGGAGGTCCGTTGGGAGAAGGACAGCTTGAGGGCTACAATATCACGTGTCCTTGGCATGGTTGGACCTACGATATACGAACGGGGTCATTCGAGGTGATTCCTCCTCTTAGAGTCAGGACGTTTCCAGTTAGAAGAGAGGGAGAGTCGATTGTCGTTGAGCTGGACGGGGTGAACGGGTCTGTTTAGTAGGGCCCCACCCCTACCTTTCCTGTTATTCCACTCCAAGAAACCCTAGAGCGAAGTTAGTCTAACGTAAGTAAAAGAAGCCCGTTCTCGCTAGGCGGTTTGGATTGGATATGCTTTGGGGTCTAAGCTTGGTCACGGATTGTTGGAGAAACGTTCACGGCCTGCGGGATCCGAAGGGGAAACAGGTTCCAGTGGAAGGCCTGGGGTGGGGGTAAGCCAGTGAACCACGGTGAACATACAGCCCCGGTCAGCTCAACGGGAAGCCCAGTATTTCCACTGGAACCAGTGCAACCTCAAAAGCTGCGAAACGCCTGATTCCGACCCCCCCGTTTCCATTGGAGACAGTCCACGCCTCTTTCAAAATTGGTCTTGGTGAACTTTAGTGAACCCCCTATACGCTATCAATACAGCGTCAAACAAACTCACAGACTTGTTCACAAGTTCACACCTTAACCACTTTTTTGGGGGTCGCCAGCAGCTTGGAGACAAGTAGTTGACTTGCTGAAGCGCGTGAAGTTCGAGCTGGAGGACGAACGTGGGCGCAGGAGCTTCCACATAGTAGAAGGGCCTGTTTCTCGTAACGATCTGATGAAGACCATGGACGCGCTTGAGCTGATGGACCAGTCGCTGGAGCACACGCCTCACGCTCCCGACGAAGGGACATTCTTCGGCAAAGTGCAGACGCTTTTGGAAACATCGTTTGCAGCAGGGGACTTCTCGTCATCCGACGTGGCCCGGGAATTCGAAGACAGGTATAGCCAGCCCGTCAAGCTCAGCACGATCTCCACCTACCTCGCCCGCTTAGCCGACAAACAATACGTCAAACGCGAGAGGTTCGGGAACTCCTGGGTATACCGAAGAGTTTACCTGAAACCAACTCAGGTAACTGAAAGATAGGGCTTCGACTCAGGGCCTCAGCCCGCGAGAAGTATGTACAGACCGACGACAGCGATTATAATACCAACCATCACGCCACTATACTTGGGCGGGATTTTTTCGAAGGCCTTTGCCAAACCAGCTGACCCGAGGAGCAAGAATACCAACAGAGCCAGGACAGACGCGATGGCGAACACGATCGCTGTGTCAAAAGCGAAACCTAGACCAATGGGCGCCGCCAACAAGAAGATGGGGAGAATGCTCAAGTCGGGCGAAAGCGCAGCACCTAGGACCGCAAAATAGCGGAAACGCTTTCCGAGGTTCCCTTCCCTCCTCGAGACTCCCTCAAGGACCTCCCGTTCGTAATCTTCACGCTTGTTGGACAACAACTCTTTCGTTCCGTAGACCAGTCCACCCACGACCATTATCACCCCGGTTCCCTCTGTGATGTAGACTGAGGCCTGCTGCGAGATAACAATCCCCACCTCAAGGATAGCAAATCCTAGCAAAACGGAAAGGGCCACATGCCCTACTGCAGTCATGACGCCCACCCCCATTAGGTGAGTCCGATTCCATTTTGAGATGCGTCCCAGAATGATTAACGTCGCCCAATGATCTGGAGCCGACATATGGAGAATTCCAACTGAAGCCGCGGCTAGCAGCAGCGGGAGTGGAGAAAACATAAGGCTCTACTCGCTATAGGTTAGGCATATTCCGTCACCGGTAGAACCCTTTAGAGTGACCAGACAAAAAGCACAGACAGACAGTGTGAGCCTTTGGCAACCACAGCCACCAAATCCCGGGCCGTCTTAGGGATGGTGCTGGTGGTGGTCTTGGCAGTCGGAGGGATCGCATATTACACCTACACCGTAAGCGGTCAACTCCAACAGGAAAACGCTAGGCTGAACTCCCAACTCTCACGACTCCAAGCAAACATTAGTTCGCTTCAAAGCCAATTGGACACCGTTAGCCCACTCCGACAAGGTTACCCCTCGATTCTGTTACGGACCTGGGGGACCGCACTTGCTTCATTCGGCGAGAGAAAAGACGGATTGACTTACCTGCGCCTGACGGAGACGGACGCAAATAGCGGCGTCGAGGCCGCACTTGCCACTAACCCCTTCAACGCCACCATTCCGGGCAACTCTGTTTCATGGAGCGCCATAGCGAACAGCATAGCACACGACAAGTATCACACAATCTGGCCGATGGTGCTTGAGAATTCTCCGGGAGGGACTAACGCGATAGAATTCGAGATGAAAGGTGGCGTTCAGGAGGTCGCCGTGATAACGAACGGCGTCAAGAGTTTCGCCTTGGTGGCTTGGAATTCAACTACTCCTCACATGTTCAAGATAGTAATAGTGGTCCCCGGGCAACAGGTGGACTTCTACATAGATGGAAAATTGGTCAAATCAATGACCACGAACATTCCCAAGTCAGACTTCCTTCTCAATGCGGCGGAAATCAAAGCTGATTCACCCTTGGCAGCAGGCGTCGCAACACTCGATGTTTACGGAGGCCTACTGAGTAACCTGGTGAGATGAGGCCTCCAGACATGACACTAGTTTTGATATGGGCAGCCTGCGAGAGAAACCCTAGTAACCACGGAAGAGTTCGACTCTGACATCTTCCTCAGGAACGGAGACCTCCGATAACAATCGCATCATGGCCATGACCATGCCTGGTTTCCCGCACACGTAGTAGACTGGTCGGGCGAGTCCCTTTGTCGCCTCTTTGAGTTGCCTCTTGCCGATCCGCCCCATGAGACCTTTCCATCCTTTCGGGACATCGTTGCCTGTAATGGTATGAATGACGCGAAAGTGTGGATTTCGTCTTTCTAGTTCCTCCAGCTCGCTGCGGTATGCGATGTCTTCTTCGTCAGAGTTGCTGTAGACGAGCCTGACAGGAATGGGTAGGGCCCCGTCCGAAGCATATTCGGCCATCCCCTTCAGAGGGGTGATCCCTATCCCTCCAGCCAGCAGTACGGCAGGGCGTTTCTCTTCAAGGACGAAATGGCCGAACGGCCCTTGCAGCACGACGCTGTCCCCGGGTTGTAGAGCAGCAAAGGCGTGTTTGAACGCGGATTCAGAGAGACGCACCCCATATTCGAGATTCGGACGAGTGGGGGAGCTCGCCAGAGACATCGGTCGAACATCTAGGCCTTGGTCAGTCTTCAGTCCAAGAAAGGTGAACTGCACGGGACGAAAGGAGAACCCATCCGGTTTCTTCACCTCGATGTCATGCGTTGTGGCTGTGAGGCGGCGGGATGAGACCACCGTGGTCTCGAATACTTGAACGCCCATCTCCCGAAGGAAAGGGGGCGATCCCATCGTATTTCAGTCCACACAAAAGGGCCCACAGTATTTCTTGACGAAGTTTGCCGACAACCGGTCACATTCCAATCTATGCCAGTGACGAGGACCCCTTGGGCGTGGTGGATGAGGAATAAAGACAAGGGCCAGATACCAACGCGGCTGATGAGGGTCAATTCCACGGGACGAGAGAGAGCGGCTTCGCTTTCGCTATTGGTAGCGTTCTTCCTAGCTCTCTACTCCGCGGCGCCACTCTTAGCTGTTGGAGCTGGACCTCAAAGACTCGTTTATGCGGGTTTCCAAAATCAATGTTTTGGCGCAGCAACTTTCGATTTTGTTGGATATCCCTCGTTGATTTCATTTGGAAGGTGGGAATTCATCAATGTTACAGTTTTTGACTCATGTGCAGGCAACGGGGACGTAATCATGTTCACTGTCTGGAAAACCATCAACACGGGGGAGACAGTGGCAGTGCAAACGGGGGGTGCCCGCCTGACAACCAATCAAACGATGAATTTCTACGTCCCCGTATTCAACATCAGTCCCAGTACCTACGATATTTACTTCTTCGGGGTATCTACAACTAATAATCCGCTTTCCTATGCGCTGGAAGTCTTGGTCACTGTAGGTTGACCAGAATCCAATTCGCGTCCAACACCACCAAAACTGCATGCGTGCCTGGTCTGTCCAAACGGCTTAGATAATCTGCTACAGGATGTCCTATGGAAAGTGCCAGAAGATAGGATCGAAGTCGAAGGCCTTTCCATCAGGTACTGGACCAACGTAGGCGGCTTGGTTGGCGACGACAACGGACGCAAGACTGTCGTTCTCTTTCACGGCAACAGTTCCTCGCCGGATTCTTGGAAGAAGACAAAGACGCTCGAGGAACTCTCTTCGAGAGGTTACCGAGTTTTCGCGGTAGACCTTCCTGCGGGCAAGGGATCGATGTCAGACAAACTGAGCCCCAAAGTCTTGAAGAGCGACCCGGATAGAATCATCACTGTAATCGATAAGATCATCGAGGCACTCGACGTCGATGACTGGCCCTTTGCGTTCGTCGGCCCCTCGATGGGAGGAGGATTCGCGCTAGCTTACACTTTATCCAAGCCAAGGCGAGTCGGCGCAATGGTCCTCATAAGCCCGTCAGTGTATCGTATTCCGGAACAAGAGAAAACCAAACTATCGGGATTAGAGATTCCAGTGCTACTCGTCTGGGGCGAGTGGGACACCGTCTTCCCCTTGGAAGAGTACGGGAGGCCTCTGAAGGCGGCATTGCCCCATGCGACGCTTCATGTCGTGAAACAAGCAGGACACATGACGAACCTGGACAAGCCCGACGAGTTCAACGAGCTTCTGATTGGCTTCATTTCTGAATTTCTTTGACGACTTGCCCCCGTCGGGCCCGCTATCTATAGGAGCTCTCCTCAGAAGTCAAAACGCGTCACGACCCGTCTAAGGGAGGGCCGGGCCACTTCTCGGAATCCTGCAGCGGTGAAAACGCTCCGGCTGCCTACATGCAACTCGCCCCACGTTATTTCCTTCCCTTTCTCTGTCACCATTCCATATCCCTCAATCGCTCGGGCTCCATGTGTTCGTGCGAAGTCTACAGCGGCTGCTGCAAGGGCCTGGCTGACTCCCATGCGTCGAAACTGGGTGCGGGTCAAGAAACACGCTACAGCCCAGATGTTCTTGTCGGTTCTGTCCTCACCACGTTTCTTCGCAACCATCCGGGCATCGGTGATGTAGGGGTAATTGGGACGGGGTCCAACGGAGCACCAGCCGACAGGCTCATTGCCGATGTAGGCGAGAAGTCCGCTGGTCTTTTCAGATTTTGGGTGTCCGCAATTCGTCTGGTCGTGCAGTCGCCTGGCGCGTTCATAATCGGTTGTCGCCCTCCAGGCCGACTCGGCGATTTTGAATCGCTGACAATAGCACAGGGCCCCATGACATCTTGCCTTACCGACTACGAGCTCTAGATCCTTCCAGGGGGCCTTGTTCGCCGGGAGGACGGAAACCGAGCTTTCCTTCACCTTTCGCGAACCTCGTCTGGGCCTCATTGGTTTAGTCCCTGACAAAGCGACGCCCAACTGCTCTTAAAGTTCATCCACCGAACCCTTCCCATCAACGTTCGCGTTGGTCAAACGGTAACTTTCATTCCGTGGTACGTTTTCTCTAGGAAAGAACGCGCTGGTATCATGAGGTCATCGAGGCCCACTAAATTCGCAAATCACGTTCATCTCGCCTCCGTCCGGATGCCGCGTCCGGTCTATCATCACTTATATCACTCTGAGAGTAGACTCGGTTCGCTTTCATTGAGCAGTCAAAACGACGAGGTAATCCTGGCTCAAGAACAGGGGGTTACGATGAGAAGCGCGGGCGGAGCGAAGGAACTAGAAGCGGAGTTCGGAGTCGGAACCATAGAAGGCACCCTAGTCCTCACAAACAAAAGATTGATTTTCGTTTGTACGAATGAAGAAGAAGAGGACCTGCCAGGAGCAGCTCTCAACCCCCTGTCGAAGTTCCGCCTCGTCTATTCCGAAGTCGAAGACTTGGCAAGCATTCCGACGAGCAGCCCCAACGTTTTCGTCCCAATCACTTCTGTTTCTTTGGTTGCAGGACACCGGGGAGGCGTTGAGAGACCGAGTCTGAGGTTGACATGGAAAGACAACGATGGCGACCACACCATGGTCTTCACGGAGGGCCTCATCGGACGAAGGAAACGGAATCTGAACGACTGGGTCCCTATCATCACAAATCTGAAGGCAGGGACGCAGAAGTTAGTTCCCCTCCCAAGCCCTCCGTCGACTGACAGCTTGGAGGGCCAGATAATCCGCGTCCTGTCGGACATGCAGGAGAAGGGAGTATTCGAAATCGAAGAAGCAGTTGAAACCAGGTTCAAGGTGGACCTGGACCCCGACCAAGTACAGGCTGCCTGCGACAAACTCGCATCCCAGGGGCTCCTGGTCAGGTTTCCCGATTCCAGTGGGGATGTCTTCTACAGGAGAGCGTCACCATTGGGTGAGGATAACCCTTCCAACTGAGACTGAATTGAGACCTAGGAACAAGGTCGTCATCATTGTGGTAGTGGTCGCTTTCGCAGCAGCGTTCTTTCTACCCATCTTTCCCGGCGACTTCAGCACCTCGCAGATGATCATCTGCAGCACTCCGTTCCCATGCCATTGGAGCATCATCGGTCGAGCCTCCCCTCAAGGAAGGGCGACCTATCACCTCTACTTCTCCCTGACCAGTTACTCCTGGGCCTTGGGATGGGGGCTCCAATGCTCTTCTGACATCGGGGGCTGCTGGTTAGGTAACCCGAATGCCTAGTCGCGAGGACGAGATTTCCCGGCCGTTGACGATTGTTCGGTCCTTTCAGTCGTAACCTTTACCCCTGTGTCTGATTCTGAGCACCAGAACCTCTCGGTCGGCCAGCGCATAGACGACGCGGTATTCTCCAACTCTCAATTTGAAGAGTCCGCCAAATTCGCCATGCAATGCTTCGCCGCGCCTTGGGTCGCTGCCCAGGGCCTCGCTCCGACAGAAGACTGGCCCTGAGCTACAGGTGCAACTCTTGAGAACCCAGCTAGCTCAAGCGATGCGAGTATGACTGTTGCAAAGATAACAAGAAGAATAGCGCGCTCAGCAAGGCCTGAGAGACCTCCTATCGCGAGCAGGAAGAATCCAATAACCAATCCAAGGACCGCTGTCAAAAGTCTGCCACGGCCGAACTTGCGGCAGACAAGAATAACACCAATGGGCGCTGTGACAAAGAATACGAACCCACCGAGACCGTGGATTGTCCCATGGATGGTGGCAGGGCCCCCTTCGATGTTCGTCGTGAAATAGGAATTCATGATTAGCACCAGACCAGCGACGAAGAAGAGGGCGGACCCACCCCTTGATCTGACGTTCGTCTCCTTCCGGCCGATGGCCCAGGCAACCGCGATCAGGCCGATTCCACCTACGAAGAACCCGAGGTTCATTTCCACAGCAAATCGGCCAACTCCGTAGTCGCTCGCAGCCTGACTGACGGGATTGTAATCGCTGTCAAACAGGGTTAGTGCGAGTATCGTCAGTCCGAAATACACCGTCCCAAGCATTCCCACGATCACTGTGATTCTGTCCCAATGAATGCGGTTAGGAGGCTCATCGGTTTCCAGATAGGCGTTAGGAAAAGCTTGGAAGGGATGATTGGCCTGCCCCGACAACGTGAGATATGTCAGGCCCGGCCTATTTTAGACTAGACCAGCGGCCCGAACCCCTTCGACCCCAACTTTTCGTAATCATGTTATTTGTCTGTGCATCTGCATGGGTGCCCGACTCCAAGCCTGGGCAATTCCTGCTAACTAACATGGCCTCCGCACCATTTATTGGTTCGTGACCCAGAGTATGTTTGGATGACCGGTCAAATCGTAATTCGAGAGCTGAAGCCTGAGCTTGCAGGAGACTATCTCAAATTATTCGACGACATCTATGACAATGATCCCTGGCTCAAGTCCAGTGAGAACCCGTGGTGGGGAGGTTGCTACTGTACGTTCTACGACGACCCCCGTGAAGAGAGCGTAATCAACGCTTCTCCTAACAAAAGATTGGAAAACAGGGAATCCAGAAGAATCAACATCGAGTCTGGAAAGGCAACTGGCCTCCTCGCCTTCGTCGATGAAAGAGCGGCTGCCTGGTGTAACGTGGCACCGAGAAATAGTTATGTCAACCCACGACACTTCAAACAGGCAATTGAGGACCCAAACGAGAGGGTTGGCTCCTTGACATGTTTCGTTGTCTCCTCTAGATACCGAAAGTCGGGTATAGCTCCGAAGCTCCTTCAGTCTGCTTGCCGCTTGATTCAGAGTTGGGGACTTGCAACGGCGGAAGGTTATCCCCGGAATCCAGAGCTGAAGAGTGACAATCCCTATCGGATACCAGACGAGAACCTGGGTTACCACGGATCTTTGAACATGTACCTACGTTCAGGCTTTCGGGTTCATCAAAAGTTCGGAAGGTTCTTGGCGGTCAGGAAGCAGCTCTAAAAAAAGTCTAGAGTCCCTTCACCGATTAAGGTGGATGGTAGTCCCACAACAGCAGTGATGAATCGGGAGTCCCTGGAGTCGAATCACGGAGGATTCGAACCCTACCCTGGCCTCTAGCAGTCTCTCCATACTTCGGAGTCCCGGTGACCGCACAGTACTTTCATCCAATCCCCGTTGACTCTGCTGTTGCGTCAGATTGAGACGAATGCCAGAACCGGATTGGCTCGAGCTTGAGCGCAAATTGCTGAAGGTCCGCGCTCATAGGTTGGCAAGACGAGCGAGACAAAAGGGTAAATAGTTATGCTGAGTTTCTTCCTTTAGAGTCAATATGGCCTGTAAATGTAAAACGTGTGGAGAGGTCTTCCCGAGTTCGAAGCAGAGAGACGCTCACGTAGTCAAAGCACATTCAAAAAAGTGAAGCCAGGATAAACGGGTCCAATTCGCTTCGCCCTCGCCAAGCGAGGGGATGTGAAATCCCAACGGCCGCACAGCCAAGATAAGGACACAATCACATCGCCGCCTCAGTGTGGTCGCCATCCCAAACATCTAGCCATAACCAAAGGGCACCCATATGGGTTCCCCGTTCCCGGCCGGGGCAGTTTCGAGCTTCTTTTGAACCAATCCGAGGTGTTGTCAAGCTTCTCCTTGCGAAAAATCAACTTCTCGATGCGTGAACCCTGGTTCCCTTCCGACACGAGTACCCGGCCTGGATGGCATAATTACGCTCCCGATGCCTTTCGGGAATAGCTTCTTTCGACCAGTGCACGGTAGGTAGGACGCGATGGGGTTGAGCACCAAACAGACGGAAACGGATGGCAAGACTTGTCCACCAGAAGACTGCGATACATTCCAATTCATGTCGAAGAGACTTGGCATGAAAGTTCTTCACCCGGGCGGCCTTGAGGCGACTGCCCTCGTCGCAAGGGCTTGCGACATCTCAAATGAAGCCATAATCCTTGATGCTGGATGTGGGCGAGGCAGTACTGCTAGGTTTCTGGCTGAAAGATATGGTTGCAGGGTAGTCGGAGTCGACGTCGACGCAGACGCACTATTCAAAGCACAACTGATGACGGAAAACAGAGGAATCGGGAACAGAATTGCCTTCAGATTGGCGGACCTGCATGAACTGCCATTTGAAGAGGAGACATTTGACGGAGCCATCGCCCAGGCTGTTCTAATTTTCACAGACAAACGAAGGGCATTGCGACAGATCACTCGGAGGGTGAAGAAAGGTGGGTTCGTAGGGGTGTTGGAGCTTACCTGGATTCTCCCCCCGACTGCCCACATGGTCGAAAAAGTTCGAAGCGTCCTCTGTCGGGCAGCCGTAAACGCCGAGACCCGAAGCGGTTGGATTGCAGCCATGGACGAGTCTGGCCTCTCAGTCGTCCACGACCAAGTGCGAAAAATCAGATTTGGGTTCTCCGAAATGCTTAGGAACGAAGGAGTTGCCTCTGCGGCACGAATTGCGCTGAAGTCCGTCTTTGACAGCGCAACAAGGCAGAAGGTCGGAGAGATAAATCAGCTCTTCGCAGAAATGCATGAATATCTTGGATACGGAATATACATCGGGAGGAAACCCTAGAACAATTGATAGAGGCCCTACTCTCCATTCGCATTCCGGAGTTATGGGTGACACCGGTCACAGAGAATCACGACGTCGACCTCACCTGCCAGGTTGGCGGGCAAACCGGCAAGGGAGGATGGGGGCTTGTGACCATCAGGGGAGACGAGCCTTTGCTGGATGGAATCATCGATGAAATAAGAAGACACCCCTCGGTCGGACGAATCAAACTACAGAGCCGAGAGGATGGCATCGCTGTATTCACCGTCGATGTGGTAAGATGCAAGGCTTGCGAGGCACTGATCAGGTCGAAGTCCTTCATGGTTTTCCCAGTTGAGATTCGCAAGGGAAGGATGAAGTGGCTCCTCATTACGGACAATAACAGAAGCATTGGAACTCTGATTGATCAGTTGGCAAAGCACCAGTGTGATGTTAGGATAGAGAGAGTGACTCCTCTTTCGGACAAAGGTGTGCTGACAGGAAGACAGGAGGAAGTGATTCGAAAGGCATTCTCGCTGGGATACTTCGATTATCCCAGAAGGACTGACAGTATGATGTTGGCAAAGGAGTTGGGAGTATCTGTCTCAACGCTGTCTGAAGTGATGAGAGCAGCCCAGCGCCGTATCTTTGCCGAGTATGTCAGGTCATAGGTCTAGGTTGAATCGCAGCCGTGCAACGCAAGTCTATGCCTGCTTTAATATCGAAGGCACAAAGTGCGACCTCAATGGGAGTGACCTTTGAAGGTCATTGAAAGTCAGGGTCTCTGCAAAGGATTCTCAAAAGTGGTGGCTCTCGACGGGCTCTCGTTCGAGGTCGAGAGCGGCGCCATCGCGGGCCTGATAGGCCCGAACGGGGCGGGGAAGACAACCGCGATCAAGATCATACTCGGACTTCTGAGGCCAGACGAAGGCTCAGTCCTCTTATTCGGTGAGCGCCCGTGGGGGAACCCGCGCGTCGCCGAGCGGGTCGGCGTGGTGCTCGAGAAGCCGCACTTCCCCTCCGGCATGAAGGTCGAAGACTACCTCACCAGGATAGCGCGGATGCACGGATACCCTCCTTCGAAGGCCCTTGCCGACCTGAAGCGTGTTGGGCTGGATTCGGCCAAGGACAGGGCGATAGGCAAGCTCTCGGCCGGGATGCTCCAGAAGTTCGCGCTAGTCCACGCGCTTATCAACGAGCCCGAGCTCGTAGTTGCTGACGAGCCGACCTCGAACTTAGACCCGCAGGTGAGGAATGAAGTCCTAGGGCTAATTGTCTCCCTCAACAAGGAGAGGCGTACAACATTCCTGATTTCCTCCCACCTCCTCCCCGAACTTAGCAGAGTCTGCGACACTGCGGTGATAATATCCAAGGGGAAGATGGTCGGCAGCGGGAACCTCCAGGACCTTTATCGAACCTTCGGGGCCGAGGTAGTGCGGGTCACAACCGATAACCCAAGCAAACTCGCAGAAGAAATCAGGTCCCTGGACTACGTCGTCACGGTCGAGGTGTCAGGGGAGAACCTGGTCGTGGAAACGAAGGTGGAGGCGCCCGAGGGCCAGCTCTACTTGGATATCCCCAAGCTAGCGGCCCAGGTCCACGCCAAGCTGTACGGCATCGAGTCGAAGAACGCTTCTTTGGAGGAACTGTTCAGGAAAGCCGTTTCGTCAGACCAAGGGAATGGAGGAAAGGCAGCATGAGTTCTCTGAGTGAGCCGAAGAAGCGCAGGAGCGCAGCATTCACCGAGCTGCTAGCGATTTTTCTCCATTTGGACCACCGGCTCCCCTTGCTCGAAGCATCAGCATTCCTTTTCTTCTCGGTCGTGCTCCTATTCTCATCGGTGTCCAACGGGGACGAGTCCTCTGCGTTCTCCTACATGGTCGGGCCTGCAGGGATATCGCTGACCAGCCTAATCCTCGTCGTCCTGATCCTGAAGAACGTGGCCTCGGGCTGGGGCAACGACTTCGAGAAGGGGACGATGCAGACCTTCCTCACCTACCCCCTTAGCCGAGGGAAGGCGTTCCTGGC
This sequence comes from Nitrososphaerales archaeon, assembly GCA_035935095.1. Classification (GTDB taxonomy): domain Archaea; phylum Thermoproteota; class Nitrososphaeria; order Nitrososphaerales; family Gagatemarchaeaceae; genus UBA183. Next base: position 1,109 of record DASYXJ010000016.1, on the reverse strand, counting down.
CCGCGTCGTCTCGTCGCTGCTCGTGCCGCTGGGCCTACTGACGCTGGCCCAGTTCTCTGTCGTCTTCCTCATCGCCCCCGGCTTCGCCCTCGCCCGCTTTGGAAGCCTATTGCTCGGGTTCCTGGCTTCGCTCACCACTCCGCTACTGATTGCTGCGTTGGTCGTCCTGGCGGTTCTGTGGGCCAAGTCGGGAGGCGTCCCCTTCGCCTTAGGCTTGGTGGCATACTTCTCCATACTGATCTTCTCTTCCCTCCTGCTCAGCATCGGCTACTCCGCAGGGTACCCCAATCTGGTCTGGGCAACCTTCTTCCTCAACCCGGCCTACGCGTTCTCGAGCTACTTCGGCAGCCGAAGCGGGTGGATTGGGATCGGGTACAATGTCCCGGTGCCCACCTACTCTCAGGCGGTCGGGCTGCTCACCGCGAACCTTCTCTTCTCACTGGCCCTTCTAGCCGTCGGTGCGCTTCTTTTCGTGAAGAGGGCCGAGGCGTGATGGACAGAAGCTCGAAGGCAACCGTCATCTTTCGCGCGGGCACTCTGCTGGTTGCGATAGCGCTCGCCTTCGGCCTGATTTCATACATGAGCAGCTCAACGGTATCGGGCTTTCACGCCAACCAGTGCTACTACGGCTTGCCCTACCAATGTGGGAATGTCGATGTAGTCCCAGCCGGGACCTACACTGTGCTGAACAGCTGGAATCCCGCGAGCCCGCAGCAGATGTACTTCTTCAACATGAGCACCAAGCCGGGGAATGCGGAAATCTACCTTCTCAACACGGACCAGACCTCCTTCAACGTCTGGATGGCGAACAGGAGTGGCCTGCCGCTGGCCAACATCTCACCCTACGGTCCCCAAGAGCTCGCATGGTTCTCAGACTACGTGGCGTCGCACAAGCAGGAGGTCGCGAGCCACTTCGGCGTTTCGGGAATCAACGTGGTCGTCAAGTACTTCGTCCCCGATGTCGAACCGCTGATGGCCGTGGTGACCAACGGGAAAGCCCAGCCCTCTCTGAACCTCACGCACTTCGACACGAGTGTGGGTGTCATGATCAACCCGAGCCTGGGCTTCGGAGTCACCGGCTACCTGACTGCTTCGGGAGTAGTCCTCGC
>DASYXJ010000015.1:0-42789 GCA_035935095.1 Nitrososphaerales archaeon | reverse complement strand
GGGTCGCGCGATATCAGATTCTCTCCAAACACGCAGAGACAGACCACTTCTCCCTTGATGTACCTGTGCGCGTAGGAATCTACAGGAAGCAATGGCATCTTGAAATTCGAGTCGCCACTTGCGTAGACAACATAGAATCGGGCAATCACCTGGGTGTTCGTAAAATTGCCGAGGTAGTTCACTTCGTTGTGGGGATAGGTGTAATTCGTGAATACGAGGTCGTTGTGAAAGAGACTCTTGATTGCCTGTCCGATATGGCTCACATTGTTTACGATGGCTCCATGCAGGCGGGGCGTTCCCAGAGCGAAGGCGCTCCCGAACCAACCCACAGACTCCTTGTCGAATGGCTCGTAGGTGCTCTTCCAGGCGTAGGCACCGTTGAATTCGAACCCGTGACCCGCCACGAAGGTTTCAATTCCAGTTGACTTGGTGAAATTCACTTCAACCCAGAATGTGTTTCCACTCATCATGACAATCCTGCCTCCCGAAGCGACGAAATGCTTGAACTGGTTGTATTCGGCTCGGGTCGCATATTCCTCGTGTCCTAGTATCAGAACGTCGTACTGGCGCACACTGCCCACAAACAAAACTCCCTGGTGGACTCCAACATCGTCAATCATATTCAGGTTCTGCCCCATGATAAGTCCGCACTTTGAAGCGACGTCGGACGTTAGGAAGCGGTGAAGTGGCTGTTCGTCATTCAGGGCTGGGGAGCTCCAGTTTCCCAAAGTTACGACGCGTGTTCGCAACCAATTCAAGTCTGCTGTAATCCTGTAGTAGTCGGAATGCATGTACTTGATATAGAACGCGTAGAAAGATTGCTTGAAGTTCGCGTAGGGCGTAAGGGTGAAGGTCGGCGCAACAAATGCGATACGCAGAGCAGCAGGCTTCAGCGAACTAGTTCCATTGATGCAGGATTTGACCGCAACCTGCGGGGGATCCTGTTGGGCCGATCGCCCTAGCGGTGGGCTCGACGGTTGAATCGACCCAGCGAAGGAGATTGTGGGAGCCAACATCATGAGAATCAGTAATATGGCGAAAAATTGCCTTGAAGTGTCGCTGCCTTGAAAGAGGGAAACGGGGAATTCTTGCAAGGGGCATGTGGATGCTCTTTCTCTCGATATGAGGCTTGCTCTATCATACTATCATCAAAGTGTCCTTACAGGGAATCAAATTCTTGACTGGACTTTTGAATCGCTCGTCGGACCACACAGGGTGGTTCGCCAGGCGACTAGTCACCCTTGTCGATGTCGATATCAACATTGATGTCGCAGTGGCAGCATCCATCGGCGCACTTGCAATCTTGCGCCGAAAGACACTTTTGAAGTGGGTTTAGCTAGTCCTCCCAGTGTTCTCGATGCAGAGGATGCATGATGATAGCTATCGAATGCATTGAACTCACCCTTGACGAACAAATCGCGCTTGCAAGCGCCGTTTCGGAAGGTCTCCGCGGAGCTGCGATTGCCTTGATTCAAGACTCCAAAATAGTGATTGATCTAATAAACGTAGGGAGAATTGACCCATTAGAAGTAGAGGGCATAGTTCGACAATTCGTCTCAAGACGTAAGGATGCCCAGCACTATTCTGTTGAGCGTGATGGAGGTTACATTCTTGTCCATTCACCCGACCCCCTCGCAAGGTCACGAGGAAGGAAAAAATCACAACTTCCAGGCAATCTGCTGCAGTGCCCCTCCTGCGGCTTCGTCACTCAATATAAGGAACTCTACAACATCCACGTAAGGTCTCATGGCATTCCCTTTGGATTCTAAGGAAGGCGGCGGCCTCTTTCAGAATGTTTGAAAGTTCCTAGTCCTAAAGGCCCCTATTACAAGGGCCAAACCGGCTATCATCAATAATTCAGGAAGGAATGGGATGGTGAAGTTAAGCCATAACACAATGAGATTCGCCCCCGTCAGAAGGGCCCCGAGGCCAATCGTCAAGATACTCAGCCTTAGCCGCAGGAGCGACCTTACAAGGTTCAGCCAAAGCAAGAGAACTCCTGTACCTATTGCAAAAAGGGGAGAATTGATCGTCGCCCCGAAATCCCCCTTCATGTAAGCCGCTACTATGCCGAACCAGAAAAGGAAAAGCCCCCAAAAGACGTTGGTAACAGTTGCGTTCTGCACCGAGGGTCTTAGTCGGCATTCATAGCCGTCTCTTTAAGGATACCAAGCTCGCTTGCCCTGTCTCGTCCAATGATGAAACGAACCCTTTAATCTCGTAATCAGGGGCCCGGTTCAGTTTTGGCCAACTGGCTCCTCGGGATTGTACTGGGCGTTGTCCAGGGAGTCAGTGAGTGGCTCCCGATAAGCAGCAAGACTCAGGTGATATTCGCTTCGACCTACCTCTTCGGATTGACCTTCAGCGAGGCCTACGCCTTTGGGCTGTTTCTCGAAGCCGGAACTTTCATCGCGGCCGTTTATTATTTCAGGAGGGAGGTTTGGGGGGTTCTCAAGGCCCTGGTGGGCAGGGGGAACGAGGAAGAACGAAGGCTTCTGAAGTTTCTAGTCATAGTGACCGCCTTTACAGCAATCGTCGGAGTACTCATCTACAAATTCGTCTCGGAGACTTTGTCCGGTCCAGTCCTGGGTTTCCCAATGATAGCCCTCGGGGGTATCCTGATAGGAGATGGAATTTTGATCAGCCTTGCGAAGGGTCGGTTCATTCCCAGGAAGGGGCTCAAAGACCTTAGGACCCGGGAACTTGTACTGTTGGGAATCGTTCAGGGTATTTCTGCCCTGCCCGGAGTAAGTCGATCAGGGGCCACTGTGTCTGCAATGTTGTTACTCGGCATCAATCCGGAGGACTCGTTCAAACTCTCCTTCCTCGCTCTAATACCTGCTTCCGTGGGAGCGGCCGGGGTAACCGTGCTCTTTTCCAACTTGCAATTGGGGGCCGTCGTTTCAATCGTCGGAGTCCCAGTGATACTAATCGCGATCCTGCTGTCGATAATAATCGGAGTCGTGTTCATCAGGCTTCTTCTGAGATTCGCCGGGAGCCGGAGGATAGCCCTGCTGACCATCTCACTGGGAGTCCTGGCCATTTTCAGCGGAGTCGCAAGCTTCCTCACTGGTGCAGGCTGATTTTCCTCAACCAGTGAGTGTTAAGGTAAGTTTGGTTGATTCACACTGTATAAGGGCCCTTGTCTTAACAACCAAATCGTCATCATTTCATACCTCCTAGGGTTTTTATAACGCCCGAACGCTCTTCGAAAACGAAAATAGTGAATCTCTCTTCTTCGAGATTCAGACTAATTCCTATTCTTAGTACATTCCTGCTAGCATCAATGTTTGCAAGCCCTGCATTCGCCGCTCCCTCTCCACTTCAGACCTCACCATCGAGGCTGCTTCATACTGCAACGCCCCACTCCCAAGTCACTCTTCTTGACCCGTCCCTGACTACGCAATCCCTCGTCGGGGGACTTCCGTTCTGTTCAAGAAGTCACATGAGGACAATCCTTTGCTATACTCCGTCGTTCTTGAAATCGGCCTACAACTTCCCCCCAACGTCCGGGGAGGACGGCCTAACCGGTAAAGGACAGACTATCGTAATAGTCGACGCATTTGGTAGCCCGACGATTCAGAGCGACCTTAACACATTCGACAGCGCATTCGGCATCCCCCCTGCTACAGTCACCATCCTCTGTGGACCGACGTGGACAGGTGCATCGACTGATAACTGCCCTGTGAAGACCATAGCTGACTTGACTACGGCTCCAAACGCGGCCCTTTGCGGTGCTACTGGTTGGGCTGAAGAGACCACACTGGACGTGACGATGTCTCATGGCCTCGCTCCGGGAGCCCACATTGTTCTTGTGGCAGCCAACGACTGCTTCGACTCTAGCATATACACAGCCGAGATGGCTGTTGTCAAGCAACATCAGTATCGCGGTAGCGTGATGTCCCAAAGCTTCGGGGAACCCGACAACCTTGTCACCTGCACCGCTCTAGACCCAACGAACTCCTTCTGCATCGCCAGTGATCCGAAGCTCCTCGACCAACCAAATGATGTGTTCAAGACCGCAGCCCACAATCGATGGACCGTAATCGCATCGTCCGGAGACGATGGTGCCAACGAGAACGCCAGGGTCCTCGGGACCGGCGAGCTCACTCCATCATTCCCGGCGACAAGTCCATTGGTACTGGCGGCCGGAGGCACACAGGGTAGCCCCTACGGTGGGCAATATGGCCCAGCTCCTGGACCTGGAGTCACCTTCACGTGCGCGGCACACGCGACATGCAATACGGGTCTGGTCATCATCAACGGAGGGGACCAAGGATGCACTACGGCTACGAGGCCAGCGGTACCAACAAGTTGCTTCCCAGTCGGCTACGGCGGTGAGAGCACCTGGAACGAATGGAACCACTTCGGCCTCGGGACTTCGTCCGGAGGAGGGGTCAGCGTCCTCTACTCCAGACCTGACTATCAGGAGAACACGCCCGAATCTGTCACTACACTTCTCGGGAACACCGTCCAGGTCACCGGCAGGTCGACCCCCGACGTCTCCTTCAACTCAGCAATCCACGGTGGGTTCCTTTGCTTCCTCGGATTCATAGGCGTCTGGGGCGTTTTCGGCGGTACGAGCGCAGCCTCGCCTGCTTTGGCAGCCATAGTCGCGCTTTTGAACCAGGACAACGGTGGCCCAGTCGGCTTCCTCAACCCGCGAATCTACCAACTTGGTGGATCAAGCGGCGACGAGGGTACCCCTGCTTTCCACGACATCACCACAGGAGAAAACAGTGACACTGCAGGCCTCTTCGGCCTAGACGGCTTCAAGGCCACGACGGGGTATGACATGGCGACGGGCTGGGGTACGCCCAACGTCGCGGTGTTCATACAAGCGCTCTCACAGAACTAGCAAGAACCAATAGGAAAACGTATGGCGTGCATCAGCACGCCTCCCCTCACTTTTGCAGAAGTACAGGGAGTCCCTATGAACGAGCGAATTAGTAAAACCTTCAAAGAATAACAACAGGAGGTGCCCGCGAAAAAAAGAAAGTCGTGACCCGCTGTCGTCAGCGGATCACCTATCTTGTTTTAGCTCTGTTGTTAGTCGCAGCTGTCGTGTCCTTGTGCAATGGTGCAGCCATGCTCCTCATCTGCCCCGTTTGAGGCGAAGATGTGAAGCGTGTAGGTCTGTCCAGGAGCCGTTGATGGGACGAACACGAAGTCCCCGAATGTGATCTTTCCGGTAAAGGTGAGCTCCACGCACTGGCCTGGATTCAAGGTAAGCCCTCCATCGTTGCGTTCCTCCCTGTTGTTGGCCTGGCTCATGGCGCCGGTCGAACAGGTTTGGGAAGTGGTTGTCGTTGTAGTGGTTGTGGTCGAAGAGGATGAAGTCGTTGTGGTGGTAGATGAAGCTGCGGTTATCACAGGCAGGAATACTACTTGTTCGTCGTGGTCGGGCAGATCACAATTATGGCCAGTTGTGCTCGTCTGGGTTTGGGTTGAAGTCGTGGTGGTTGATACATCTCCGACGATCATCGGGTGTACTATCCCCAATTCTGGTCCAGTGTCTTGACAGACTGCGTTGCCCACAAGGTTGAAGGTCCCTGCAAGCCCAATGGCGTTGATACTGGTGGCCTTGTCGCCCGTGTTGGTGATCCTGACTGTCAGGGTGGTGACATCTCCTGCCACCGAGAGGTGAAGGATGCTCGATGTTACGCTAGCCTTGGCATGGTCTAGCTCGTTTTGGTCATCGTTGGACAGTTGCTGTTCGGACCCGACTTTGTCATCACCTTCCCCATGCGAGTGCCTGAGTATGCCCACCGAAGAGGGTATCAGCTGATAGCCCGTCGGCGTATTCACGACGACAGGGTTGAGCTGAACGAGGGCGACATAGTCGCCCGTAAGCGCGGTAGGCTTGCCCATGGTGACTGTGAAGCTGGTCCCGCCTGAGGCCAGGGTGACCGTCGAAATCGTCTTGCCGACATCGATATTGATGCTAGTTACAGTGAAAGTGACCGAGTAGATCACTGAACCAGTTGGTAGGCTGGCAGTTGCAACGGTCTTCGAGACGTTCTGCAGTTTAAGCAGGTCCAGGGTCGCGGAGCCGCCTGACGGGGTCAATGCGACGGTTTTGGTGGTGAACTGGCCGGGGGTCCCGGTCGGCTCGCCAACAAGAAGGCTAAGAGAAGAGTAGGTCAGATTAAGAGAAGTTGTCTGTGCGGGAACATGAGGCGGGTCCGTCAGCTGAATTGAGAGGACCGACTGGGGCCCCTGGTACCCACTTTGAGTTAGGTTTGGTAGCCCAAGGTAAAGGAATGAAGAGGCAATTATCGCTAAAGCAACAAGTGCTGCTGCTGCTGAGTATTGCGCAGTTTTTCTTCCGACTGACATCGTATTTCAGGTGTGGATTACCCGGGGGATAATGCTAGACTTTTGTATGGCCGGTCTTCCTGCCTAGGCCAGTATTCAAGGGGTTTGAAAGCCCCTCTCACGTGCTGGGCCCTGGGGTCATTTCCAGGTTGTCAGCCTACGCCAGACCCGGAGTGTCTCGTACCAGAGAACGGCGACAAGGGCAAGAGACGACACCACCAGCAGGGGGACGAATTGCGTGTTGAGCAACGAGGCGAATCCGAAAAATCCCACTATTGCACTGAAGAGGACCGCGAAGAAGAAGAGTTGAGGTACAACCCGGGTCCCGAGCTTCACGTATCCTTCGAGTATCTCAGAGGTAGAGTCCTTTACGACTAGATACCGGCCATGGTTATCCTGTGAGACGAAGCCGGCACTGATTAGCTTCCCCAGGTGATACGAAGCAAGCGAAGGGGTCGTGAACCCGAGGGCCCTCTGGACGTCTCTCAGCTCGGATTCCCCTGCATGAAGCAGATAGAGATACACCCGGAGAGTGTTGCCCGTGACCGATGGGGGAGCCCCAACCTTGGGTGCAGCCAAAGTGAACGTTCGAAGCGCTCTTTGTGCTGGTTATCTGCTTTCTGGAGGTATCCCACAAAGTGTCTCAGGATACCCCGGCCCTCAAAACATCTCGTAGGGCCCAATGACTTGGACGAAACTGTCGCAACGCATATAATCGGTGTGCCTCGGCGAAGTCTAAGGCACCCCATGCCCATCAAAATGCTGACGCTCGAGGACGTCGAGTTGGAGGGGAAGCGTGTCTTTCTGAGGGTCGACATTAACACTCCGATACATCCTGAAACGGGGAAGCTCATGGAACAGGCCAGGCTGGAAGAGGCTGCCCTCACAATCCGAGACCTGCCAAGATCGAAGGTGGTCGTCGCCTCTCACCAAGGAAGGGTAGGGCGTTCCGACTACACGAGCCTTGAGGCCCACTCCAAGCTTCTCCAAGAAATCCTGGGACGACCCGTCCAGTTCATCCCCGACGTATTTGGCCCAAAGGCTCTTTCGGAGGTCGACTCAATGTCAGAAGGGGGGGTACTCGTCCTCGACAATCTGAGGTTCACGGCTGAGGAAAATCAAGAGTACAAGCCCGCCGAAGCTGAGAAGACTTTCTTGGTGCGAAGAATTGCGGCGCACATTGATGTCTGCGTCCTGGACGCCTTTTCTACAGCTCATCGCGCCTCTCCTACCATCGTAGGTTTTGCCGGATTGATGCCTACCAGTGCGGGGAGAACCGTCGGCAGGGAGTTGCGCATGCTTGACAGGATCGTAGCAGTTGAGAAAGCACCCTTCGTGACCGTGCTTGGGGGAGCCAAGGTAAGTGACAGACTAGAGGCAATTGACGCTCTCATAGCGAACAACAGAGCCGACAAAGTTCTCCTATGCGGGGTCGTAGGACTCGTCTTTCTCAAGGCGGCGGGAAAGCTCAGGGGCGAGATCGGAATCGACAATGAACAGAAGTTCACAATCAAGGCAAGGCAGCTTATGGACGACGACCCCGAGAGGTTCGCTTTGCCAGTAGACGTCGCGATCAAAGTCGATGGCTCAAGAAAGGATGTAGAACCCTTGTCCATCGGTCTGGCTTCCCAAGTCATGGACATCGGACCAAAGACAGTCGAAAAATACTCACGCTTCATCAAAGGTGCCGGGACGGTGTTCATGAGCGGGCCTCCGGGGGCATTCGAGTACGAGGAGTTCAGCTATGGGACTGAGGGCCTCTTGCGGGCAATGGCCTCTTCGCTCGGGACCACGATCATCAGCGGCGGCCATCTATCGACCGCCCTTCGCAAATATGGAATTCACGACCAGATCGACCACATCAGCACAGCCGGAGGTGCCTTGGTCCAGTATCTCGCGGGGAAGAGACTCCCACTGATCGACGCGCTCGAGCGGTCGGCTGACAAATGGGGTGATAGTGGAGGTAACACTATAAGATGAATCGGACTTTGCGGGGCCTGCAATGATCAGGGTAGGCGTCAACGGCTATGGCACGGTGGGCCGGAGGGTTGCAGACGCAGTCCGAAAGCAGAAAGATATGGAACTAGTTGGAGTCACGGCGGCAAACCCGCATTACAAGTATTCGATTGCCCACCAGAAGGGGATTCCACTCTATGCGCTGAATCTGAAGAGCCTAGAGGCCTTCAACTCGTCGGGATACAGCATGAAGGGGACCCTCAACGACCTCCTGCAGAGGGTGGACGTGGTAGTGGACGGGGCGCCCGACGATAACGGCCCAGCGAACAAGGCAGCTTACCAGCAGGCAGGGATCAAGGCCGTCTTCCAGGGCGGCGAGGATCACGAGCTTACGGGGACGTCCTTCGTCGCGCAGTGCAATTTCGAGGAGGCCCTTGGCAAGACAATGGTCAGGGTCGTCTCGTGCAACACAACCGGGCTCTGCAGAACCATCGGGGCTGTCGACGGCGCAATCGGGGTTTCAAGGGCCAGGGCCGTTCTTGCTCGAAGGGCCACTGACCCAGACGACGTGAAGAAGGGCCCTATTGACGCCGTGGTCCTTGACCCGACGACTGTTCCTTCCCACCATGGTCCCGACGTCCAATCCGTCCTACCGAATATTCAAATTGTTACCATGGCGTATAAGGTCCCGACCACTCATATGCACCTTCACAGCATCATACTTTCGCTAAAGAAGCCGGCCACGAAAGATGAAGTGGTCAAGGCCCTCGAACGTGCGCCGAGGATGACCCTTGTCGACGGGAAGTCAGGGTTCAAGTCGACTGCCAACATTATGGACTGGGCCAGAGAGATGGGGAGAGACCGCAATGACGTCTATGAAGCCACAGTCTGGAGGGACTCGGTCACTGTGGTTGACGGGGAGGCGCACATGTTCCTTGCAGTACACCAGGAGTCCATAGTTGCGCCAGAAAACATCGACGCGATAAGGGCCCTCGCCGGCGGATACACGAGGGAAGATTCGATAAAGATGACGGACGAATCCCTGGGGATCGTCCACAAGTGATTATTCGAGAAGCTTGGGGATGGACTGAAGGACGAACTTCGGCTCCTGGAATTGTTTGACCATTGACTTCACCCTCTTCTGCACAAAGTCAATGGGTTTCTTCCCGAGAATGACCATGGCAATATGCTCGGCAATCGTCCCCATGTCTTTGGTGCCGTATCCCATCCTTGTTAACTCGGAAGTCCCCAGCCGTCCGCCGTTGTCGGCAATGATGTTGGCCTGTTCAAGCCTGGCCGCGTTGGACTCGAGCTTGGGGGCTTCATAGTCGAGGAGGACCTGGTGTGACTTCGTATACCCCTGCGCTGCCCCACGCACCTTGACTCCCTCCGCGACGAGGGCCCTCGCAAGAGCCTGTGAATTCCTAACGACCGATTGGGCGTAGGCCTTGCCAAACTGGATCATCTCCAGGAGCGCGACTGCCAATGCCGCGACCCGGTTGAGATGTACGTTGTCGACAATCCCCGGGAATACCCGTCCCGACACCGCCTCGAAGACCTCTTCATTGTTCGAGAGTATGATCCCGCCCTGGGGTCCAGGCAAACTCTTGTGCGTAGAACCATAAAGAAGAGAGCAGCCCTCTCTAAGAGGGTCCTGGAATTCTCCCCCGGCAATTAGGCCCAGGACGTGCGACCCATCAAATGCCACAGTGCCCTTCGCCCGCCTCCCGACCTCCTTCACTGGCTGAGGAAATACTATGTGGCTTGCTCCGAATAGAATCAACTTGGGATCGGCCGATTCGACGAGCGATGTTGCCTCCTTTGCATCGATGTTTACTGCTGCGTGGTCGTAGGGGAAGTAGAGATTCTCGAGCTGAAGTAGCTCAGCGAGGCCCGGGCGGGCAATTCCCGGATAGCCACCCTCGTCAGGCGAAACCGAGAGTATCTTGTCGCCCTTCTGAGTCAGCGAGAGCAGGATTGCCGTGTTGGCAATGTGCCCAGAAAGAAGACGGACGTCGGCGTACCTTGCGTTGAAGACCTTCCTCGCGAGCTCTTCCGTCAAAGACAGGAGCTCGTCTGAATATCTCGTCCCTCTGTAGAACATATCAGGCGCCGTGTACCTGTTCCCAAAATCACAGGCGAGCATGGCCCTCATCTGTGGGCTTCCCCGGTTTTCTGCTGGGATCATGTTCAAGCACTCATTCAACCTCCACTCTTCGTGCTGACGGACCACTTTGTCGAGCCTCCCGGAGTATCGATCGGACATAGAATTCTGCGTGCCCGCCTAATCCCTTCGTATATTTGTGTTGGACAACAAGGGCGAGTTATGTTAGGTCGGGAGGCGCCTTTCTGAGCCGAAATCTATCCACGTACCCGCACCTGTCGAAGACGCCTTGGAAATGACGCTTTGAGCTGCCGCCAAATCCTCTATCGCCAGCCCGAGAGATTTGAAGACTGTAATGTCTTCAGGCCTCAACCTACCTTGGACCTTCCCCTCGAGTACCTCCCCAATCTCTCCGATCAGATGGCTGTCCGTGATAGCCCCTTCCGACTTCGGCACAAGGAAATCGGACGATTCAAGAGCTGCGGATTGTCTGCTATCGACGAAGAATCGGCTCCCAACAATGGCGTCCGTATCGAGTTCCCTCGACGGCTGGCGAGATGCCCCCACGGCATTGACGTGGGTTCCTGGGTCCAACCATGAGCCCATCAGTATTGGCGTCCTCGAAGCCGTCGTTGTGCAAATCACTTCTGCATTCTTCACTGCGTCCTTTGTTTCACTCACGGCTTGCACTTCAAGGTCCCGGTCGGAGGACTCTTTTGCAGCAAAGGCCTTGGCGTTCGCGGGATTCCGGGAATGAACTCGGACTTTCTGCAGAGAAGGCCGGACCGCGAGCATGGCCTCCAGGTGGCTGATCGCCTGAGTTCCTGAGCCAAGAATTGCGAGCTCTCGGACGTCTTTCCTCGCAAGGATGTTCGTCGCGACTCCGCTCACGGCCGCAGTGCGTATCCTGGTAATTGAACCTGCGTCCACGACCCCACTCAGGGATCCATGCTGGGTTTCAAATACGAGAACCGCGCCCTGGTGCGATTCGTAAGGCGTCCCCTCGTTGGAAGGGAAAACGCTTACCGCTTTCAAACCCATCAACTCGTCCGCACCGATGCTCCCGGGCATCAGGCCCAGGAGACCGTTCCCCTTTGGGAGAGGCATCGCTGAACGGGGCGGGAACGTCGCCTCGCCCCGCGCCATCTGTCTCAGGGTCTTCTCCATGACGCTGATACATTCCGCCATCGGCAGAAGAGTCTCTACTTCCTTGGCTCCCACGAACATAACCCTCACGTCAAGAAGTCTCCTTGCGATTAGGAATGTCCAGAATCTGCCGCATCAATCTAGGGTCGACGTTCCCACCGCTTATGATACATACAATCGGTTCCTCCAGTTCTTTCCTGTGCTTCAATAAGCCGGCGAGGCCCGCGGCCCCGGCCGGTTCCGCTACAACGTGAGACTCCTTCGCGAGCCTTCCCATGGCCAACTTCATCTCTTCGTCATTCACGGTGAATGCGCCTTCGAGGTTTTTCTTGAAGAGGGGCAGCATGTAGTCGTAGACTCTTGTCGCCCCAATCCCATCTGCGATTGTCCTGTAATTCCCCACGTCTTCGGCGACCCCCGACAAGAGAGATTTAGGCAAGGGATCGGAACCTTCCGCTTGAACCCCGTAGAATTTCACCCCAGGCCTCTTCGGCTTTATTGCCTGTGCGATTCCGTTCACTAGTCCTCCACCTCCGACCGGAACTACTACGGTCCTTATTTCTCCCTTGTCTTCGAGAATCTCCAAACCGATCGTCCCCTGGCCGGCCACCACCTTGGGGTCTGCGAAAGGATGGACGAAAGTCATCCCCAACTTGGTCATCCTATCGTCGCTCATAGATTCCATGATTTCTTGGTGCGGACGTCGGACTATAGTTGCGCCCATGGACCTGATGGACTCGACCTTTCGCTCTACCGCATCTTCGGGGACGTACACCGTGCATTTAGCCCCGACTTTCTTGGAGGCCCAAGCAAGGGCCTGTCCGTGATTCCCGGCCGAGACTGTCACGAAACCGTCTTTGCGTTCAGCTTCCGTCGACGTGCTTACTCTGTTCCAGGCACCCCTGACCTTGAAGCTCCCTGTGGGCTGAAGGCATTCAAGCTTAAGGTAGACGCCGTCATCGTCGAAACGCGACGCCGGAACGAGCGGTGTCCTGACCACCGATCCCGCGATTCTTTCGCGCGCCTTTTCTATTTCCGATAGTGAAACCCAAGGAATATCCAGAGATTTTTCGCCTCGCCTATCTCCGGATTCTGCGAGTTATTTGGCCTTCATGGTCGAGATGGTAAGAGCGTTAGCCGTATCTGTACCGAACCCCGTGTCCGCTCCTCTCATGAGAAAACGCGACCATTTCGGGAGGACCGATGGCTCCGCAGGTGCCGCATGAAATGCAAGCAACATGGTTGAATCTGAGTTGTCCAGATGCTATTTCGTCCAGAGTCTGGGAGAACGCCTTCCTTAAATTGCCGCCTCCCGAGCCCTGTCGTCCGAGCCCCAGGTTATGTAAGTATAGGTCCTTGAAGGACGCGAAGGCCCCATTGGAAGTCTGGAGTGTAAAGCAGTTGGTAGGGCAGGTGGGAATCCAGGGTTTCGTGACAGACTTGGAAGCCAAAGGGGCGTCGACGTTGATGTGGGAGTAGGCCTCATCCACATCGAAGTTGAGTAAGCTCGTCCCCTCCTGCGCTCGTGTAGTCGCATCTCCTGATTCCAATTTCTGGACTTCCGGTACGAACTTGTAGACGCTCGAAAACACGCGGGTGCCAAATATGAGCCGAGGAAGGGTCCGGTAGGTGAACGCGCTCTCCGACAGGAAGCTGTCCCTCCCCGACCTGTTGACATCTTCGTAGACAGATTTCAGTATGGCCCTGTACCTTGACAGGTTTTTGGCTTTGAACGAGCCTGAAGTGCTCGCCTGAAGGTAAGTGGAGGCCGCCATGATTCCCGAGGTGATGGCGCGACGCATCCCGTCGAACATCGGGCCGATCTTAGCGAATGCCCCTAGGGCGTCTCCGGTGGCCAGGTAGCCATCGGCGTATGGCATCTTCAGCAGGGACTTGTATCCCTTGGGGATGTTGTGCGCAGAGTACTCGACCTCCTGCGCCCCTTCTAGCATCTCAGCCACCTTGGGGTGGGCCTCGAACTCATCCAGGACATCGACCAATTCGCCCACCTCGTCGAAGCGCTCAGTGGTCTTTCTGACTAGGGAGTCAAGGGAGACGAGAAGCCCGACGGAAAGGGTGTCTCTGTTGGTGTAGACGAACGCCTCACCCGCTATCCCGTGCATGAAGTTCCCGAGGAATAAGACAGCCCTCCCCTCCCCCTGCTTTACCCTGAATCTCTCTTCGATTGCTTCCGGCGCAATCTTGTAAACCCGCTTCAATCCGTGGTACAGCTGGCGTGGAGTGAGTCTCCCCCTTAGCCTAACTTCCTCCACTAGGGTCGACGTCACCCCTGAAGAGTCGATAACGAGCTTGGCCCTAAGCTCCTCCTTAGTTGTCCTGACTCCGACGACATCACCATCTTCTTTCAGGAGCCCTTCGACCGTAGTCTGAGTGGAGAGCTGTGCTCCTGCCTCGGCGGCAAGGTTGGCGAACCACCGGTCGAACGGGACTCGAAGCACTGAATAATCGTGGCCCGACTCGAAGCCCAAGTGAGCCAGACCCAGCTTGGCCGGGAGCGAGTCTTTCGAAAGACTGTAGTATCTGCTTCTCCCCTTTTTCATGTCGGGGTGGTCGAGGAAGACTACCTCGTGGGAGAGTATCCTCCGCTCTAGCGGGGCACTAGTTTCGAAGTCGGGGATTAGGCTGAGGAGCCCTGGTACGCCGGGAAAATCGCCATATATGATCCCCCCGGACATGTTCCTCTCGCCAGGGACGCGAGCCTTTTCCAACATGAGCACCTTGACCCCCTTCCTCGCAAGGGACAAGGAAGCCGCAGAGCCAGCGGGGCCGGCGCCCACGACAATTACGTCGAAATCAGTTTGCAAATCTGTTTCCCCCTATCTGGACCGCCAGGGTCCTCCGGGCGGGGAAAACCTTGAGCAAAACCACGGTCAGCAAACAGATTCGTCGGCCGCTGATGTGGATTCTTTAGTGTTGTTGCTAGATGCTCAGAGTCGCGATGGCTTCTTTCAAAGTATCAGCTCCTCTATTGAACCAGTCGCGCTCTTTATCAGAGAGCTTGAGTTCGTAGATCTTCTCAATACCGCTTCTCCCGAGCTTTAGAGGGACCCCGATGCAGATACCACTCAGCCCGTATTCCCCTTCCAGGTAAGCCGAAGCAGGAACAACCTCCTTGGTGTCGTCGATTATCGCCTTTGCCATCCTCGCTACGACCCTGCCTGGAGCGAAGACGGTTGCCCCCTTCTTAGTTATCACATCGGCCGCAACCTTCCTGGTGTCGTCGATGGCTTCCTGGATTTCCAATTCGCTAAGAAGAGATGTCAGCGGGACTCCGCTAATGTAGGTGTGGCTGGCCAGAGGTATCATGTTCTCTCCGTGCTCGCCCAACACGAGGGAGGTAATCGATCCGCGGGACACTCCGAGCTTTTTCGCCAGGATGTACTTGAACCTCGAGTTATCCAGGAGCCCTCCTTGGCCGACGACCCTCGCCTTGGGGAAGCCTGAAGTCTTGAACGCGATGTAGGTCATGGCATCCATTGGGTTCGTCATCATCAGAAGAACGGAGTCGGGAGCGTGTTTCACCACTTCTTTGGTAACAGAAGAAATGATGCCGGCGTTCTTGGAGAGCAGGTCCATCCTCGTCATCCCCGGCTTGCGCCCGAGGCCTGCGGCGATAACTACGAGGTCGGCACCCTTGAGCAGCGAGAAATCTTCTGATCCGGTTACGTCTACGTCAATCCCTGCATCAGATAACCTGTGGCTGATGTCCAAGGCCTCGCCTTCGGCCAAGCCAGGGACAATGTCCACCAGGGCAATGTCATCTAGCCCCATCGAAGCAATCTCAAGAGCCGATTGAGCTCCGATCTTACCGGCTCCGGCTACACCTATCATGGCAGCGGGACGGGATGGACGCAGTATAAACTAGGTGCCCGAATTTCGTCTAGTTTTTCGAAGTCTAAAGTCGGAGACCGAATGACGTGGCGAAGTCCTCGAAGGAGCTGTAAGCGATGAGGAACTGAACCCCCTTTGGGGATATCATGTACTTCGATATCTTCTCCCCGTCGAGCTCCAAGAGCAGGCCTGAGCCGACGAGCTCAGACAGGAGCTTGGTCATTCTAGTGTATGACATGTTCCCCTTCCTGAGAAGAGTAGTGACACCAACCCCATTGCCTTCAGTATTCATGTCTCTGGCAGTGCTGAGCACGTCAGCGATTATCCTAACCTGGGTCCTATACTGGGCCATCTAACCTCACTCCTCCGACTGCAAACCTCAAAACTGGGGTGAACAGTATCAACAAACCCATTTCTTGGAGTATTACCTGCAATAGTGAAAGAACGTCAACTTGCAGGTACAATAGTGATAACCATTGAATGAAGGTCCCCATCCCTATCAGGGAGAGTCCCATCGCGATCAGGAGTGTGTCAGGCTTCCTTGTGCGGGCGTACGAATAGACAGTC
This sequence comes from Nitrososphaerales archaeon, assembly GCA_035935095.1. Taxonomy (GTDB): domain Archaea; phylum Thermoproteota; class Nitrososphaeria; order Nitrososphaerales; family Gagatemarchaeaceae; genus UBA183. Next base: position 26,846 of record DASYXJ010000015.1, on the reverse strand, counting down.
TCTACGACTCCGTACAATACGAAATAGAATGACAATATGCTAAGGACGTCCGAGAGTTGTCCCGTTGAGAACGAAATGACCGGGAGGACTAGAAGAGCAGTCCCCATCTTCTTTGAGAGCATCACGTCCACGACATGCGAGAACGCCAGGAAGAAATAGCCAGTCGTTTCCAACAGAAGGCCCCCGACCACGATTGTTGTGGCTGAAATTGGGAGGACTGGAAGAAGCTGACTCAGCCCGACCACCCCCTCTGCAAGGAACCCGAAGCCGAGGAAAAAGAACGCCGTTGCCAGTCTCAGGAGAGAGGAACTCTCCGTGTGCCTTACCCCTCTGAACGAGACGTATGCGATCGAAAACGATACGAAGACCCCTATGAACTGAAGGACGTCCCGAATGAGGGCAATATCCCCTGAGAGAGCCAATTTACAGCCCTTTTGCCGGTTTCGGGTATAAAAGGGTTAGCGATTTTCTATCAATTTGGCCCCAAGCCATCAACGTTTGAAAAGCCAACTGGGTCCCGAAGGGCCCCCTAGTCCTCAGCGCTGCTATCTGGTAATAATTGTCAGAACGTCCTTGTCCATCAATCGATGGGTTATGCCCACTTTCTGGCCCCCGAACTTGACGCTCTTTCCCCAGACCTGGGCATACCTGAACTCATCTCTCATCCCTCTGTGCACTTTGTCGCACACCTCCGCTATGGTTGCGCCGCCTTTCACTATCATCGGCTCCTCGAAGTCGGTTTCCCCCGTCCTCCGCCGCATGAAAATCCTCACGAAATCCAGCTTGTCATAGATTTCCCTTCTCAGCGCCTCAATGTTCACCCCCGCCTCCGCGGAGATGGGCACGAACTTGTAGGGGAGCTTCCGCGTGAGCTCGGTGGTGAACCCGGTGTTGACGAGGTCTATTTTGTTCATGACGGTCAGGGACGGGACGTAGACTCTGCTCCCCGACAGGACGTCCACCAACTGCTGGTCGTCGATGTCCTGTCTTATTACAACCCTCGCACCGTTCACGTCGTAAACTCGGAGTATGTCCTTGACCAGGGCCTCCGTGACCTTGGTAAGCTTGACCTGAGAGGTAACACTAATTCCTCCAGCGTCTGACTTCTCGATGACGACGTTTGGTCTAATCTCGTCGACCCTTATCCCGGTAGTCCGGAGCTCCCTTTCGAGAACCTCCCGGGCCTCGGGTTGGAATACGTCAACGATGAAGAGGATCAGGTCGGCGCTTCTTGCCACTGCCAGGACTCTCCTTCCCAGACCCTTCCCTGAAGACGCACCTTTGATTATCCCAGGGAGGTCGAGGACCTGAATACGCGCACCGTTGTGTTCCATCACCCCCGGGACGACCTCCAGCGTCGTGAATTGGTAGGATGCCACCTTGGACTTCGCGTTCGTCAGCCTGTTGAGGAGTGTGGATTTCCCAACGCTTGGGAGTCCGATGAGGACGACGGTTGCGTCCCCTGACTTCTTGACGTCGTACCCTATGCGCGACCCTGTCCTTCGGCTGTGCTGCTCTTCCATTTCGGCCTTGAGCCTGGACAGCTTGGCCCTCAGAAGACCAATATGATGTTCGGTCTTTTTGTTGACCTGTGTCTTGTGAATGTCGTCCTCGATCTTCTTGATCTTCTCCGGAAGGCCCAAACTCTACCAGCCCCGATTTGCCCTGAGGGGAACTCCGGGATATTAACTTAGGACTCGTCATACGGACGAGAATTCAATGATTATTTTGTTCCCCGTGCTGTATGGGTACGTCCCATGCTGAGTATTTGAGATAACATTCCAAGCTGGGTCTCCGCCCGCTGTCGGACTGCACGGGGGCGCGTTTGAAATGGCAGCATAACAATAGTCATATTGTTCAAGGTCTAGGGACCCTCCCGCGCTTGATGGCACTCCGTTGACCAATAGGGTCACTTTGTGACTTGAGTCGGCCGTGAATCCCAGGATATTTGATTGGTCGAAAACAACAGGTCTAGAAGTTCCGTTCACGGTCGGGCACTGCGCAGGCTGTAAATTGCAAGTGTACTTCCAAATCGAGAAGAAGTCGCCGAGAGTCCAGGTTTTGTTCGCTTCGGCCTTGGAGAGCTCGACATGAATTATGCCGTAAGAGTCGTGTGTATGTAACGGCTCGAGGCAACTCCCGCTCTGAGTGATGCCGATTTCAGCCGGTATTGTCACGTTCTTTCCGTCGATCCATATCTGCAGGTATGGGTGAACGTGAATGTAGTTCCCCTCTGCCGCGCAGGGGAAAGGAGTGGCGGTAAAGGAAGGCGCAACCACCAGGTATAGCCCCAGCCCGATCACTACTGCTGCGGCGGCGACTCCTATTGCGACCGGGTGCCTGTTCCGCTTCCTTAGACTTCTCGGCTTCGTCCGAGTTTCCTGACGTCGTTCCTTGGCTTCTGAAGGTTTCATGACATCCAGAGTTCCTGTTACTCCGTGCTTGTCCTTGAGGTGCTGTGTTAGCGCCCCCTCCGTTGCGAATTCCTTACCGCACGTTTCACACTTGACCAAGTGACGAACGTGAATCGACCTCAGATGTTAGGTTAAGAAGTTTAGGGCCGGGTGTCCCTTATATCAGCCAAGTCTCGGCCGCCCTACAAGAAAAAATGAAAGCGGTACTTCTTGTCAAGGAAGCCTCGACAGGGCTTCCAAGGGCAGAGCTGAGAGAGGTGGAGACGCCAATCCCAGGACCAGGAGGACTCGTTGTGAAAATGGAAGCGTGCGGTCTATGCGGGACGGATATCGAGAAGATTCGAGGTGAATACACCGCGGCCATGCCAATCTTGGGACACGAAGCGGTTGGCACAATCGCCGGCGTGGGCGAAGGGGTGGACGGGTTCCACGAAGGAGACCGTGTATTCCCACACCACCATGTGCCCTGCCATGCTTGCTACTACTGCAAGGCGGGGAGCGAGACGATGTGCGACATGTACAGGTCGAGCAACCTGACCCCAGGGGGTTTTTCGGAATTCTTCAGGGTCCCCCGCTGGAACGTTTCGAAGGGAGGAGTTCTCAAACTCCCAGACGTCTTGAACTTCGATGTGGCATCTCTGGTCGAGCCCGTGGCCTGCTGCGTAAGGGCTCTGGACAAACTCAATGTCCAGGCAGGGGAATCGGTGCTCGTAGCGGGCGCGGGTCCGGTCGGAATGATGCACTCGATTCTCCTGAAATCGATGGGAGCGAGTGTCATTGTCAGCGATGTTAGCGAAGGGAGGCTCGAATTCGCCGGGAAATCTGGAGTTCATCTGGTTATCAACGCGAACAAAGAGAATGTTCCAAAATCTGTGAAGTCCGAAACAGAAGGAAGAGGGTCGGACGTAGCCATTATCGCATCCGGCATTCCCGCATCTATCATACAGGGACTCCGGTCTGTCAGGAAGGGAGGCAAGGTGTGCGTCTTCGGAATGCCTCACAAGGGTTCGGTCCTCGACTACGACATAAGCGACCTTTTGAATTCCGAGATACGAGTCATCACGAGTTACGGAGCGACAGAAGCGGAAACGAAGAAGGCCCTAGTCTACATTTCCTCCTTGCGTGATGAATTCTCAAGCCTAGTGACCCACAAAGTCCCTCTCAGCAGGTTCGACGAAGGAGTCGATACAGCCGCTTCAGGTCGCGGAATGAAGATCGTAATTATCCCAGACTAGCCGACCGGGTGAGCCTTAATATCCCAAAGGCACGCGGCTATCCAAAGGAGAGGGTTTGGATGAGCTGGGGGCTAACTAACAGAATTTCGAGGATAATGAAGGGCGGCCGGACGGTCATGCTTGCTGTGGACCATGGCTACTTCCAGGGCCCCACAACCGGCTTGGAGAACCCCAAAGGGACCATCACCCCGCTCCTCCCGTTCGCAGATTCGTTGATGCTCACAAGGGGAGTCCTCAGGACTTCGGTCGATCCTGGGCAGAACGTCCCCATCGTGCTTAGGGTGTCGGGAGGGACAAGCATTCTGAAGGAGCTCTCTGACGAGACAGTCACTACCTCGATTGAAGAAGCAATTCGTCTAAACGCATCCGCTGTCGCCGTCTCTGTCTTCGTAGGATCTGAGCACGAGAAGCAGACCCTGGCAAATCTCTCCCAACTGGTCGATGAGGGGGAAAGGTATGGAATGCCCGTCCTGGCAGTGACTGCGGTGGGCCGCGAGATGACCCGTGACGCCAGGTATCTTGGGCTAGCCTGCAGAATCGCAGCCGAGCTGGGCGCCACAGTCGTCAAGACCTACTATTGTGAAGACTTCCGGAAGGTCGTTGAGGGATGTCCGGTCCCCGTTGTAATCGCTGGTGGGAAGAAACTTCCGGAACGAGACGCCCTTCAGCTCGCGCATGACGCGATCTCCGAGGGGGCCGTCGGGGTTGACATGGGGAGGAACATATTCCAATCAACAAACCCTTTGGGAATGATAAAGGCAGTTCAGGCTGTGGTTCACGGCGGGAAGAGCGTGGAAGAGGCCCTTCAGGTCTTCAACAACGAAGAAAAGGCAAGCGCCCGATTGAGATAGCCGTTCATATCACTTCGGAAGACCTGATACGTCCTCACAATCCAGGAGGGCTCCGCACTCTTTGCATTGATACTTGCAAGTCTGAATTTCCACCATCTTATTTCCGCACGCGTAGCAATACTCTGTAGGCACGCCAAGACGTCAGTTGCCTGGAACGGTTTTAAGGGCACTCCGAAGGTCGTGTCAGTAGTGCAGCCTGCGGACAATCCCGACGAGAGAGAGCCAAAACTGGCGAGGAGAAGCCCGTTCGTCCTGGCCACCAAGCTATGTCCGAGATGTCTGAATCCCCTTGAGGGCAGGAGCAAACTCGGAGGCTGGCTCATCCCCCAGGATTACTACTGTACCAAATGCGGATACTCTGGGTCAGTCTTCGTCGAGAAAGAACGCGAATCTGCAGCGGAGCCTGAATGACATTGCTCCCCGAGGAGCAACAGAGACGTGGTCTGCTCAGCACTGCCTTCATGGGGGTGTTCCTAGTTCTGCTACTTTTCACCGTGGCGCTCATTGTCCTCTCCTTCCCAGTGGGGTGGTACGCCGTCTTCTCCGGGAGCCTGTCGAAGGTGTTCAACTCCGGTTCTCTCAGCCGCCCGTACCTTTGGATTGGCCCCCTGATCACATATCTCCCGTTCTCGGTTCCGGTGGGGGGTGTGTTCGCGGGCTTGAGCGTCATCTACCTAGGGATGTTCGTACTGTCCGTCCGGCAAGGCAGCAACCCTATCAGGGCGATGTCAATGTCTCTGAAGGAGGGGGAGCAGCCGCTGTTTTCAAGCCCTTTCATCGTTGCCGTCATCACAATCGCCTTCTTGACCTTCACTGCCAGCGTGATGGACGCCTTCATTTCTTCGACGGGGGTCCAGATAGGGACAATTACAGGAGATCCTCTTGCCTTGCTCGCAGGCTTCACGTCATCCCCGCTGGTCGAAGAGCTGGGGTTCAGGGTGGTACTGATCGGATTGGTGGCCATGATTCTTTGCCTTGGCCGGTCCACTAGGACTGCGTTGAAGGCATTGTGGAGGCCCTCGGCAGCCATCGAAGGCCTGGCAGTCGGGAGCGGGGCCTCAATTCTGATATGGGTCGCGACCGGATTCAGCGCGGTGACTTTCGGGGCCTGCCATGTCCTCTGCGGAAGCACATGGGACATCGGGAAGTTTCCCGAAGCCGCCTATGGGGGTCTGGTCCTCGGGTACGTGTACGTCAAATATGGCCTGCACGTCGCCGTCCTCGCCCACTGGGGGGTGGACTACCTGGGCAGCGTCTTCGCTTTCTTCGGCCAGGCAGCATACGGAATCCCTTGGAACACCACTTCCAACGAATTCTTGGGTCAGTATCTCGTGGACATCGATATGCTGATCCTCTTCGGCCTCGCGAGCTTCGTGCTCATCATGTACGTTGGGATCAAGAGAATTGTGACGGCGAGGAAGGGACCCGAGGTACAAGCGGGAATGACCGTGGAGCCGGTGTAGCTGACCTGACGGTCATCGGTGCACCTATCCTTAGGGAGATGGTTGCGAAGTACAAGTGCATCAACCCGTCCGACGACAACGCCTTCGACGGGGACGGCTACGTCCTGACTGTAAGGGAAGACAGGACTCTGCATTATCTCGAGCACAGGAACATGGTGTCCAGGGAGATCATTTTCACCCCGCCCGATTGCGTCGCCCACCTTACCTCAAAGAGCAAGTTCGGGAGGCTCGGGCTTTCATTTCTGAATTCGGTGAAGGTTCACAGCGGGTTCGTCGGCAGGCTGGCCCTCGAACTAGTAAACCTGAGCAATGAGAGGACTCCGATTACCATAGCCCAGGGGGACCCGTTGATTCACATCGAATTCCTGAGAAGGGAGGGGGCCCCGGACCCCTACGCCGGGAAGTACATGTTCCAGTTCATGACGGACGAAGAGACGGCGACGTACGTAGACATGCTCTCCAAGAACTTCCCGACTCTGTACCCGAAGGAGAAGCTTGAAGCGCTGAACAGAGGAAGACTCGTCCGCGAAGAGTGACCCACTGCAGGACTAAGCTAGAGCTTCCGATACCGGAGACCCCGTGCACGGGGGATGGGCGAATGTAGAACAACTCGGCACTTGTTCTAGATTTGAAACTAGCATCCTCAATCAATCTTTATCAGAACGATGGAATCGCGGGTACGTTCTTGTCCTGGGCTGAGCATCTTCCGAGGAAGCCCGAATACCGGATACGTTTTTCGATACCGACGAACTGGTGCACGAGCTGCCAACTTACCCTCAGGACGGATGATGAATACAGGGCCCACGTCAGGCAGTTCCCGACCCACAACGTCAAGCCGATCACCAAGCTCCTCTGCCCGAGATGCGGCAACCAGATAGACTTGGAGGATGGTCGCTTCAAGGAGCACTTAGTCGGAGACAACCGAAGAAAGTGCCCTGGCAGCGGAACGGAAGCCTAGATCGAATAATTGAGAGCTTAGCTTCAGTCGTCTCAAGATGTCGGTTTGAGCCCTTTCAGGCCGGACTTCGATAATCCTGGTAGGTAGCCCGGAGCAGGAGTAACCCGACAATGTCCAGGATGGCGCTGTCTCCGGAGAAGGAGCCAAACGATGGTCCTGCGACGAAGATCAGGTCTCCTAGGACTGCAAGACCGGACAACATCATGATCCAACGGTCTGCCATCTTCTTGTTGGTCCTTCGCAACATCCACAGTAGAAGGTAGAGGATTCCGAGGACGACGGCCCCGGCGGAGAGGTAACTCCCGTAAGCAACGTACAGGATAGGGCCGTTCCCGTTGACGAGTTGGAAGAGTCCGATGTAGAGGAAGAAGACGACGTTGACGATGAGCCAGAACGATATTTCGTTGAAGGGAGGGATCATCTTCTCCATTGTCTCTACCCGGCCGCTTACACCTCTGATGAAACTACGTGAATTCACAGATTCCGCAGGAGCGGTCAAGACGCCAAAAGATGCTCTGTTTTTGTTATTTAAAGCCGTCAGAACAACGCGCGACAGACTCATGCTATTGAAACACGCTCAGTTTGTTGTACTTCTGCCCTAGGATGACCGACGAATCGACGCCGAGCCAGTCGTCCAGGACCGACGCGTAGAACTCCCGGAAGTCGATCCCGTATTTTATGTCTCCCTGATCAAGGTCTGTAAGGCTCGGTGTAGTCCCGTAGAGGTTAGAACTGACCTTGCCTCCTACGGCGAAGAGCGGCTCGGCTGTCCCATGGTCGGTCCCGCGGTTCCCGTTCTCCTGCACCCTCCTCCCGAACTCAGAGAAGGTCATGATCAGAGTGTCGTTGGCCCTACCCTTGTCTGACATGTCCTGATAGAAAGCGGCTATCCCATCGGAGAGGGTCTTCAGGAGGTCGGCCTGCTGCCCTTTCTGGTTGGTGTGGGTGTCGAACCCGCCGAGTTCTACGTAGACGATCTTCGGGTTCAGGTTCGAGCCGGCTATCTCCGCGGCGAGCTTCATCCTGTTGCCGAAGTCGTCCTGCGGGTACTTCGCGTTGGTCTTGTAGTTCGAAGCGGCCTTGGCGATCGTGTCAGACGCCGCGGTGGCGTCCAGCCCGGCCTGCATCATGGCGCCTATGAGCGAGCTGTACTCCTGGCACGCTGTGCAGGCAACTTCGTTCATCAACTTGATCGTGTCCTCATCTAGGGTCTCGGTTTCCGCCGTGGGGGTGGGGAAGACCCTGAACCTGTCGAGGCTGTCCATGGACAGGCCTCTCGAGGTCCATCCGGTAAGGGTCAGGGGAACGAAACCTCCCATGTTCACCGCAGTGACCCTTGGGTCTGTCCTCTTTGCCGCGTCCAGATACCTCCCGAGCCACCCTCCCGCCAGAGAGTTGTCCGTCGAGCCGGATTCCCATATCACCGTCGACTCGAAATGTGAGCGGTTGGGATTGGCGTAGCCTACTCCCTGGAGGATCGCTGCATTGTGGCTCTTCAGGAGAGTCATCAGCCCGCCCATGGACGGATGAAGGCCCACATTCCCGTCGATCTGTAAGAGTTCGTTGGGCTGGAGTGCGAGCGTCGGTCGGGCTTGGTAGTAGGCCTGCTGGCTGTAGGGCACGACCGTGTTGATGCCGTCGTTCCCTCCGCCGAGTTGGACGACGAGCAGAGTGCGGTTATTCGCATTTGATAGGACGCTTTGGCTCCCGGGTACTGCTTCCATTACGGCGGGCCCGTAGCTGAACGGGGTCAGGGAAGGAACCGCCCCGGCTTCGACGGCCAACTGTTTCAGGAAGGTCCGCCTATCTATGCTCAACTCATGCCACCTAGTTCAGAAGGTAGAACGGGGACGCCATGGTCAATCTGAGGGCGTCCTTTGTGCCTGCGACAGGGTCGTTGTAGTTGGTGACCGAGTTCTGCACCACATTGAGGTATTCTGGTGGGAGGCCGTCAGGGAACAACGTGTTGGCTAGCGCCTTCACACCGGCAGCGGAAGGCTGACCTGACGGAAACACGGCCCCAGAGTCGAGTCTGCTTGCACCGTCCTCCTGGGTTGTATTCATCTTAAGGGGAAAGTTGTACCTTTCGAAGATCGACGCCGAATCGATCCACGCCATCCCTGACGGCCAGCCGAAGACGGTCGGGGGGTCCAAGAGCGTCTGGCCCATGTACGACAAGCTGTCCAACGTGGAACCCTGTTCTGACGTTGCGCGTGTTGATCGAAGAGCCGTCGCGACAAACTCGACCGGGCTTTTCACCAGGGCGAGGTAGGAGCCGGTTGACCTGAACTCGTCTGACTTCAGGATGGCTTCTACGATGGCCTTGATGCTGTACTTGCTGTCGAGATAGACCTGAGCGAACTTGTCGACCGTCGCCTTGCTTGGGTAGGGGTATGCGAAGTACGAAAAGAGCTCCGTGGCCAGATTGGCCGCTGTTGCAGGGTGCGGGACCAAAATGTTGACTATGTCTTCAGGCCCAAAGTTCCCCGTCTGCCCAAGGTATGTCTTGCTCCCAAAGTCGTGTCTGCTCGGAATGAAACTCGACGTCCCGTCGTCCTCGTTGACTGCATAGCCGGTGAACGCTCTCGCCCCAGCCTTGACGTCGACTTCCGTGTAGGGCCCCCTTCCGGTGGAGAAGACTTCCATGATCTCTCTTGCATAGTTCTCGTTGGGATTCCCCTTCGAATTGTAGTTCCCATCCAGCCAGATGAGCATCGCCGGGTCGGATGTTATTCCCATTAGGAGGTCCTTGAAGTTCCCTAGGGCGTTGGCCCTGAGGAATTTGTTCTGGACGTACATCAGGTAAGGGTTTTCGACTTTGCTGAATGCGGTCGCGAAGTGGTTGTGCCAGAAAAGCGTCATCTTCTCTTCGAGTGGCCTCGATGTGTTTACCATCCTGTTCAGCCACCACCATTGTACGGTTTCGAGGTCGGCGTAATCTGAATTCGTGTAGGACAGCACGATGTTTGGTCTGGCGGGGACGACGGAATTGTCCAGAGTCTGATAGTTGACCAAGTTGTTGACGGCAGTCTCGAACCCCATCCTTTGGTACATTGCCAGCTCGTTGGGGTCTGCTCCGAACCCGGCCCTCCTCAGAAGGTGAGGGATGGCGCTCGAGTCGGGCATCTGCCCCGCGACCTGGTTCTTTTGAAGGAAGTCGGTGAAGGTCGAGAGCTTGATCATATTGAGGCTGTTGAGAGAATACAACGCGGCCGCGGTGCCCACCGCTCCGACCATGGAGTACTTGAGGAAGGACCTCCTGTCCAATTCTATCTGTACCGCTGTACCCTCGTCGTTGCTTGCTTATTGCCCCTACTGGAATAGAACTCGGGATTTAGAACTAATTCTGTAATTTCTTGACAATCTTGCTTGAGAGTATTGATTGTCCCTGCTGGTTGAATTGAGGCTGTGGAAGCTTGTTAGATACCCAGGGCTGACCTGAGGCCCTTGTACCTATTCCTGATCGTAACCTCTGTGACTCCTGCCGCCTCTGCCACGTCCTTCTGGGTCTTGTCTTCCCCTTCAAGAGTGCAAGCGACGTAGAGCGCGGCGGCTGCGAGACCCATGGGGTCTTTGCCCGCTGAAATCCTCGTTTCTTCCGCCCTCTTCAAAATCTCCAACGCCCTTCTCTTCGTCTTCTCAGAAAGGCCTGCCTTCGAAGCAATCCTAGAAATGCACTTTGTTGGGTCCACCACCGGCATCTTGATGTCCATCTCCTTCAGCAGGAGCCTGTAGCATCTCGCGATGTCCTTCTTCTTCACGTTGCTCACCGCTGCGAGGTCTTTCAAGGTCCTTGGAGTCTGGGTATCTCTGCAGGCCGCGTAGAGCGAAGCAGCGATGATGGCAGAAATCGACCTCCCTCGGACGAGCCCCCTTTCAAGCGCCTTCCTGTAAACGTACGCTGCCTTCTCGACCACTGCGTCTGAAACTGAAAGCTTGTCGGAAAGCCTGTCCAGCTCGCTGAAGGCCTGCCTAAGGTTCCTGTCGACCGGCTCGTGAACTTGGCTTCGGGAATCCCACGTCCTTAGCCTCTCGACTGTGGCCTTCATGGAAGCAGAAAGCGACTTCCCCGACGCGTCCTTGTTGATACCCCCTATCACTGTGGCCAGACCCATGTCGTGCATTGCAATAGAGGTCGGTATCCCACCTCTGCTTCTGTCGTCTTTCTCTTCCTTTGAGAAAGCCCTCCACTCTGGACCTGTCTCCTCGATTTTCTCTTTGACTACGAATCCGCACGAACCGCAAAAGAGCTCGCCACCTGAAGTATCTACGATCATAGGGCCTTTCCCACACTTGGGGCACTTGTCAAGCGCCTTTTGCAACCGCATCAATCTAGAGAAGTCTTTGTCTGCAAACAATACTATTCACTAGCGAAATCTTTACATTAAACCTCCGTCCGGCCCTGTATATATGCCTTACGGACGAAATGCACTCCTTGCAAGATGGCTTACGATAAGTCCAATGTTGTATGAGATAATTGTATTAGCGAAAACGAAGACCACCATGAATTTCCATGCCCCGTTTCCAATCAGGGTGTGCAACCCTTGAGCGTCCCCACGAAAACGGGACCAGCAGCAACCCTTCTTGGGCCAGTCCTCGACATGTACCTTGACGCGGCGATCGCCATCATCGGATGTCATTCCCGTGGGGCCGAGCGAGCCTCGTGCGAATACGATGTTCTGGTTGTCTCCGATGAAGAGCTCCCGCCGAAGTCGGTGAAGATTGGGAGAGTGTTCATGGACCTCATATTCACCACGGAGAAAGAGGTCCTGAACCCGGCCAACCCCGAGCATGTCCTCACCCTTGCCTCAGCGAAACCAGTCAGAGACACGTCCCTGGTCCTTTCCACGAGCGCTGCCGCCAACTCGGCAGTCCTCACGGAATCGGCACGAAAGGCGAGCGGGGTTAGGCTTTCCTCTGCTGTGAAGATACTTGGTAGGGTAGACGAGGCCCTGACCAGGAAAGCTCTGAGAGACGCTGAGTTCTGGCTATTGGCCGCCACTTACGAATTTGGATATGCTTGGCTGTTTTCTAAGGAAGTCCTCCCATCGCCCAGTCACCTCCTTTCGCAGATGAGGGAAGCCAGCCGAGGGTCTCCTGTCTACTTCGAAGCTTTCTCAGCAGGGGTGGGCCTCGAGGCGGCAGGCAGGGCCGGGTGCGGGGCCAGGCTCGAGGGAGTCTCCGTGCTGCATGACATACTCCGGGGTAGGTCCCAGGGAGCTCAACAGGTCTGGCCCCCCGCCCGGACTCAGGTTCTCGAGGCCAAGGCCCACGACCTGGTTTCCAATGCGGAGCTCGCAGAGTGCTACTCCTTCCTCGGCCAGGAGGTCGTCGATGACGTTCTTGCGCTTATGAAAGGGCCTCCTAGGAAGTCTTTCTCAGACTTAACGTCGGGGAGCGACCGGCTGCTGGGAGAAAGGCTGGTAAGGCAGCTTGGGTTGGCTAGGCATGAATCAGCGGTCCGCGCAGGCTTCGGAAAGGTCAAGAAGCAAGTCTCGGCCCTTGCAAAAGGGGCTTAAAGTCGTCAAAAGCCTTAAGAGAAATTCTGCAAACGGCTAACGCTCTTGGAAACAATCTCTTCAGACGCTCTGGCCAAGATCGCCGGGAACGTTGTGGCAAGCTCAGACCCGGGTAGGGCGATGAGGGCCTGGCGGGAAAAGCTGGGAATCAAACAAGTGACGCTTGCCGACGCGCTTGGGATGTCCGCCTCAGTCCTGAGCGACTACGAAAGCGGACGCAGACCGTCCCCCGGAGTTGGGTTCGTAAGGAAGTATATCGTCGCGTTGGTTAGACTGGACGAGGGGAAGGGGAGAGTAGTTTCGAGACTTGTGTCCAGCGAGAAGGACGAAGCGATCCTCTCAATCGGGGAATTTCAATCCCCGATAACTGCTGAGAAGATTCTGAAGGCGGTTAACGCGACTGTCTTAGTGGGTGACCCGGCTTCCATCAAGCTATACGGCTACACAGTTGTGGATAGTATTAAGACAATTTACGCCCTTTCAGGTTACGATTTCTACAGGATATTCGGGGCGACCACTGAGCGGGCGATCGTCTTCACGAAGGTGGGAATGGGGAGGAGTCCTCTAGTCGCCATTCGCGTGTCTCAGCTGAAGCCGAGGGTGGTGGTGATACACGGACCGACGGATGTCGACCCCCTTGCGCTTGACCTTGCAAGGAGGGAAGGCCTTGTACTTGCTCTTTCGGGGGCCGCAAGCGTAGAGGACATCAGCTCGTCCCTCGAACAAATGCGTGCTCCAATTCGCTCTTAAATAATGAGCCCGGCCGGCCCATGCGAAAATGGGCAACCAAAGCTCGATGGAATCTGGCTCCGAAGGGTCCCTAACAAAGTGGCTTGGGAGAAACAGGGTCTTCGCGTTCTTCTGGACGTTCGCCCTGATAGCCATCCTCAACACCGTGCAAGAGGAGAACGACATCTTCCTTCATGTTGTAGACGACTATGCCGACATCGCAATCATAGTCGTGGCCATAGCCCTGCTGGCGATGTGGTGGAAAAAGAGGAGTCCGCAACAACTGAAGATGACAGGAAACGTGATGGCTGTTCTTGCAGTCCTGCTGATAGTTGCGACAATCTTCGCCATCACACAGGAGTATAGCGACCCCGCAGACTTCGGGAACGAGATTCCGACACTGTTGTTCGGCATTTTCCTGCTGATCAATAGATTCGTCTAAAGAGCTACAGCATAGAAATCAACAGGCGGGAGATTATCTCCCCGCCCCTGAAATCCCGTGGGGGCTCCCGCTTCCCGATTTTCTGTTTCATCAGGTCTGGCAGGTCTGCAAGACTCTCGTAAGAATAACCGAGAGCGGCCGCGTTCCTCTCCTGTTCGGCGTGGTTCTTGATTGGGATGGTTATTATCGGGGTCCCCGCGCTCACAGCTTCGTCGATCGTACTCTTACCCGCAGTCGACACGACGAGGTCCGCGCTTGAGATTAGGTTCTGGTTGTCGTCGACCAAACCCAGGTCGTAGACTCTCGAATATGCGACCTTCGGCCCCCTGTTCCCAGATACCACCAAATACGCCCCCGGGATTGTATCACGTTTGATGACCTGCATCATCTCTCTCAGAAGATAATCCCCTATCCCGCTCCCGCTCATGCTGAAAAGGACCATTTTTCCTTCTGGAAGGCCATACTTGTTCCTGGTCTCGTTAGGAGCCAGAGTTGGAGACCTGACAATTGGGCCCACGTATTTCGTATTCCCTGAATCCTTCCCGAATTCAGGTACGATTAGGAGGTCCACTGACTCCTGTAACCTCCTGTACCATCGGTCGACCCTTGCCTCAATCTTGCGTGACAACCACGTCCGCCCGAAGCCCAGCATCAACTCGTCGGAGATGAAGACCCGTTTCGCTCCCCTCTTTTCGGCAAGAGCCATGCCCGAGAACTCCTCATCGCATACGACGAGGTCAGGCTGGTAGATGTCGAATAGACGTTCTGTCCTCTTGATTGTCCTCCCAAGCGCAATCCATGACCTGATGTACCAGAGCGCCGACCGTTTCATTTCTCCGTTTACCACCGTGGGAACGGGGTCGTCGACGATGTCCTCAACCGGTACTCCGAGACTCACAATGAACTCCGCGGCCTTTCCACCCGAGAAGAGCTTGACATCGACCCCCTCCTTCTTCAACAGCTCCCACAGGACGAGACTTCGAGTTGCGTGACCGAGGCCTATTGGGCTGATCCCGTAGAGGACCTTGCGCACATGAAGCGGGCCCTCCATTGCATATTTAACGCCGCGAGGGTAGGCGGGACTGTTTGTCGTTACCCTTGGTCAGTTTGCGAACTAAGGTGGTGGATTGATCCTCACACTTGTTGTAGCAGTCATAGAGTTCTTCGTCGTGGTGGGGGTCGCTTTGGCCGCGGTCCTCCTGGGCACCATCGATGCCAGGGGTTTCCTGGCGAGCGGTATCGTTGGGTTCGCTATAATCTACGGAGGCGGCTTCCAGTGGTTCGTAATCGTCGCTGTCTTCTTCATCCTGGGGGTGGCTTTTACTTTGTATGAGTACGGCTACAAGAAGAAGATAGGAGCCGCCCAGGACAAGGGCGGGGCGAGGAACTGGCCCAACATAATCGCCAACGGCGGACTTGCTTCAATAGTGGCTGTGTGGAATTTCGTATCGCCCAGCGCCGCTCTGGCTGTGATGTTCCTTGGCGCCATCTCCGCCTCCGCCGCAGACACAGCTGCGACCGAACTGGGACTGCTCAGCCACAGCCGCCCCAGGTTAATCACCCACCCATCGAGGGGTGTCCCGCCTGGGACCTCTGGTGGAGTGTCTTTTCTGGGATTCGTCGGAGCTGCGTTCGGTTCTTTCGTAATCGGGGTGATGGCATTCTTCCTGGGAATATTCGCCGACCCGTTAGTTCTGATACCGGTTTGTGTGGTCGGAGGCCTCCTGGGCGCGATGGCGGACAGCCTGATCGGAGCGGCGGTACAAAGGAGGGGTGTATGCGTGATTTGCCTGAAGCCCACCGAGGCCCTGAAGCACTGCGGAGAGGCGACAAGGCTCACGAGCGGCTTCCCATTGATCGAAAACAACGTCGTCAACGTCTTCTCGACTTTGGTCGGGGCCGCATCCTCAGCGGCCTTGTTCGTGGCGATTTCTTCTATGTTCTAGGGAACTTTGTCAGTCCCTTAACCTTCTCGGCGAGCTCCAAGATGGCCACCCGTTTTTGCTCTCTGGTGTCCCTTTCCCTCAGAGTCACGGTCTTGTCCTTCAGGGTGTCGTAGTCCAGTGTGACGCAAAAGGGGACACCGGCCTCGTCCGCCCTAGCATATCTCCTTCCAATGGACCCAGACTCGTCGTAGAAGACGTCGAATTCGTCCTGCAAGTCCTTGAACACTTCCGTCGCTGCCTCCTGTAGCCCGTCCTTGTTGACGAGTGGAAAGACGGAAGCCTTGATTGGGGCGAGGTACGGTCTTAGTGCCAGTATTCTCCTGTCACCTTCTCCCTTCATCGAAGACTCGACCAAAGCGTAGAGACTCCTGTCCACGCCCATTGACAGCTCGAAGACGTGGGGAAGCACCTTCTCTTCTCCGTCAAGTACAGTGAAATCAGCTCCGCTCACCTTCGCGTGCCGCCCAAGGTCGTAGTCCCCTCTGTAATTGCACGCCACGAGTTCCACCCAGCCAAGAGAGAGGCTTACTTCAAGGTCAAAGGCAGCCTTGGAGTAGAACGCCCTGTCCTCTTCCGAAAGAATCCTGAATCTCAACAGGTCTCTCGGTATTCCAGCGGCCTCGTAGAAGCGTACCAACAACGCGAGATAGTGTCCAATCAGATTGTTGGGAATGATTCCCTTTACGGTTGCGTCTGAGACTGTAAGCTTTGAGCCAAGCCCGTCCGGTGTCATAAGAGACAGAACTTCAGACTGGGCCCAGGCGAAGCGAGGGTGATCGGTGTTCTTGGGGTTGAAGAACACCTCGACCTCAGCTTGGTTAAGCTCCCTCATCCTGATCAGGCTCTGTCTAGGGGCAATCTCGTTCCTGAAGCTCTTCCCGACCTGGGCGATTCCTATTGGAAGCTTTACCCTCTGCGTCTTGAATAAGAGGGGGAAGTCGACAAAGATGCTCTGGCATGTCTCCGGCCTAAGATAGGCGTCTTCCATCGCAGGGCCGATGCCCACCTTGAACATCATGTTGAATCTGCTCGTCCCAGAGAGCTTCGAACCGCACTTGAGGCATCGGACCCCTGACTTTTCCATCAGCGAGTCGTAGTCACCGTCGCTCAGCTTCTCTGGTACCGGCTTTCCCGTCTTTTCTTCCACGAGCTTGTCGGGCCTGAAAACTGAGCCGCACTTCGAACACCGGACGAATGGGTCGGTGAAGCTCGCAAGATGGCCAGAAGCTTCGAACACTGCTTTGGGGAGTATCTGCGACCCATCGACCTCCAGCATCCGGTCCTTTTTCACAATCATCCTTCTCCAGAGTTCGACAAAGTTGTTCTTCAGCGCAACCCCCAGAGGGCCGTAGTCGATGAAACCCGCTGGGGAGTTAGGATAACTCTCAGCCGATTTGAAGAAGAAGCCCCTCTGCTGAGCTAGCCGGATTACTTCGTCAAACGACATCGTCGACCTGCGCCTCGGGTGAGGGTGATAAAGGCTGTGCAGATTCTTCCGGCACTTTTTGTTCTGGCTCGACTGGAACAGGGAGTTTCTCTTGCCGACCGAAGGCCCTCCTGGCGTACCTTGTCAGGAGCGGGCCCTGGAGCAGGATGCTAAGCACAACGACCCCGAACACCAGAGTCGCAACTGGCCCCCTGGTATCCGCTGGGATCGCCGAAACGAGGGCTATGGCAAGGGCACCCCGCATCCCTCCGAGGGTGGCGGTGTTCATCCACGACGCGGGTATCAATGACCCGCCCACCTTGTTGAGGCTGAGGATCGGATACACAGATGAAACTCTCGCCATCACGACAATTCCGAAGGCGACCAAGACCGCCACGATGCCAGAGGCAAGAAGGAAGACGTTGGTGCTAACGCCGATGTAGAAGAAGGCAACCGCGTTTGCTATGAACGCGAGCACCCGCCAAAACTCGCGGGTAGCCTCGGCGACCTTCTTGCTTTCGAGGCGGAGCAAGATGGTGTTACCATAGAAAAGCCCGGTCACTGCAACGGCTATGAGCCCCGACGCTCCGAAAAGGACTGCGATCTCGTAGGCCCCATAGACAGCGACAAGAGTCAGTACAATCTGCGTCACGGAGTCCTCGATCAGTCTCTGTAATTGGCGACCTATCCAGGCCATCCCCAGGCCTACGAGGACTCCCCCTCCGAGGACATATCCAAAGGATACAAAGGCGCCAAACGGTTGGAGCGTCGCGGCTGACGAAGAAGCCAGGACAATTGTGAAAATCGCAATCCCGCTGGCGTCGTTGAAGACGGACTCCATCTCGACAAGTGTTGCCAATCGTGCTGGGACATTCACCCTCGCGAAGACCTCAATGGTTGTCGCAACGTCCGTAGGGGAAATTAGCGCGGCGAACAGAAAGGCTACGATTGGAGCGACCCCCACCACCTTCCAAAGCACCACTCCCCCGACGAAGGTCGCGATGATAACTCCGACCGTGGCCATAAGCAGGGCAGGCCGATACACGGCTCGGAAGTCCTCGACCCGGACGCTCATGATGCTCTCGAAGAGGAGGGGCGGGAGGATGAGCCCGATGAACAAGTCGCTGTTGATGAGCCCGTTGAAGGCATCGACGATTCCCGAAAGGGCGAACCCTGGGGAGACAGCAAGAGCCAAGCCCACTAGGACCAAGAAGATGGTGTATGGGATCTTCACTTTCTTCGAGACCACCGAGGCTAGAAGCGTTGTCCCAAGAAAGACCGTCAGGACCTCTTGGATCGCGACCATCCTGCTCCCGGCATCCTTCGGAACGAGTCTTAACTCTGTGTCGAACCGTCAACCGACACTTGGTCTCGAGCTCAACGAGAACAAGTCCCTAACTGGTGGGCTTGTCTTCGAGGAGCCTCAGCCTTCTGACTAGCTCGTTGATGATCCCGATGGACACGGAGGGGTTGCTCCTCAGCATTGGAATGAACGACCAGTTGGTAATTCCAAAACACCTCGTGGGCTCGACCGCCACTATGTCAGCTGAGCGAGGCTTGTCATCGAAGACTGTCATCTCTCCGAAGAAACCCCCGGGGCCTGTCGTGGCGACCGTCTTACCATCCTTCCTGACCTCGACCTTGCCCTCCAGGACGAGCAGAAAGCTGAGTCCGGGCTCTCCCTGCTTCAAGATAGTCTTCCCAGCGGCGAAGCTGACTTCACTCCCGACGGAGACTACGTCAATGAGGTCTTTCTCACTCAGGCCCGAGAAGAGGGGAACCTTCGCGAGCGTTCCAACGAGCCTTGCCTTCTCAGGAGTGGGCTCTACCAATCCACAACGGTCGCCAATTCGGAAGTAATAAGCTCACGCAAATCTAGGTCAATCAGGCGTCTTACTCGACGGTTCACTTTGCCCCATGTCCAGATGCAAAGTTGAAGAAGCCTATCTTGACAACCCGAGAAAAGGAGGCACGGCAATTCCAGTTCAGACTTAGCAGGTACATTTCGTACAAGTGGAATCCCACGATTTTCATTCTGGCCCTGTGTTTCTCCGTCGGAGCCATAGTAGCATATGGGTTCTTCTTCGACATCCTCGCACCCTTCCTACCTGGAGGGAGCGTGAAGGCGAGCTACGGCGTCTTCTTCGTGGTACCATTGATACTCCTCGTCTCTGCCCAGACCCTGTTCACGACTTGGCTTGCACATATTTCCGTCACCGCCGGGGCCCCGGGTAAGGGCGACGCGCTCAGGGCCTATTTCGTCGCGAGTGTTGAAGTATTCCTCTTTTCGCTCTATTATGTAATCTATCCATTTTACGGACCATATACGTTCATCGTATATTTCACGACCGCAAACACTTTCGGTCAAACTGCCCTCCCAGTCGTCATCGGCTGGACGATTTTCACAATTCTTGTGACCCTTGTGCTATTGAGACGTGTCTTCCGGTTGGAAGCTACCCCGAAGTTCGGGCCCGTGAGGATGCTGCTACTCGCGGCGACCATGCTCGCGATGATGATGGTGACTGCGTCCTAGGCATGAAGCCCGGTTCTATCCTTTTTCGAGCGATTTGCGGCGCTGTCCAATGTCGTGGGATTTTGGGGAGAGAATACGGCTGGATTGTCCTGAACAGTCTTCCTCACCTGATGAGAGCGAACCCAACTCTTATTTGATTCGATAACGAAGATGCGCAGCATCGTGATGTGGGTCAACGCTGGCGCGCGAGAAGCTCCTTCATCAGCCGGGATTATCTTATGGTCGATGGTGCAGGCAATAACGAGTCGACGTTTCTCCCTCTCGAGATTCGTTACCGCTGGATGCACGACTCTGGATCCTCGAGTTAGAAGGCCTTGCGAATAAGCTATTCCTCCGCGTTGGCCACTACCGTCGTTATAGTGTTGATTGCCTCGGGCGGATATGTCGTCATGTTCGGGACTTCTGGTACTAGAGTGTCCTCGATTGGAACCACAGCTTCCTCCTCAAGCGCCACTTCTTCCGGGAACCCCTCATCTACCACAACATCACCCTCGTCGACCTCAAGCTCAAAGTCTGCTTCGACCACTTCCGTCTCCACAATGTCAAGCTCCGCTAGCTCTTCCAGAGCGAGTCGCACGACAAGCTCAACCGCTGCTACTACTTTGAGTAGCTCGACTTCGGCGAGCTACTCAACTTCCCCCTCCTCCTCTACGACCTCTACTTCATCTGCAGTTTCATCAGGTTCAGGTTACCGTTTCATCTTCTCTGCCGGCGCTCTTCCCTCGAATGTAAGTGGACGGGCCCTGAATCTCGACGGAGTGGATTACTCGCTTTCACAGATGCCTTTGACGTTCTACTGGCAGCCCGGAACGGTCCACAGTTACAATTGGTTCTCTTTCGGCCCGATGGGGCCCAACCTCGCGGTCTACCAATGGGAGGAAGCATACATCCAGTGGTACGACGTCAACGGCAATTTCATGCAGACGGTATCCTTTTCCCCTTCCGGCAGCATCACTGCCTCATATTCCAGTAGCTATACATCAGGTTACGCTAAGTACTACTCGGTCACTCTTACGGTCAATCCACCTGGTGCCGGCGTCCTGAACTACGGATATTCTTCGGTAATTCCCCCCGGCTCGACGACTACCTCAGCCACCATTCTTTATCCTGCTGCTCCCCCGGGTTCCCTTAATACTCCACTCTTAGGTCTCTGCGCCGGCGCTAATGCAGGGTACGGATTCCAATCATGGTCTAGCTCGACCCCTTCCATTAAATTACCCTCAAGCGCCTCGTGCGCAGGGGCCATCGCTGTAATATACGGTGGCGGCACGATAACCGCCAATTTCTGTTCTTCCCCATGTCCGACTACTTCAACGAGCTCCTCGACTTCGACTAGCACTACCACTATTTCGTGGACGCAGTCAACCGTACCGGTTGGGACGTACCACGTTCAGATCAGTTACGTCGGAATCGACCAGAGAATCTGTTCATCGTCTATCTGGGCGTGCTCTTGGTCCGGTTCTATTGAAGACTTGGATACTCTGGTAGCTTTCGTCATCGGCCCCACATCCGGAGGGGCCAGCTATCCCTTTTACATTCAGAACTGCGGCCAGGACCTGACCTGGAGTCTTTCAGTTTCAACGGGTTCTTACCTGACCGTAAGCGTCATTGACCAAAATGGGATGGCCGTATATATTGAAACTACATTAATGAAGAATGGGGAGACCCTCAATGGCTCCTACCTTACGTGCGCCAGCACTGGAACCACGACGACAGTCACCTTTCCCGTTACGCTCACTACAACCACGGTAACTAGTACGACAAGCCAGTTGACCTCGACCCCTGTCACTGCCTCGGTGACCTTCCGGGTCGTCAATAAGACGGCATGTGGGACAGCAGGCTGCGCCTACATGCCTTACCTCTGGGTTTCTAATCAACAAAACCCGCTCTTGAATAACTACGAAAGCACCAACCACACATTCACATTCAGCCTCACCTGCAACGACCACGTGGAATGGAAATTCTACTTGTGGAGTCCCAGCAACCCTAAGGATGCAGAGATTGTCTTCGCACTGAAGGGAGCAGACGGCACCGTGTTTGCGGGCGATTCTACTTCGACGGGAAAGACTGTATTTTCAGGTCGATGGCAACCCTCATGCGCGTACACTTCGTCAACGAGCACTTACACAGAGACTTTGGCTCTAAAGCCCATCGGTCCTATGTCTTCCATTTCAGGCATCCTGCTCATCGGTTTCGCGTTTGTGATTTCTGTCGTCATCTCGCTGCGCGGGGAGGCGGGTTCTGAGCGTCCCGGAGCGAAACGGGCAGTGTCTGATGGGCGTTTCGGTTCATCTGATTTTAGTTGACCTTCGGGGATGATGCAATCGGCCGACAATATCTCCATTGAACAGCACTGGGTGACTCCCAATATCCGAAGAATTCCCGAAGTCTAATCGACAATAAACTTGTAACCGTACACGATCTGCCCTGTATCCCCATCAACCGTTGCTCGCCTGATGGTTGCGCTGACCTTCGCACCGGTCTTGATCGATTCATCAGACGAATCGACGATTTGAGTCAGTATTTTGGCGCCGTTGTCAAGCTTGACGACCGCGAGGAAGAACGGGGCCTGCGCCTCGAACCCGGGAAGAGGCTCATGCAGTTGCGTGTACGTGAGTATCTTCCCAGTCTTGGGCATCTCCTTGTCCTTCAGCCTCTCTGACCCGCAGGACTTGCACTTGTAGACGGGAGGGAAGTATTCCGCCCCGCAGGAGAGACATTTGTTCCCGATGAGCCTGTAGTACCTGTCTCTGATTCTCCAGAACTGGATAGACACCTAGGCGGCCCTCCCGAAAATGTGAACGGCGCTGGTCGTGTCAACTCCCCCTATGTTCTGGGTCGCCGCATACTCCGCACCTTCGACCTGGTTCTTCCCAGCCTGGTCTGTCAGCTGGAGATACGCTTCCGCAATCTGGTAGACCCCCGTGGCCCCCACGGGGTGCCCCCTAGCCTTCAAACCGCCAAAGGTGTTGATGGGCAGCTCCGCGCCCCGGCTGTACTTTCCGTTCTTTGCGTCCTTTGAGCCTCGGCCTCTCTTCGAGAATCCCATGGCCTCCAGGGACAGCGCGCCGACGACAGAGAAAGCATCGTGTGTCTCGACTAGGCTTAGCTTGCTGGGAGTAAGCCCCGCCTGGGCCATCGATTTCTTAAATGCATCTTTTGTCGCCTTGAAGTCGAGCATGTCGTCTCGCTCGTAGATGCTGAAATCATTGGTCGAAATCGCGCCCCCAAGGACTTCCGCCATTTTCCCCTTCCTCCCCGGCGCCGGGTTGTTGGTGAGGAAGACCGCCGCGGCTCCGTCCCCCACAGGCGCGCAATCGAAGAGCCTGAGGGGGTCAGCGATCATCGACGACCTGCTTACCACTTCGGGGGTGATCGCCTTTCTGAATTGTGCGTGCTCCGCTGTCACTGCGTTTGCGTGGTCCAAGACGGGTATCGAGCTCAATTCATCCCTTGAAACATCCATCTGTTCCATGTAGTATCTCGCAAGCAGCCCGTTGAGCGCCGCAAACGTCGCACCGACGAACTGCGTGTACTCGGCGGACTCAGCCATAGCCAAGGCCATGGAGACCTGTTCAGGCTCCAGGTCCCTCATCTTCTCCACCCCGACTACCAGAGCCGATTCAATCGCGCCAGACCGCACCAGATTGTACCCTACGTTGAACGCCGTCCCGCCGGATGAGCACGCGGCCTCCACCTTGTACGCCGGAGTCCCTGTAAGCCCGAGCCCGTCCGCGACCAGTGCCCCCAGGTGCTCCTGGCTCGCCCCGACCGCGCTGAACATGTTGCCTATGATTATCTGGTCAGGCTTCGTCCTTGAGTTCCCTCTGAGCGCGGCTCGTGCCGCGTTCATCGCAAGGTCGAGAATCGACTTGTCCCATTGGTCCCCTATGTTGGTTAGTCCGACTGAGGTCACGTAGGCCTTGGATCTGGGCACCTTACCGCCTACTTGCGGAGCTTGTCTCTGTACTTCGAGTAAGTGGAATAGTCGATCTTCGATGTCTTCTCAAGCATCGACCTGACCGTCGGATTGAGGCCCCTTGACTTCTTTATCCCATCCATGACTTCGAGACAGAAGGCGTCCGACCCTGCCCCCGAGCCAAAGCTGGCGAGGAGAATCTTGTCACCGGGCTGCGCCTCGTCAAAGACTGCGGCCAAACCGAGAGGGGAGCTCCCTGCATAGGTGTTTCCGATTAGCGGGTTGAGGAGGCCTGCTTTGATCTGCTCCATCGTGAATCCCAGCCTCGTAGCTACTTCCACAGGGAAGCGCGGGTTCGGCTGATGAAAGACGGCGTACTTGAAGTCCTCGGGCTTGTGTCCCGTTTCTTTGAATAGAGTCCTTACCGAATTCTCGATGTGGAAGAAATAGGCCGGCTCGCCCGTGAACCTGGAAAGATGGCGCGGGTACCTCTCCCCCGCCCTGCGCCAGAAATCACCAGTATCAGAAACAAAAGAAGTGCTGCAGTCGATGACTGCGATTGCGGATTTGTCCCTCTTACCAATCACAAAAGCCGCCCCTCCGCTCGCCGCCGTGTACTCGAGGTCGTCCCCCGGTTTCCCCTGGGCTGTGTCCATGCCGATGGCAAGGCCTGCCTCAATCATTCCTGAACCTACCAAACCAGTAATCACCTGCATCGCCTCGGTCCCGGCCTTGCATGCGAACTCCAAGTCGGCCGCCAGTGTGTGGTGCTGGCCGAGAGCCTGGGCGACCATCGTGCTCGTGGGTTTCACCGCGTAGGGCTTCGACTCCGTCCCGACAAAGACCGCTCCCAGGTTGTCGACTCCCGCCATTCGCATGGCTCGTTTAGATGCCTCGATGGCCATGGTAACAGTGTCCTCGTCCATTGAAGCGACTGACTTCTCCACGTTGGGGCCCGACCCGCCCCCCTTCCAGACGCGGGCAATCTCGGTCGTAGCAAGTCGGGAATGAGGAATGTAGGCCCCGTAACCAAGGATTGCTGCCCGATCCTTGCTTTGCATCAGGTACAACGGTATCTGAAAGAGCCGACTGTGCCGTCTAGATAAATCATTAGGCAAAGGCACCTCACGACGATAGGCAAACGACGAAGGTGCGGGGACTGCTCAGACCGCTTTGATTTGTTTGACGACGGCAGGCCGGGCTTTCTTGAACACCCTGTAGCCGCAGATGCATTTCACTTCGGGAAGCTTCGACAGCTCCTCCTGGGTTGTCCTTGTGCCACATCTAACGCATTCGTAGACTGCTCCAGCGAACACTTTGGCAGGTTGCTCCTTCGGCGCTGGTGCGGGGGTAATTTCACTCAATTCAGAACTTAGCCAATTTTCCCCGTATTTCTGTTTTTCTTTACAACAATCAATCCTTCAGCCCATTGAAATCCTAATGACAGCGAAGAAGAATCTAATGGTGTCCCACAACCTAAGCTTCGACTTCCCCGCTTTTCTGGTAACGAAGACGTATGGGACTTCGACTATCTTGAAGTCTCGCTTCAGATGGTACAGGGCAGCGACTTGGAACTCAAATCCTTTTGCGGGGAGTCGTGATTTAGCAAGCTCAACGGACGCTTGGGAATTGTACGCTCTGAAACCTGACGTCGCGTCTCGGACTGGAAGCCGAAGCAAAGTGCGGGCATACGCGTTGGCTCCCCTACTGACCAACCTTCGCCACCAGCTCCAGCCAGAACTACCTCCGCCTTCGACGTACCTTGATGCGACGGCGACGTCGGCCCCCTTGGAGACGGCTTGGATAAGTCCGGGAAGCGCTGAAGCCGGATGCTGGAGGTCTGCGTCCATCTCGACGAGTATCGTAGCTCCGGTCTTGGAGACGGCTTCTTTGAAACCGTCCTGATACGCTGTCCCGATGCCCTTCTTGTTCTCCCTTACCAGGATTCTTACCCAAGGCTTCGACGCGGCCACTTTGCGGACCTCCTCCGCCGTTCCGTCTGGGCTGGAATCATCAACGAAGAGCACTGACAAGTCGTGGAGCTTGGATTCGTCGATGGAATCAACCAAGGCCTGGACATTTTCTCTTTCATTGTACGTGGGCACGACCACGCAGACCCTGGGCGGAGCCTCCAAGCTCCGTAACCCTCTAGAGGAGAGTCCTGACGGTCTCAGCAAATTTGTCAGAAACCCTTTGGAGGTCCAAAGCAGTGAGCTCAGGATGGACGGGCAACGAAAGAACATGAGCTGATGCCGCCTCGGTATGCCTCAGTTTTTTCTTCCCAAAGCCGAGTCTAACGTAGAGTGGCGTCTGGTGGACGGGGAGTTTGAAGTAAACGGACGCTCCTACCCCTGCATCATTCATGGCCTTCAGGACCTTGTCCCGATTCTTTCGAAGGTAGAGTGTAAACAGATAGAAAACGTGGGTCCTGTCGTCAGCCTTCTGCGTGAATTCGACCCCTTCGAGCGACTTGACCCTGTCAATTAGATAGGCTGCATTTTTCTTTCTTGCTCTGAGGAATGAATCGAGCTTGTCCATCTGAGCCGAAGCGATCGCTGCGTTCAGCTCGGGGAGTCTGTAGTTGAACCCTAGATGGCGGGTGTCGTACCCATGGACCATCCCGTGATTCCGGACGAGCCGCAGCTTGTCGGCGAGCTCGTCGCTGTCCGTCGAAATCGCTCCCCCCTCCCCGGAAGTCACGACCTTTGTGGCGTACATGCTAAAGCACCCGGCATCAGAAAGCCGTCCCGTCTGGGTCCCCTTGTACGTGGCGCCCATGGACTCGGCCGCGTCCTCGACGACGGCGACCGACTTGGAATCTGCAACCTCGCGGATTTCGTCCATGTCGGCCGGATAGCCATAGAGGTGGACGGGGATTACGGCCCTGGTCCTGCGTGTGAGGGCCTTTCTGAAGTCCGCGGGGTCGAGGTTGTAGTCCTTCCTTGTGTCTACGAAGACAGGTTTTGCTCCGGAAGCGAGTATGACATTCGCCGTGGCAACAAAGGTGAAGGAAGGGAGCACTACCTCATCACCCCTTTTGACGCCAAGAGCCATTAGGACGGAATGGAGGGCGGCCGTGCCTGAATTCACTGCGATTACGTGCTTGGCACCAAGGAGGCGCCTGACTTTCCCTTCGAAAGCCCTGACGTACTTCCCCCCCTCATAGGATGCGTCTGTCAGTTTCCCGCTCGAAAGGACATCTTCGACGGCCGCCTTCTCTTCCTCCCCGAGGATAGGCTTGTTAATCGGAATAAACGGCAACCCCATTGCTGACTGAGGCCTCCGGAAAGCAATACTTGAAGCTAGAGCCTCCCATGAGACAATGAGCGACCCGTGGGAATGGAGGGCAGACTATACAGCGGAAGATTTCGACCTATTGGAGAGTTCCATTGATTTCAGAGTCACGACTCC
>DASYXJ010000014.1:0-33692 GCA_035935095.1 Nitrososphaerales archaeon | reverse complement strand
GTTGCTGGAGCTTCTTTCCAGGGGACGAGGCAATCGAGAACGCAATCGTATCTAATAGTTGCGGCAACGATTGAAGAAGCCGGAACCAGGCTCAGGGCAGCACTGGCAGTTGGACCCGAAGTAAAGACGATCAGACTCCTGCTCCATCCGACGAGCGAACAATTCGGGCCTTGGTTGGAGGCTGCGAGGGCCGCATCCAGAGAGATAAGAGGGCAGATGGTACAGAGACTATTTGGGAGATTGTTTACTCGAGCAGGATATGAGGTAGAGCTCGGGCGAGAACTCGACGTTTTCGCCAGGGGCCCCCTGAGGTCAGTGTTCGTCGAAGTGAAGTCGTCCTTAGATGGTGGAATCTTCGGTTCACACAAGGGAATCACCCAGCTCGAAGGTTACTTGGCAATGAGTCAGAGGAGAAGGGCCCAAAGATGGCTGGGCACAATGGGAATCAACGGCCCCATACACTTGTCTGCTCGGCTGAGGGCCTACATGAGGGGCGGAAACGTCGGCCTCATTGAAGTGAGGTGGGTGGCACCTGAGAATACATTGCGGCCGTACTTGTGGTCAGTAGGTGAGCGTGACCCCACGAGATAGTTCAAAGAACTTGGCCGTGTCGTCCATGGAGTCAGGGTTGTCGAAATCGACCGCAATTGATTTTCCTTCGTCCTGCGTTTGTTCGCGAGAGAAGAATCGATCATCTATTTTGTCCACATAGGATTTGGCGTCCCGTGGAGCAAGGCCTTTTCTGACCTTCTCTGCCCTGGCTCTGATTGCGGAACCTAGCTTCTTAGTTTGTTCTTCGGTCAAAGAGAGAGTATCTGCGTCGTTCTTCGCTAGTTCGACTCCCTCTTCTTCTGCGATGTGTCGAATCCAGCCCCAATAGAGGTACGAGAAAGAGCGCTGACTTCCATTCTTTGTATTAGCACGAATGCCCAAGGCGATTCTCCCTACAGTCCAGATTATGTGGCGGTCGCTTATAATGCCCCCTGGGGCTATCTCTTGAGAGTTTTCACGATTTGTTCAGAGTTCCTTCATAGGCGGACGACTGAAGCAGGTTCCCAACAACAAGGATGTCTGCCCCCCCAGCAAGTTCGGTCGTAACGAGGTAACCTAGGTAATCGAAGCAAACCGAGACCGGCTAATCAAATGATTGGCTTTTTCGTTTGCGAACCTCATTGAAATGGCAGGAAAAGTCTTCGCGTGGATGTTAGACTGAAAAACCACTAGACCCCGCAAAACTTCGGAACGCAGTCGAAGACCCATTAGGTGAACTCGGTTTCATCAAGAAGAGCGAGAAGACGGAGAAAGAATAGGAGTAAGTGTTAAATGCTCGCATTGTATGCAATGCATACAATGGCGGACCGACTCGTTCCTGCACTCTTGGACATAGGGACGACGATTGAGAAATATCGCAACGAGCCTCCGAATTCAAATGCATTCGACTTTTTCCTATCCGATTCCCTGGGGAAGATCCAAGCCGTGGGCGAAGCAAAGGCGTCTACGAAATCGATTGGTTTGAACCTCTATCAGCTCTCAAAGTATCTCAAGTATCAAAATAGAACACTGATCAGTTCGTATATTGAAATTGGCGAAAGTTTAGGGTTCTTTACGATACTGCCACTGGGCAGAGCGAAATTTGTCGGTACGACCGGATCCTTCCATTTCTGGAGCCGTTTGGCTCTTGGCAAGTTCGGAGACTTTGCTCGAGAAATCCGGGCGGTTACCAAGAGGCTGAAAGAGGATGAGCTTGGTGAGTTCCTTTGGGAGCTGAGGAACACCTTCGAGATCGCAGAAGTCTTGGAGAAAGACCCACTAGCGAAGAGACGATACCAGGTACTCACAGAGATTTGTGCCGGGATTAACATCAAGAAGTCCGAGGCAAGGGAGATAAGAGCTGAAATAATCGGAGAACCAAAACGCAGACTTGACGAACTCCGCCACCATCTTGAGTTGATGCAAGAGATGACGAAATTCCCTTCGGATAGTTTGGAAGGGTTTGATGTAAGGCAAGAAGGACAAAGGTTGATTCTCGATTGGAAAGAGTCTGGGTCAGAGGAAAGCCAAGCGAAAGGGTAATCGAAAGTGGAGAGGCTCACTACTTCTATTGGAAGCTTGAACTCGGGTTAACTCATGTTCAAGTTCCCATTAGGGGAAGGCGGCGAAAGATGCCCGTATTCTTTCTTAAGGCTCACGACTACGAACCAGTCAAACGGCTAGCTGACGAAGTGGTAAGCCGATATCACTATCGATTCATTGTCCATTACAAACAACCGAAAATAGTCAAGGAGAGGCCGGTTGTTCGATTTGTGACCGGAGCTCATGTTCCAATAGTCTCATCATCAGGACCCAAGAGGATTCATTCCGACCTTGACATGGCAAATCTCACTTTTGAGGAGACGTATTCAATACCCATCCTTCTCAATCTTCTAAAGTCGAACTCGTGGGCATCGGTCCCTGAAAAGGAACTCACAGACTACGAGCCGAAGTTGGAGGCCATTCCCGAGGGCGTTGAACTAGTCCTCGAATCTCCACATCAAGTTGAAGTATCCTAGTGAAGAAATCAGAGCCAACATCGCTTCACGCCGCCTCATCTGACTGATTTTGCGATCTGTCGCACTGTTGTTTCGAATCCGGACGACCGAAGCAGGTTCCCAACAACAAGTATGTCAGCCCCAGCCTTTCCGGCCCTTGCCGCAGACGCGGCTGTGGTAATACCACCACCGACAATTAGGATTCCGTCGTAAATTTTCCTGACCATGCGTATTGTTTCCTGCGGGACGGGTTCTCCTGCTCCACTACCAGCTTCCAAATAGAGAGTTCTCATCCCCAAGTACCTCGCCGCCAGAGAGTAGATCACCGCAAGATTCGGCTTTGAGAGAGGGAAGCCATTGACTTGGCCGATGAAGCTCGTCGCACTGCCGTTTCCGAATACAAGATAGGCCATCGGTATGCTCTCAATTCCAGTCCTGTGGACCTCCACGGCCCCGAGTGCCTGGGCTCCTATGATGAAGTAGGGGTTGGTCGAGTTGAGGAGGCTGCTGAAAAGAATGGCGTCAGCGTAGCGTGAGACGCCTGTGATGTTGCCGGGGAATAGAACGACTGGGATTTGAGCCTGTGACTTGTGACCTTTCTGTGACGTCTTGTGACCTTGTATGGCCCTGACCACCGCGTCGAGCCGGGTTTGGTTGGCAAGAGTCGACCCTCCGACCAGAATCAGCGAGGCCCCAGCAGAGATCGCCTTACCTGCGGTCTCAGCCGCCTGTTTTGGAGAGAAGTCTTCCGGGTCTATCAGAGCTGCGACGATCGGACCCTTCTTCGTTTCATGTAGGAGGCGTTTCTCAACTGGTCCCAGAGAGATCAATTCAGGCCCCGGCTTTGGCGTAGTCGTCGACGAAGGTGTTGTAGACGTCGATGTCGGCCCGCTTGAACGGGTACCTCAGCTCCCTGCCTGCGTGAAGAGGACAGTTCGGGTTCCCACATGTGACCTTAAAGACGAAGTCCTGTGATTCTTCGTCCTGGTCGGAGGTAATCCTGATGGTCGTCATTCCACATCGAGGGCAGGCGAAGACCTTAGGCAGCGTCCGGTGGATAACTCGAAGTGTTTTCTTGCGTCTCCTACCCATCTATCTCACCCGCTCGTCTGTCTTTTGAGGTAGATAAGATAGCGTCTCATGCGCTCGCCCGGGCTCTTGCAGATTTTTGAATCTTTGTGGGCCTGCTTCCTCATTATTTTCATAGTAATAGGGGAGGGTCGGGGTTTTTCGGAAAAGTGAAGTTTGGGGATGTTAATACTTATTTGGCGGACAAGGAGGGGAGAAGCATGAGCTTACCCGAACGTCTGGTGAAGGAATCCTCCCTTACATCTCGGCAATTGGAGTCGTTGATGAGTTACACGCGCGTCGCTTCAAGAGAGATCAGGTTTCGAGATGCTGCTTCAATCGCTTCATCGGGCAAAACCAAACGTACAGAGAAGCCCCTGACCATCGGTTCCTACTATCGGACCCTGACCCAAGCCCGCACAAACATCAGACAGTCGCTTGTCACGATTCTAATCGGCATGCAGCTGGGCGTCGTGAAGGTGGAGGAAGTCCGCAAATTGTTTGAGTTGGTCGGAGTCGGAGCCAGGGAACTCTCTGAATATGACCAGGACCGCTTCATACAAGTCCTGGGAGCCCTTTTGGACCGCATCATCTTGTGACGCCCATCACGCAGAGAAAGCAATCACACCTTCAAGGAGAGAGGAACCACATGAGAGCGAGCAAGGCTCATCATGTGGGGTCACGCTTATATCACAACTTCGGATGATGTCACGCCGATGGCCCTGTTGGACGACGCGACAACTATTGCGCTTCTTGTGACTTCGTCCTTCTTTGTCGCCCTCGCTTTCGGCCTCCTGGTCAGGTACAGACAACTTTCGCAGAAGATCGCCGGCTCCTCGGACCTTGGCCATGACCTTTGGGACGCCCTTGAGCAGAGGATGAGAAAGCAGGACGAGCGGATACTCGACATGATGGGGAGGATGGAGGTCGTCCAGTCCCGAGTTATGTCCCAGCCGCCTCCCCCAGAGCCGATGGTTCAGCCTTCGACTCCGACCGCAGCGTCCCAGATGTCACAACCCGACGTGGAACCAAGTGATGTTGAACGTGAACCTCTAGCCATGCAACAGCCTGCGTCACAACAGAAATCACAAAGGTCACAACTATCACAGCCGGAACCGGCCCCAGAGTCCCCTCAGTCGCTCCCCACGCCAGAACCGTTGCCGGAGCCGGGACAGTCACCTGAGTCGCCCCCGGAGGCAAAGCTCGTGCTCGATCAGACGCAGCTGGCAACATTGAGACAGCTCGCCGAAGGCACAAAGAATACGCGTCAGCTTACTGACGCTCTCAAGAAGTCCCGCGAGCATACGGCGCGGCTGATGAAAGACCTTTTTGAGCTGGGTCTCGTGAGACGAAACGTCGCGTCCAAGCCGTTCGTATATCAGATCACGGATGAGGGGCGACGCAAGCTGGAATCGAACGATTAATGGAAAGGTTGGAATTATCCGGTTTCAATTGATGGGCCGGGGGATGGCCTACCGCCAAATCTCAAGTAGAGTGCAAGGGCTGTTGCTGATGCCAGAAATACGAGGGATGCGATGCCCAGTCCGGTGTACAGCGGTCGCATCCAGACATAGGCACCGTTGATCTGGTAGGCGTGGTCGCAGATGAACGGACTGCCTACCGGTTGGTAAGGGCAAGAGCCAATATCGTGTGAGATTACTGCGATGCTCCCAAACCCGAACGCCATCCCTATCACTCCCAGAACTATGACGACATTCCTACGTCTCATGTGAAAATGACTGACCTGGCTGGATTTACGCCTATTCATGAGAACGGTCTCTCCTTAGTTCGCCCCGGCCTGACCGACTAGGCGAAACAAAGCGCGTCAGGAACCCTTAAGATGGAAAATGGGAGATTTGGAATCCGTGCCCAAGTCTCTTCTAACCCTTGGATTGGTGTTTACAGTTCTGGGAGTATTCCTTACGACAGGAGGGGCGTATGCTCTCTTCGTACTCAACAGTTGTCCTCCCAGTGGGTTGTGCGTTGTAAGCCTAAACCGGAGCCCCGTACTCTTCGCCATAGGAATATCCTTCTTAGCCTTTGGAGTGATTGCTACACTGATATCGAGGCCCTTCAAGCGATCTCATTGTCCTTGACTGCGGTTATCGACCGAGACAGCCTATACCTAGTTTGGTGGTGTAACACTTCACCAAAGAGCCTATTAGAAAGAAGGGCAAACACTCGTAAGAAGAGAGCGGGTAGCATTGAAAGCCAGAGTCGTGGCTAACCTCATTGTTCTCATCCTGCTTGGATTGTCGTTTTCGATTCCGACCTCAGCCCAGCCCGCAGTCTTCGTTAACAGATTGAGGTACGGGACATTTGGTTTCTACAGCGGCGTCTTTGTGAACGTCACCAGCTACTGGTCGTCGAGCCTCGATTTGGTGACTTTCGCTGTCTGGAAGAACAGCCAAGGCCAGACAGTTGAAGTGACAACTGCTGGACTGACGCTGCCCTCGGTGTCAAATGATGTTGCTTTTGCGCCACTGCTGAATCCGCTCACGTCCGGGAGTTATGTCGCCATCGTCTTCATTGTGACAACCAATAACAACCCAGTTTCGAACTTGGTCACCATTAGCATAAACATCCCCTAGTGAGAGATGTCGAAACAGATGGTTTCGGTGGTCTTGGACGCGCTAAAATATGAAATTAGGAAAGGTTCTCAGTTCTCTCAGAGATTTTCATCATTGTGAAGAGATTAGTCAAAATCGGGGTAATCACCATTGCTACCGTGGCTGCGGTTCTCTTTACCCCAGGAATACCTTCGACTGAAACAGCTTTCTGGGCGATACCCGCCCTTCACCACTGTTATGGCACCCCAGCGGGGCTGCAATTCGCAACCCAAAGGGTCGGCATATTCGCATCGGCTTCTTACGAAGTGTTTGGGACGGGGCCGATTCTCGTCCCTTCCACCAACCTAACGGGGAACCTGCTTGAATTCATGCCGCTGAATTTTCCTACTCTCATTTGTTGACGCTATTGGGCGCGGTCCCATCAGATCACGGATGAAGGGCGACGTAAGCTGGAATCGAGCGGTTAGCGGTTCCTTTCATTTTGAAGTCAGCCTGCCGAGTATCGTCCACGGTATGTTCGCGCGGGATTTGAACGAATAACTAGTAGGTTTAGGCAGATAGTTTTGGTGTCGACCAAGACCGAGAACCTGTCGGAGAAACGAGGTCACCTGCGAAGAGATGCAATCCTGATAGGCGTGTTTGTGTCGCTCATAGTCGTTCTATTGTGGTCGTGGTCGGCCTTTTCTATTCAAGGGTGTTTTGGGCCGTGCGGTTCCCTTCCAGTCCTGACGTCATCTAGCTGCATTGTGGATACTAGGACGTGCGCTGTAGTCGTGGTTGCAGGGACCATGAAGATAGGAGCTGTGAATTGTACGCTAGGCGTTGGGGGTAGAGGTGTGGGGATTCTTTCGAACAGAGTAGGAGGTCCGGCGACGCCGGTGGATATCCCTGCTGGGTCCTCAGTCACGGTGTATTGTTTGCAGTACCAACAGAATCCCACGCTAGGAGCACAGGCTGTCGGATATGTTCAGTTCTCGAATGGTCTCGAGCTTGCATTTTCTAGCATATGGGCGTAGAGGATTGGGCCCAGTGAGACGGATACGTCGCGACCAAGACGTTCGTATATCAGATCACGGATGAGGGGCGAAGTCTGGAATCGAGCTCGTAGGGGAATGGCCCGAGCTTGGGTTCGCCTGAGAACGGAGAGACCGCCCTGGTTTTTCTCATCCTCTGCAAACCTTCAAAGTACCTGTAAATTCATGAGGAGTTCCAAGAAGATTCCCGATTCGGGGGCGTTGTGCGGGATGCCAACTCGCTCCTCCTGCGAGGTGTAATTACTGGAAGAAGTTACACGTGGAGTAAGGACTGTAGGAGGTGTGTACTACGTCGGAGGTCCACTCGATGGTCGCTCCCTGACAGATTGTCTTGTAGGATAGAGACGAGTACTGGTAGTTGGTCCAACATGCCTTATCCGAAGGATTGGAGGCTTTCGAGAAACAAGAAGTGCTTCCCTGGATTGTCAAGGGTACCACAGGGACAAAAAAGTAGATCAAGAATGCGAACATGACTGCGGCAATCATCACTTTCGTCCTCTTTTTCATCATTCTTCCCTCAACCAGGTGGTCAACAGACCAAGGGACGGTCAAAGCCTGAGAAAGATAAATCTCTTTGGGGCATCCCTCTCTGTTCTGTATCCACGTCTTGCCCGCTGATCTTCAAGTCGGATGGACCGACTCCATTCAGCTTAGTCTCAGTCGCCCTCTGTGAACGCAAAGTAAGGAAAGTTTATTGTCGGAGTACCCTGCAAATTGAGGTTGTTTGTTTCTCCTGTCATGGATTGCCTGAGGTAGCCGATTCTAGAGCCCGATGTAAACATGTCCAAGTTCCAAGTAAGAGTAAAACCGGAATTGAAAGTTGCCGCAGTGTTGCAGCAATCCCCAAAGACGTTTGTCTCGGCACTCGTCCAATTGTAGAGTGAACCCAGGCTCAGAACGTCAGTATATTGGTTCGTCCAACACGAGTTTGAATTGTAGTCACAGAACTGGACGTATAAGTTATTTCCAGAGATCCCCGCAGCCCACGCGTAGCTGGTCAAGTAATTTGGTTTCTCATAATTGGTGCCAGTCCCAGGGGCGTTGTAGTAACAGTCATTCCACCCGGTACTTGTTGTAAAAATATTCCAACCTGAAGGACAATTCGTTATGTAAATCGATGGCGTCAGCCAGTACTCGAGATATATGTCACCGTTGTAGCAGTAACCGAAGCCCCAGGGAGGACAACCCTGTTCTTCAAAGATGAATTGGACGGCACCTTGTCCACTGATTCCTTGGACAGTGGTCGGGAACCAATTTGTGTTAATTTGAACGGTATACCTGTTACCGTAGGTAAATCCGCCCCACGAACCCGTCTCTGAAGAGAACCCTGTTTCACTGAAAACTTGGACGGTCTCTGCATTTATTCTGTAGCCGGAAGGCACATTGGCCATGAAGTCGTTTGTGCCGAAATTGCCCACCGTCTGGACCGCCGTGGAAGGCGGAAGACAACTAACAGCGCTCCATGTTAAGTTCGGGTAGGTAACTTCGAAGCATCCCGAGCC
Organism: Nitrososphaerales archaeon; assembly: GCA_035935095.1. Lineage (GTDB taxonomy): Archaea > Thermoproteota > Nitrososphaeria > Nitrososphaerales > Gagatemarchaeaceae > UBA183. The sequence goes on along the minus strand of DASYXJ010000014.1, from coordinate 24,990 downwards.
ACTCGGGCGAGCGGCCGCTCGAATACCACTCTTCCAATTAGCCTTAGAGAGGGGGCTGCCTGAGTCGGCCACTGCCGGTTCCACGTTTGGAAGTATCAAAGTGATTAACATGAAAGAAACGCCAAAAATGAGAAGCAGACTCGTAGGTTTCACCCTCGGCAAATTCAAGAAGTTAGCCCACTCATTTGTTCAACTTGCAAACACTTAAGTTGAGAAGTTACATGGTTATACAGAGTAATACTAATGCAAAAGGAAAGAGAGGTCACGGCGTTTAGACTTGATAGGGACGTGATCCGGATGATCGAGTTGTCTTCAAAGCAGCGTAAGATTAGCAGGAACGCTTTGGTCGAGGGTATTCTAGACCACAGTCTCAGGGCCGAAGTGTTGGAACGAGCACTTGATCCGGTCTCTATTGGCAGGGAAACGTTGGTTTCGATATTGGAAACAATTGATTCCCGTAGGCTAGAGGATGCTGGTCACCAATGCGGGAAGAAAAACTTCGCGCTGGCAAGGGAACTATTCGGAAGCAATGGAATTAATCTCGACTTCTTCCGATTCCTCACCGAAATTCTTGGCGAACAGGCGCGATGGTTCAGAGCAGAAGGAACACTAATCAAACCCGAAAGGATAACTCTGCAGCATCGCCTGGGCCCGAAGTGGTCCGGATTCCTGAGAACATACCTCTCAAGCGCATACGAAATCACCTCACAAGACAAGTTGACCGTGGCGGTGGGTTCAGATTTCGTCAGTGTTCGGTTTCCCGGCGTGTTCTCCCAAGAGTGAGATGGGTCGATAGGACGGTGGCGATGGCGCTAATTAACCAAGCTCGAGGTTCCCCACGACATTGTTGCTTTCGTTGAAAATCGGGGGAGTATTACCTCCGGAAGGAACGTCTGAAAATCGAGGTCGGTTGAATTGAGAACATGCGGCCAAACGAAGTTAAACGGACATCAGTTATCAAATAGATGAGGTGACGACACACGAGGTGTAGTAAATGACCGTCTCTTCGCCGCATAGAGGCCGCAAGACCATCTGGATTGTCGTCACGGCGTTGATCTCTGCAACCTTGCTGCTATCAATCCTAGCGTATTCGTTTGTTGGAAATCAATCAAGCGTCAAAGTCGCTTACATCGAGCTAACCATGGTATACGATTCGCCCGTTTCAGGATTCGGCTGCTTTGGCCCTGTCCACCAGGCAGTAGGGGAGCCAGCAACCATCAGCCCAGGAAGTACCCTCATTGAGAACATCAGTTTGACGAACTCAGTTTCCAATCTGACGTGTCGAATCACAAATGCGAGCGTTTCCTCTCAGGGCTTCGTGTTATCTAACACCAATCCCAGCCTTCCTGTATCTGTGGCCACGGGCCAGACGGTTAACCTGAGTCTGCAGATCACGACGCCATCTTCAGGGTTTAGCGGTCCAGTGGGGATAGACATTCACATACTGCCTCAAAGTCAGAAGACCTGAGTGGCATGAGAAAAGTTTGGAGAGTAGGCCTCGCGCTTAGTGCAGTGTTGCTCATCACAGCAGGAGTGTACTACGTTAGCTACGGAGCGACCTACTACGGCGTGTACTATTTAGATGGAAAAGGCGCCCCGTGCTTGGTTAATTGCTCCTCGCTTTACACGGGTATCACCGTGGTCTTTTCGGGCTATCTAATCTGGAGTCCGCCGTCGTGGAACAACGTGAATTACAGTGCTTCTTTGTGCAGCCCCTCGACCATCACGACATACACACCCCAGAGTCCTCCTCCTTCGTGCTCGTATCCTCCGGCAGGCTGGTCGGCTGACTATAGCCATGCTTACGGTGGTGCCATTCTGCTCGTGCTTGGGGCAGTGGCAGCAGCAGTTGCTGTTCGCGGTCGTGGGGCGACCAAATAATCGGTCGAGCCAATTATTCCCCTCTCAAGCGAACATCGCGACCAAGACGTTCGTATATCAGATTACGGACGAAGGGCGGCGCAAGCTGGAATCGAGCGCGTAGGGAACGGCCTGATTTGAACCGGCGATTTTGGGGGATCAGGTAGGGGGCGCCGTGCAGACTGGCGGTTGCCTTGATGTCGTCATCTGCGAAACGGCGTAGTATCCGTTGATTAACGGGATGGAGACCTGAATGACACGTGCGACACCTGTGCATCCGCTGCCGGGGGGACTTTGACCAGACAAGTAGTAGTACAACACGAAGCCAGCCTGTGTTTCATTCCCATTGAAGCCTGAATACTCCCCGCTGGCACTCTTCTGAAATGTGAAGTTTGAACCATTCTCAGCCATGACGAAAGAAGCCGTGTTGTTAACTAGGTCTGAGAGTTGTTGTCCGCAGATTACCAATCCTTCGCTATCGCACGCTTGCTTTGAGACGCCGATGAGAACCGAGGGAGTCGTATCAGCCTGGCGACTGTAGACACTGGCGAAGTAACCAATCCCAACCCCCACTAGAAGTGCCGCCGTCATCAACCCTGCTAGGGCTGCTCCCTTCATTGAGGTCGAATGGTCGGAGGCTTGACCGACCCATAAAGTTGGTTACCAGGACTTTGGACTAAACTATGCTGTCGAGCATTGAGCGCCGTACTGGCAGAAATGGATAGTCACATTCCCAGATGAAATGTTGATCGTGGCGTAGGTGACAGTGAGGGGTCGAACAGGGACAGACAGGCTGTAGACGGATTTCGAGTCTGGATACGTGACGTTCAGATAATACTCACCGCCTCCTCCTTGGAACATGTCAACCCACCCGGTCGAATTCGTTGTATTGGGCAGGAATACGCTAACCTGTTTTGCGCTGTTGCAATAGAGCACACCGTCCCCTGAGATGCGGGCACCAACAACAGGAACCGCAGAATGACTTTGGTAGTCTGTTGCTACGACATGAAGGGCCACTCCAATAGTTTCCCCAAGGATAGTGCAAGTAGTTTGAGGTGTGGAGTTCTTCCCGCTTTGACTGATACCGACCAGATACCCAATCCCGGCGCCTGCGACTAAGGCAATGGTGATTATTGAAGCGAATACGGCGCCCCTCATTTCAAACGGGGAAAAGACGCTTACCGACTATTTAGTGCTGAGGATTGGGACGACGCCTCAACCGAACGTCACATCTTTCACGCCCTTGAGGTCCTCGTGATGAAGGGCGACGCAAGCTGGAATCGAGCGGTTAGCGGTAATGTTCTGGTAACTAGCCATAAGTGCACTTCGTCCCAAAGCATAGGAGACTTGGAACGCACAGGGCTCGTTTTCGTCTCCGTGACCGCTCTTCTGATTGTGGGGATGGGCATAGTTGTCTTGGTCGCACCTTCGGGGACGACTTCAAGGGGGTCGACGACCACCGGAACACCGACATCGAGTTCAACGACATCCTCTCTATGGACGACGACCTTGTACCGGGGAGCCATCGCCGGGACAGGGCCCGATGAATCTCTCAGGCCCCTCGGAACAACTCAGGAGGTCATACTCTCAAGAGATGGGCTCAACCTCGACTTCTCCATTAGCTCGAATGTGGTCTTCGCAGGGAGAGGCATTTCCGTAACAATAGAGGAGAAGAACCCGACTAGCGGCGCAATCAGCGTCCCGGCTGCGAACAACTGGCCCGTGCCAGGCCTTACCCTAGCGCCTTGCGGAACCCTCAACACGCCTATCGGTTTCGGGCTACTCGCGGGGTACTACACGTCTCAGAGCATCTCTAAAGTGTCGAGAAATCAGCTCTTGGACCTCTACCAGCCTGGGGCGTATAGCTGTCAATTAATCTTGGCGGGGATCACCGGATACTCTTTCGCGCCCATGAGCGACAGGGCGGATATCTACCAAGGCAATGGCTCTGACCCTGCGCTTTTTTCACAAACGATGAAAGGCGGCGTAACGGCGTCTGGCTTTTGGACTTCGAGTTTCAACACCTTCGCTCCGGGATACTATTCAATCGTCGGCGGGGACGAATGGGGGACTCTAATCATACTCCACTTCCTCGTTGTGCAGCCAATCCCCCCGAATCAACCCTTACCCCTCAAGTTCACCCTCACGATGAACACCACTCGCTTGGTGTCTGGGCGAAGCATCTTCATCAAGTCGGACATCTTCAACTCCCTCCCGCAGATCCTCAGCGTGAATGGAACGTCGAATTGGCCCTGGGATTCCCTGAAAGCGGGGCCTTGCCCGTTTTACGCTGGCATCGTGATACTCCGAGGACATTATGCTCAGTCGAACTTCACCGCAGGGACAGACCTGCAGATGTACCCATACGGCTTGGCAATCCCATGCCCTGCCTTCTTGGCAGCCTACTACGTCTTCCAACCGCTAAGCGACCAAGTGATGTTCTTTGGGGGCGAAGCAACCCTAGCTATGGGAGATGCTCTAAGTGGATATGGGTACTACGCACCGGGACAGACTTGCGATGTTGGCTTCAACTGCGGGAATGAGAAGGTAACGCCATTCGGACCAGGCATTTACACGGTCGTCGCAGGGGACGAGTGGGGTCATTTGGCATTCGGCTATTTCGAGGTAACTCCGTAGACCAAGGATCAAGAGACCAATGCGAAGGCTTACCTTGCTCGGTGGGTTGGCGCTAATAGTAGTCGCTCCAATCATCGTAGTAAGCATTTCGACCGTAGAATGCTCTTCATCCGGAGTTGGCGGGATCTGTGTCGCCAGTCATCCATATTGGCTCCTAGTCATGTTACCAATTGGACTCGTCTTAGTCTGGCTTGGAAGCCGTCCCAGTCTAGCCCCGAAGAACCGACTTCTCAGCTGCTCAAAATCAGAAGCATCCACACTTCATTGTGAGTTTCGTACTTGCACCCACTCGCTATGACGAGCTGTGTGATGTTGATGTTGCGAGCGGTTATTTCGTTGACTGGACACCCAGTCGCGAACTCCACGACAGGCCCGTAGCCGAGGTGAAATCCGTACTTCGTGTAGGCCTGATTGACCAGAGCTTCCCAGTGGGAAGGTGCACTTTGTTGCAAATGGCCAGCGAACGCAGCCGGTCCGAACGGTTGAGGATACAGAATTTCTTCAGTGCTTATTCTGCCAGTTCCGGCGAAGTATGAGGCGGCTTGACTGTCGAATCCGAAATCGGATATTGTGTAGTTCGACACGGCCGTGTCGAATCGGGTCGACGCGAAAGCATCAAGACTGGGGTCCTCGGTCAGCGGGACGGAACCTCGCTGGTTGTTCACACTGCTCATGAATGCTTGAACCCAAGCGGAATTGGGCCCCGATCCTGGGTACTCGACCTCGAACCTTTGGAGGTACACGAAGATGGTATTCTTCGGCGCTGTCAGAAACGTCGTGTGGCCTGCTTGATCGGTTGTCGTTCGGATGACCTCTTGGCCAACGACAGCTGAACCGCGGAGAACAAATGTGAGAGGATAGGAAACGCCGACCTTCAGGTTGGGATTGGCCTCAATCAAGAGGCTACAGGCGAAGGTTCCCGTTTGACTCGAATTGCAACCCATGTCATGAATCGGGGTGTGCCAAACAACACCATCTACCGTATTGTTTGAACCGTATCCCGGATAATCGAAATACACAGCCGCTCCATGTATTTCGTTGCCCGAGTAGCTGGTTCCAACTAGAGAGATAACGGCGGAGAGGTTTAGGAGCCCGTTGGTTGCAGGTGTTAATGCGATGTTGTTTATCCGTGCGAATCCAGTCTGTTCCAGGACAACCTGGGTATTTCCGTACTCAAACAGGTCCTCTGCATAAGCCATGGAAACACCATGGAAGTACACCAAAGCGGAGCGGTTACCTTGGGTAATCAAGGTGACCCAGGGAAAAGGTGAATTTCCATATCCGGCCAAGGAATAGGCGAGAGGAGCCCTCCCGTCAATGACGATTGGGGGGATAGCGTTTTGTCGGAGGCAGTTCTGGTACTGACTTTCGTTATTGGCAAGGGCAAGGGGAGCGCAAATGGTGCGAGCGTTATCTCCGTAATTCTTTGGGATTGAGAAACTGACGGAATACGGAATTATCGGAACCAGAAGCACAAAAAGCAACACCAGAGCTAGAATCACGCCAATCGCGGCAATAGATCTCCTGCCCAGCTTCATGCGACAAACAGGATGATGCTTGAATAAAGACCCTCATGTGCTTCGCGAGCGCACGGCGCGATTGATGAAAGGTCGGGCGATTTCAGTGGCGTTAGAATGTCTCATCTGAGGAATGAAAGTGAGGTTGATGCCTCGCCGTAGGATGAAGCCGTGCTGTTCAAACTCCTTTCTGAAGGGCCTGCGACGATGGTCACCGTTAGAGTTCCAACTGTTCCATATTTGTGGGCCAATGCAAGGATAGTGTTCCATCCCTGATAGTTGGCGATTGAAACGTAGAAGGAGATGGTCCCGCTTCCCTCGTAGTAGCACACTGAATCCAATACGCTTGCTTTCGTCTGATTGGAGGCAAATTCTGCAATCGACAATCTCCAATTCCCCTGATAAGCGACGGTGACGTTGACACCGGCTGGCATGAAACCACGTAGGCTTCCCCAAGGTGCGCAACGACCCAAACTAGGTTGGCTTGACGACCCGACGAAATATCCCACTCCTCCGGCAACAACGACAGCCAGAATCAGCAGAGCCGCTACAGTCCGGCGCGTCATATCTCGGAGGGTAGCCTCACGGGGTGTAAAGTTCTACTCATGAGAACGGCCTGGCAGTTTTGGCGTTGCGAGATCTTTTCTAGAATAGCCTTGTGAAATCGTCGTAGACGTTCTTTCTGTGCCCAACGTACAGTACTATTATCCGGCTCGTCTTCCGGTCAATCTCATAGACCACCCTGTAGTCCCCGACCCTCAGCCTCCAGAACCGGGATGGTTTCATCTGATCGCCCTTCTCTGGCAGCCTCTCCAGTTCCTTCATCGATTCCACGACCCTGGTTCTGATGGAAGCCTGCAGTTTCTTCAGCGAGCTTGCCGCCTTTGGGTGAAGCAGGACCGAGAAGCTCAATCGATGGCGTCCAGTGGAATGAGAGACTCCGGGCGCATCCTAGCCTCGTCGCTTCGTTTGAGGAGGCCCTGGTAGAACTTGCGTGTGCGCTCTCTCTCGTTGTAAAGGGCGATGATCGTCTTCACTGCCTCGCTGCGACTCGCAAACCTTCCTTCTGAAATCCATCGGTCGAGCTCCTTGACGAGTTCCTCTGGGATTCTGACTTGGACTTGGGTGGTGGCCAACGCGTAAACAGATTAGTTTACACGGATATAAGCGTTCGGCCTGGTTGGACTCGACGCGAGCCACTTCAAACGAATGTCTCGTCCTTCAGGCTCTTGAAATCATTTAGTCAGACTCCGCATCTAAATCCAAATGGTCTTCACTTCAGAAAAGTGGGGGTCGTCGGTCACGCACGGTAGATGAAGTCGCTTCGAAGTAGCCATGATCAGGGCGTCGGCCATCGGAATCCTGAGCCTGTGGCTTATCAGAGCGCCCTCCTCAGCGACGTCCGAGTCCACGTCGACTACGTTGAAGTCCCTCTTGATTGTGCCCACTCGCAGGTTTGCTACATCCTTGCCTTCGTTCGCCAGGGCCAGTTTGGACACTTCGTAGATCGTGATTGCCGAGGTGCAGGGTGATTTCGAGCGGTCGAAGAGGTCTCTTAGCTTGTTGGTAGTCTGTTGGTCCCTGGAAGTGAATACCGCCCAAAAGTACCTGGTGTCGAAGAGCATCAGCTTTCTTCTCTGAGCGAGTCGAGCTGCTTGAACGCTTCGCCTCTGCTTAGTTTGCTCGTTCCGGCCAGGTCAAAAATCGACGGGACTTTCGTGAACACAACCCTTTCTCCTTCGGCGTCAACTCTCAGCCTTGACCCCTCGCGAATTCCCAGCTTCTGCCTGATTTCTGTGGGGATGGTAGTCTGGCCCCGCCTTGTGACAACCACTTCCTTGGTCATGGATTTTGTGGGAGGTCATTTCCTGATAATAAGGATTTCCTACTGTTGGGATATTCCTACCAGAAGAAAAATCCTGAAAGTGGGGGGTTTGCGGCCGGCAATCTTCGGCAACCGATCAAGAGCGACGCAAGCTGGAATCGGGCAGCTAGCGTAATCTTTCACTCGAAGTCAATCCGTTGAGTCTTCTACGCCCAAATATTTTTCCGAGGCCTGTTGACCTGACGGTCTCGAATGACAATTGAAGACAACAAGCAAGTAGTAAGAAAGTTCTGCGATGCGATGAATGCCCATGATGCCAAGGGGGCGACCGACTGCTGGGCCACTGACCCGATAAACCATGGAAAGCAAATCAAACGCCAAGACATCGGAATGCTACTTGGGGAAATCGTCCAAATTCACGAACACTACGAAATTATGGAGATGGTCGCGGAAGGAGACTGGGTCGCATGTCGCATCGTCGTCTCAGGGAGGCACAAGATTAGGCCGTCGATTCCCTTTGATGGAGGGATTTACCAAATCAAAGAGGCTGAGGGGCTTCCCTTTACATCTCAACACATCCACTTGTTCCGAATAGTCGATGGGAGAATCAAAGAGCATTGGGCCACCCGTGATGACCTCGGCGCGGCGAGGCAATTGGGCTTGGAGTTGGTCCCTGTCAAGGGGCCGAAAGCGACCTAGACGAACGTCACGTCCTTCAGGCCCTTGAGATCCTCGTCGCTGGTGTAGAGCGGGGCGGAGAACTGGCGGGCGGTGGCGTAGACCAGGGCGTCGGCGAAGTGGAGGCCGTGCTCAAGACTGTAGTCGGCCGCCTCGAGAGAAAGGGTCTGGTCGACGGGGACCACCTTGGTCTGGCTTAGGGCAACCACTGCTTCGAGGGCCGTCTCCTCCCCCTTGACCTTCTTCACCTTCCTGTAGACCTCGTAGAGGACAACCACCGAAGTGACCAGGTCTCCCTGCTTGACGCTGTCTATGACGCGGTTATAGGCTGAGGCCTTCGGGCCGTCTGTGAACCGTTCGACCCAGCCATAGCTGTCGACGCTGATCAAGGGTGTTCGGTCTCGTCGCGGAGGTCTGTCGTGTCCAGCCCGGGGACCATCCCCTTGGTCTTCCCCAGCGAGCGCACGGGGACGTACTGCAGGATGCCGTGCTTTGCTATGGCCACCATCTTGTCGCCCGGCTTGATGTTCGCTTCGTGGCGGAGCTTCTCAGGTATGACTACCTGGTACTTCTTCGAAACTTTGACTGTCTCCATCGTTCGTCGTATCGTATTACGATGAAGCTATCGATATAAGGGTTGCCTGCGGATGGCTCGGCGGACAGTCAGAACCACTCGCTCATGGCCGTCCTCGTTCGGTTTTCCGCCTCTATTTTGTCGAGCTCATCAAACCGCTGCCACCACGGGCCTCGGACATAGAGAGAATCGATGGCGTTGTCGTATCCCACGAGGGGCCACATCGAACCCCAGGTCTCTCCCTTGGTTCCAGGTATCAAGGCTGCGATGAATAATAGCATGCCGCTAAAGACGACCAGAGGGAAGTATGTCGCAACCCCGATACCCATCTCTCCACCGAGAACAGAGAACGGTACAAGAAAGACAGGAGCCAACAGTGAGGCGATGAAGATGATCACGCCAGCCTGCGCAACTCGCTTTCGTAGATGGATGGCCAAGGACCGCGTTTCCGAATCTGGGTGGGAGGATTAACCCGTTTCGGTAACTGGTTGTATCGCTCAACAGATGCCGATTGGTCTCGTTCCGAGAACTAGACTAATATTGAGAGCGTGCCGTGTAGTCATGGTTCCCTTTGCTGACGTCCAGGGCCGGCAGCGCTCGTCATATTGGTGTTTGTCGCCTCCATTGTCGCTCTGTCGTTGTACCTTGGAAGCCGTCCCAGACCCCACACAACCTTGGCCCCAGGGTCAGGCTCCTCTTACAATTACGACTCGTCTCTGGGGCTGAATCTGACTATCTCTGTGGGGCCCATCCATGCGCCGCAGGGAATCTTTGTCTCGGTTAACGCCTCAATCATGAATCCTTCGCTGGCGCCAATCGTTCTTAATTCCCCGAACACCCCCATGAGGGCCTCCCCGGGGCCCTGCAGTCAGCTTCCTCTGGGCGTGGCGATTCTGCAAGGGAATTATGGGGTCGGAAACTTCTCCGAGACTACCCCGCTGACGACCTTCTACCCCGGGATCTTCTTTTGTCCCGCTGAGTTCAACATGGAAAAGTTCTCGTTCGCCCCCCGAAGTCAAGACGTCACGGCCTTCAGCCTCCAGCCAGTTGGGAATTCCAATCTGACCGTCTCGCAACCCATGTGGACGCAACCGGCGGTAGTCAATACGCACGCATGGGGTTTCTGGAATGCTCCAGGCGGCGTCAGGTATCACAACCTTTGCCCCAACTGTGGATATCCGGGCAGCTTCCAGTCTTTTTCTCCAGGGCTGTATACAGTGTTGGCCCAGGACCAGTGGGGCCAAGTGGTTGTAACTCATTTTGAGGTGACTGGGGCCAACGCGCTCCTCGGTTGCTCTTCCGTGACTTCCAACAATTCTTTCACCGAGCGCCCTGTGGGGATTCTCTCGTCCGGACCCTTTGCTGTTTCCTGATACTATGTCGACAGGGCCCACAATGGGAGCGTGTTCCTGCCCCTAAGAAATAATGGAAGCAGTTCAGTGACATTGGCGGGGATTGAAGATCCCATAGGACACGGCCTCTACAACTATCAAGGAAACGAGTTTCCGCCAGCCAGTTACACGTGGTACGTGGAGACTCCGGGCGAGCCCTTGGAATACCCATTCTCAGCCCCGGCCGGCACCTGTACGCTGCTACACATGGACTTCACTGGGTACAGTTTTCTCGTCGGGACAGAGTTACGGTTCCTATTTGCTGGTAACCAGAACGAGACGATTATCCTGAAGGGCTCATAAGAACGGGAATCTGATACTGCACGCCGAGGGAATCGAATGCCCAGGGGAACGGGATTTGACTAGCAGTTTTGGTGGTGGCGCTGGCCTTCGTAACATATTGTCGGAGCAGGCCAACCATCCCTTCCAGGCTTTTCCCAATGCCTACCTGGAAACTGATGAGCCTCCTCACCGCATACATTGGGAGAGAATCTTAGCAATCGTGGGAATGCTTGGGACTACGTATTTCGGGCTGACGATGCTCGCACTAACCCTGTTTGACGGTGATTACAGTCCCATCAGCCAGGCTGCAAGCGACTACGGAGTTGGCCGATTTGCTGTTGAAATGAACCTCGGATTCTTCATAGGTGGAATCGGCCTGATTGCGTTTGCCTGGGCCTACGGCAGAAAGGATGCAATCGTCAGATCGAGAGGTGGGGCCGCGCTTTTCTTCGTCGCCGGTCTGGTGCTCATCATGAATTCCTACTTCATGACGAACATCGAAGGGGGCCCTGCTACCATCCACGGGACAATTCATGGTCTAGGGGGGTTCGTATTCTTTGTCACAGCGCCCATTGGTGTTATTCTAGTCTGCCGCAAGTTTAGCCGAGGCAGTCTTTTGACAGCGGCCCTTAGCTTGGTCGTTGGGTTTGGCTTGCTCGAGGTAGGAGGTCTATCAGGTCTTGCTGAGCGCGTTATTCTTCTTATTGTCTTTGTAACAGTCATACTCGCGTCGTACCTTTCCGCTGATTGTTGAAGGTGCCAGAGATGCTGTCTGCCAGTTGGCCTGCGTGGCGCTGACAGACTGGGCCGAGAATGCGGTAATTAGGAAGAGCGATAGGAAGGATTGAAGCGAGTTTTTCGCGTTAGAGAAGCTTAGCAATATCGGTTCGACGGAGCGAAGTCGCTTAGATCCCGATGGTGGGAGGATGAAGGCTTACATCAGTCCCAGTACGGTCCCTCTGAGGCGTTGAGGTCTTACTACTCGGACCTGTTCCCTTGCCAGGCGAGTAGCTACAAGACCCGGTTCCGTGCAGTCTGGAGAAGACTGAGTACACGAATGCCGTAGTAGCGAGGCCTCCCGGGGCCCGGACGATAAAACTCGAAGTCGATCCTCCAGTTGGCAACAACCCGATCAGCGTGGGGAGCGCGTTGGCCCCTCTTAGAACTGTCCCGTCGGGAGTAATCAAATGAAAGGACCTGTGCCGAAGGTTTGTTGGCACTCCGTCGAGGAACCCCCTTTCATCGCCTTCGGTGAGGGATAAGTAATCGATACGTCGATGAGCGTCGAAGAACTCGATGGCCCGCCTGAACTTGGTGCAGGGTCCGCAATCGGCGTCATACAGAAGCAGGTAATTCGTCTTCTTCAATCTCAAGAAATTGAGTTGTTCCTCCTATTACAGGTTCTTGAAAATCCGGCGTGGCTGCCCCCCACCCCTGCCTTTCTTGTTATTCCACTCCAAGAAGCCCTAGGGCGATGTTAGTCTTACGTAAGTAGAGAAGCCCGTTCTCGGTAAGCGGTTTGGATTGGATATACATTGGGGTCTAAGCTGGGTAACGGATTGTTGGAGAAACGTTCACGGTGTACGGGATCTGAAGGGGAGACAGGTTCCAGTGGAAGGCCTGGGGTGGGGGTTCCACTGTGAAGGCAAGTGAACGCGTACCCGGTTCAGTTCGTAGGAGAACCCCACTATTTCCACTGGAACCACTCCAACCCCAAAACGACCAAAACACCTGATTCCGACCCCTTTGTTTCCATTGGAGCCACTCTGAGCCTCCTCTGAAACGAACCCGAGTGAACACCAGTGAAGGTACTGAGCCCTATCAATACGACGTCAAACAAACTCACCGGCTTGTTCACAAGTTCACACCTTAACCGCTTTTGGAGGGGTCCCTGACATCCAGGAACAGTAGTTGACTTGCTGAAGCGCGTAAAGTTCGAGCTGGAGGACGAACGTGGGCGCAGGAGCTTCCACATAGTAGAAGGGCCTGTCTCCCGCAACGATCTGATGAAGACCATGGACGCGCTTGAGCTGATGGACCAATCGCTGGAGCACACACCTCATGCCCCCGACGAAGGGACATTCTTCGGCAAGGTGCAGACGCTTTTGGAAACGTCGTTTGCAGCAGGAGACTTCTCGTCGTCAGATGTGGCCCGGGAATTCGAAGACAAATACAACCAACCCGTAAAACTCAGTACAATCTCAACCTACCTCGCTCGCCTGGCCGACAAACAATTCATCAAGCGCGAAAGGTTCGGGAACTCTTGGGTATACCGAAGAGTGTACCTGAAACCGACTCAGGTAGCTGAAAGATAGGGCCCCACGTAGGCCTCAGCCTGCGAGCAGTATGTAGAGACCAACGAGAGCGATCACAAAACCCACCAATGAGTCATTATACTTGGGCGGGATTCTCTCGAAAGCCTTGGCCAATCCAGCCGACCCTAGGAGCAAGAACACCAGCAGAGCCAGGACAGACGCGACAGCGAACACAACCGCGGTATCAAAAGCGAACGCCAGACCAATTGGTGCCGCCAACAGGAAGATTGGCAGAATGCTCAGGTCTGGCGAGAGCGCAGCACCCAATACGGCAAAATAGCGGAAACGCTTTCCGAGATTTTCTTCTTTCTTCGAGACCCCTTCAAGGACTTCTTGTTCATAGTCTTCAGTCTCGTTGGACATGAACTCTTTCACTCCGTAAATCAGTCCACTTACGACCATAATCACCCCGGTTCCCTCTGTGATGTAGAAGGAGGCCTGTTGCGAAATAGCAATCCCCACTTCAAGGATAGCAAATCCCAGCAAAACAGAGAGGGCCACATGCCCTACGGCAGTCATGACGCCCACTCCCAACAGATGAGTCCGCTTCCATTTTGAGACGCGTCCCAATATGATCAGAGTCACCCAATGGTCTGGGGCGGACATATGGAGAATCCCGACTGAAGCGGCGGCAAGCAGCAGTGGAACTGGAGAAAACACAGGGCCCTACTCTCTAGAGGCTAGGTATATTCGGTTACGGTAGATACCTTAGAATAACCGGACAAATCCCATGATGACAGGTGTGAGCCTTGGCAACTACAGCCACCAAATCCCGGGCCGTCCTAGGGATTGTGCTGGTGGTGGTACTGGCAGTTGGAGGGATCGCGTACTACACCTATACCGTAAGCACTCAACTCCAACAAGAAAACGCCAGGCTGAACTCCCAACTTTCACAACTCCAAACAAATATTAGTTCACTCCAAAACAAATTAGATACCGTTGGCGCACTCGGGCAAGGCTATCCTTCAATCCTCTTGCGGACATGGGGGACCGCACTCGCTTCTTACGGCGAGAGAAAAGATGGGCTGACTTACTTACGCCTGACGGAAACGGATGCAAACAGCGGCGTCGAAGCCGCGCTTGCCACTAATCCCTTCAACGCCACCATTCCAGGCAACTCCGTTTCATGGAGTGCCATTTCGAATAGCATAGCACACGACAAATATCACACAATCTGGCCAATGGTGCTAGAGAATTCTCCGGGAGGGACTAACGCAATAGAATTCGAGATGAAAGGTGGCGTTCAGGAAGTCGCAGTGATTACGAACGGAGTCAAGAGTTTCGCTTTGGTGGCTTGGAACGCAACCACTCCTCATATGTTCAAGATAGTCGTGGTGGTCCCCGGACAACAAGTCGACTTCTACATAGATGGAAAATTGGTCAAATCAATGACCACGAACATTCCCAGATCAGACTTCCTTCTCAATGCGGCGGAAGTCAAAGCTGATTCGCCCTTGGCAACAGGCGTCGCGACGCTCGACGTTTACGGAGGCCTACTAAGCAACCTCTGAGAGGCCCCACAAACAACGTCTAGTTTGAAGCGGGTAGATCAAGAGAAACCCTAGTAACCACGGAAGAGTTCGAATCTGATATCTTCCTCGGGAACTGCGACCTCTGACAACAATCTCATCATCGCAATGACCATGCCTGGTTTTCCGCAGACGTAGTAGACTGGTCGGTCGAGCCCCTTTGACGCCTCTTTGAGCTGCCTCATGCCAATCCGCCCCACGAGACCTTTCCATCCTTTCGGGACGTCGTTGCCTGTAAGGGTGTGAATGACGCGAAAGTGCAGATTTTGTCTTTCCAGTTCATCCAACTCGTTGCGGTAGGCGATGTCGTCTTCGCTCGAGTTGCTGTAGAGGAGCCTGACAGGAATGGGTAGGGCCTTGTCCGAAGCATATTCTGCCATCCCCTTCAGGGGGGTGATCCCTATCCCTCCAGCCAACAGTACGGCAGGGCGCTCCTCTTCAAGGACAAAATGGCCAAAGGGCCCCCGCAGCACAACGCTGTCCCCGGGTTTCAGGGCGGCAAAGGCGTGTTTGAATGCGGACTCAGAGAGACGTACCCCATATTCGAGGTTCGGGCGAGTTGGGGAGCTCGCCAGAGACATCGGTCGAACATCCAGGCCCCGGTTTGTCTTCAGCCCAAGAAAGGTGAATTGCACTGGGCGAAAGGAGAACCCGGCCGGTTTCTTCACCTCGACGTCGTGCGTTGTGGTTGTGAGGCGGCGAGATGAAACCACGGTGGTCTCAAACGCTTGAACGCCCATCTCCCGAAGGAAAGGGGGTGATCCCATCGTATTTCAGTCCACACAAAATGGCTTACGGTATATCTTGACGAAGTTTGTCAACAACAGGTCACATTCCACAGTGCACCAGCGACGTGTTGTTAGTATGTCTAATGGCTTAGATAATCTACTACAGGGTGTCCCATGGAAAGTGCCAGAAGATAGGATCAAGGTCGAAGGCCTGTCCATTAGGTACTGGACCAACGTAGGGGGCTTGGCTGGCGATGACAAAGGACAAAAGACCGTCGTTCTCTTTCACGGCAACAGTTCCTCGCTTGATTCTTGGAAGAAGACAAAGACGCTCGAGGAACTCTCTTCACGAGGCTACCGAGTCTTCGCGGTAGACCTTCCTGCGGGCAAGGGGTCGATGTCAGACAAACTAAGCTCCAAAGTCTTGAAGACCGACCCTGATAGAATCATCACTGTAATCGACAAAATCATCGAGGCACTAGATGTCGGCGACTCGCCGTTTGCGCTCGTAGGCCCTTCAATGGGAGGGGGATTCGCGCTGGCTTACGCTCTGTCCAGGCCAAGGCGAGTCGGTGCAATGGTCCTCGTAAGCCCTTCAGTATACCGCATTCCGGAAAAAGAGAAAACCAAACTATCGGGGCTAGAGATTCCAGTGCTGCTCGTCTGGGGCGAGCGGGACACCGTCTTCCCCCTAGAAGAGTACGGGAAGCCCCTGAAAGAGGCATTGCCCCGTGCGACGCTTCAGATTGTAGAACAAGCAGGACACATGGCGAACCTGGATAAGCCCGACGAGTTCAACGAGCTTCTGATTGGCTTCATTTCTGAATTTCTTTGACGACTGCCCCGTCGGGCCCGCGGTCAAGAGAAGTTCAGATACACTCTACTCGACAAAAAGATAGGAATTTTGGGCCTATCTGCTCAGAAGTCAAAACGCATCACGACACGTCTGAGTGAGGGCCGGGCCACTTCTCGGAATCCTGCGTCGGCGAAGACGCTCCGGCTACCTACGTGCAATTCGCCCCACATTATTTCTTTCCCTTTCTCTGTCACCATTCCATAGCCCTCAATCGCTCGGGCTCCATGTGTTCGTGCGAAGTCTGCAGCGGCTGCTGCAAGGGCCCGGCTGACTCCCCTGCGCCGAAATTGGGTGCGGGTCAAGAAACACGCAACAGCCCAGACGCTCCTGTCTGTTCTGTCCTCACCACGATTCTTCGCAGCCATCCGGGCATTGGTGATGTAAGGGTAATTGGGACGTGGTTCAACGGAGCACCAGCCGACAGGCTCGTTGCCGATGTAGGCGAGAAGTCCGCTAGTCTTTTCAGATTTTTGATGTCCACAGTTCGTCTGGTCGGCCAGCCGCCTGGCGCGTTCATCATCGGTTGTCCCCTTCCAGACGGACTCAGCGATCTTGAATCTCTGACAAAAGCATAGGGCCCCGTGACATCTTGCCTTACCGACAACAAGCCCCAGATCCTTCCAGGGGGCCTTGTTTGCCGGGAGAACGGAAACTGAATTTCCCTTCACCTTTCGCGAACCTCGTCTTGGCCTCATTAGCTTGGTCCCTGCCGCTCTAGGCTTCCTTCTAGCGTAGATTTTTCCATTTTGATGCGATTAGAACAGTCGTCACTGGGGGGAGTACGTAAAGGAGTGGGATTGCAAACCCAACTGCGAAGAAGAGGTTGGGAATTTGAAGAGTAATTCCCAGTTTTCCTCCCTTCTTCAACGATTGCCACAACCAAAACCCCGCCACTGCTTCCAGGGCTGATACGACTCCGAGGGCAAGGCCCAAGACCAGCCCAGCATTGAAGCCCCAGAGATCCCAAATCAAGGTATTCCCATGTAGAAACTCAATCCCGAATGCTATCGGCCCAGTGCCAGTGCGGATGATATAGCCCAGGATGAACGGTGTACTCACAGCGATTCCCAGACCAAAAAATAGGAACAATACGGACACAATGGTGATGGACATACTACGGTTCACAGTGTTTGTGGAGGATTCACTCTCTTCCATCTGATTCTCTTCACGACTAGACATTATTGAAGACAATGAGTCAAATGACTCAAGAGTCCTTCTGTATGACCGCGGGTTTCAATCAAGGCTGCATAGATCAAATCCAGCCGTTCACGCCCCAATTCCGGTCGGTCATCACTTATATCACTCTGAGAGCAGACTAGATCGCTTTCATTGGACAATCAAAATGACGAGGTAATCTTAGCTCAAGAACAGGGGGCTACTATGAGAAGCACGGGCGGAACGAAGGAACTAGAAGCGGAGTTCGGAGTCGGAACCATTGAAGGCACCCTAGTCCTCACAAACAAGAGATTGATCTTCGTTTGCACGAATGAAAAAGAAGAGGACTTGCCAGGAGCAGCTCTCAATCCCCTGTCGAAGTTCCGCCTTGTCTATTCCGAAGTCGAAGATTTGGCAAGCATACCGATGAGCAGCCCCAACGTTTTCGTCCCCATTCCCTCTGTTTCTTTGGTTGCAGGCCACAAGGGAGGTGTTGAGAGGCCAAGTCTGAGGTTGACATGGAAAGACAACGATGGCGACCACACCGCGGTCTTCACGGAGGGCCTCATCGGACGAAGGAAGCGGAATCTGAACGACTGGGTGCCCATCATCACCAATCTGAAGGCAGGGACACAGAAGTTAGTTCAACTCCCAAGTTCTCCATCGACCGACACCCTGGAGGGCAAGATAGTCCGGGTCCTGTCGGATATGCAGGAAAAGGGAGTATTCGAAATCGAAGAAACAGTCGAAACCGAATTCAAAGTAGACCTGGACCCCGATCAGGTACAAGCCGCTTGTGACAAGCTCGCATCTCAGCGGCTTCTAGTCAGGTTTCCCGATTCCAATGGGGATGTTTTCTACAGAAGGGCGTCACCATTGGGCGAGGACGACCCTTCCAACTAGACTCAATTGAGGCCTAGGAACAAAGTCGTCATCGTTGTCGCAGTGGTCGCTCTGGCCGCAGTGTTCTTTCTGCCCGTCATTCCTGGCGACTTTAGCACCTCGCAGATGATCACCTGCAGCACTCCGTTCCCATGCCATTGGAACATCATCGGTCGAAATCCCCCTCAGGGAAGGGCGAGCTATCATCTCTACTCTTCCCTGACCAGTTATTCTTGGGCCCTGGGATGGGGGCTCCAATGCTCCTCTGATATCGGGGGCTGCTGGTTAGGAAACCCGAATGCCTAGTTGCGAGGACGAGACCCCCACTCATCTCATTCGATTACCGGACAGCGAAGTGGCTGCCTGTCAGTTCGATGGGCCTGAATGGTTTCCCAGTGCCCGAGTAGAACTTGGAGAACCACTCGTAAACGTTGAGCCTGAGATCTTGGATGTACACAATGAATGCTTCTATGCCAATCACCCCCAAGTTTCCGAAGACCGCGAGAATTATTCCTGCGGGACCGAGGCGGAACAGACCACTGAGGAGTTCCCCCAGAACTGACCCCACGACGAGAAGAATTCCAAGCCGGATGTAACTGACGGTGTGAATCAGGAGCTCGGCGGGCCTGATTAGCACTTCGGCAACCCCATCTGCGAGAGGCCTGATGGCCCGATTCGGTCTGCGGCTTGAGTAGAGCGCCAGAATCGCTCGTCCAAAGAGGAGCACAGCGAACGCACTTACAACCACCGGGAGAGCGATTAGGACCACGAGAGTGAGGGGCACCTCGACGCCTAGGAGAGTCGAGAAGAAAGGAAGCGGGTCGGTGCTTGTCAGCATGGCGTCCCAGTTCAGCCCGGTTGCAACGAGGGCAAATATCAGAGGGACGACTGCGGCGTACAGCGCGAGGGTCGGCGTGTAACTCAGGAAAGCCATGACGTAATCCTTCGAAAGGACATGGTTGACGATTGCCAGTATGTACCCCGTTGAAAGATGTAGCGTACCAATCACAACGCTCGCTTCCAGCCAGAACGCAATCGTCTGCAAGGACGGACCCTGAGTCAGGAAGCTGGGAGTAGCAAGAGGAGCAGGGTAGGGTAAGCTCAAGCCGAAGAAGAGCCCCCTCAGGGCGCCGACGAAGACTGCCGATGTCCCCAGGACGAGCAGCAACCTGCCCAGATATCTGTAGTTCTCCTTGGGGTTGTTACGAAGAAGCAGACCTACCAGGAACAGAACCAGGCCTCTGCCAACGTCGCTGAACATGATTCCAAAGAAAAGCGGGAAGACGAAGGCCACCACTGGAGTGGGGTCGACCTCATTATACTTCGGCACTCCAAGGGAGAGCGTGATTCCCTCGAAGAGCCTAACGACTCTCGGGTTTACCAAGAGCGAAGGAATGTAGGGATTACCTGGTTGGCGCTTGGCCAAACTCCCAGAGCTTACAAGGTAGCCCCCAAGGGTTTGAGCGAAGGCATCCAACCTGTCTGTGGGGACAAAGCCTTCCATAACCAAGAACCGTCGGGGGCCCGGCCTAACTCTGATTCTGCTGATGCCTGAGAACGCGCTGAGAGCGGCCTCCTTGATCGCCAGAAGTTCCAAGTGAAAGACACGTCGTTCTTCTTCGGCTAAGCCTGATGCCTGCAACCAACTCTCTATTTCTGAACTCCTACTTTCAAGTTGCGCGACGAGTTCTACCATGGAGGTAGAAGTGAAGGTGACAACTTCGGTGCTTGGCTCGAACGCTCCTTCCCGCCGGAGTAACTCTCCGGCCTTCGAGTATGCCGCGTGAGCTCGAGAGGCAAGGATGACCAGCTGGGTGTCTTGGACGAGGCCGCTCCTCTCCGACGGATGGAACGATCTTGTCTTACAGAGTCTGGACAGGAAAAGGCCCGCCTCGCTCCTCGGACACAGTAGGACCACACTGCTCAGGCGAGCGATTGCCATGTCAGAAGGCCCAAGCTCATCTTACTACGAGGACGGAACACTGGGCGGCCTCGACAAGGCCGCTGGCGACGCTCCCCATCAGCAACTTGGTGGATGGCGTCGTGCCTCTGGTTCCAGTCACTATGAGGTCGCTCGAAATCGAGCTTGCGTAGCCTATGATTGTGTCAACCGCCGACGACGCTCCGACTATCGTTTCTGTCCTCACCCTCACCCCATGCTTTGTCGCCGTATTCTCGACGTCTCTCATCCACCTCTCCGAGGACCTCCGTGCCCTGTCGTAATAGTCGGCAAGGTCGCCTGCATAATCAAACTGCGGAGATTGGACAACGTGCAGCGCGTAGAGCTCTGACCCCTCCTCTTTTGCTATCCTGGCAGCATGGTCTAGGGCTCTCAGCGAAACCTCAGAGCCATCCACAGCCACTAAGACTCTCCTGAATCCAAGATGCGAAGACAAGAGTTGCCGAGGCGCATCCTCATTCTTGATATAAGGCTGATGAGACAAAGAAACTAGAGTTCAGAAAAACAGGGGAGGGGAAGAATGGGAAGGCTCCCATTTCTGACAAACGAACGGGAGAAATCAAGAGTCCGAGGAACCGTTCCCGGCTCATCGGGTTAGGGTCGCACCTGCGCTTCGAGTCCGCTGACGAGTTATTGTGCGACGAACGCCCCATCCACCACGAGCACATGGCCGGTGACGAATGCAGACTCGTCGGATGCGAGGAAGAGTGCAGCCGCCGCGACGTCCTCAGGTTCTCCTAGGCGTCCGACCGGCTCCATCTGCACAAAGGCTTTCTCTGCCTCCGGAAGTCCCTTGGTGAACCTGTCGACCATAGGAGTACGAATTACTCCCAGTGCGATGGCGTTGACCCTGATCTTCTGCTTCGCGTACTCGAGAGCGGCTGTCTTGGTGAGTTGAATTATGCCCCCCTTCGAGGCGCAATATGCGCTAATGCCCTGGAAGCCCCACGAGTCCAGCCACAGATGCCGTATTGATGATGCTCCCGCCTCCATTCTTGAGCATGACGGGAATGCCATATCGCATCCCGAGCCACACTCCTTTGAGGTTGACAGAGATCACCTTGTCGAAGGCGTCTTCAGGGTATTCTGCGGTGACTGCTTGAGGGCCTTCTATTCCAGCGTTGTTAAAGAGGACGTCGAGTCTCCCATATTTCCTGACTGCTGTCTGAATCATCTCCTGACGTCCTGGGTTCGACCTACATTCGCGTGGACGAAGACCACATCTTCATTCCCTGTCCTCTTTATCCTGTTGACAGTCTCGTTTCCTCCGTCGTCCAGCACGTCCGCGACGACGACCTTCTCTCCCTCGCGAGCAAAGAGCAATGCGCTACTCCGACCGATCCCGGATGCACCCCCGGTGACTATGGCAACTTTTCCTTGCAGTCGCATGAGACCCTTCTGTATTACACCCACTTGCATTTTTTCACCTCCTCTCAGTGGTTGAACCTCACAAGCTCTTTCGTTATCTAAGAGCCGAATACGATTGTCAGAAGTAGGAACAGCCTCAGAAAGCGCTTCCGTGTTGATAGACGAAAGGCTTGGTCGCTCCTTCGCCGGGAGTACTTCATTCTAGTACGCAGCTTGATAGGAACTCAGTCGTATGCTTTGCCCCTGTGTCTGATCCTGAGCACCAGAATTTCTCGGTCGGCCAACGCATAGACGACGCGGTATTCTCCAACTCTCAGTTTGAAGAGCCCACCAAATTCGCCACGCAAGGCTTCGCCCCGCCTTGGGTCGCTACCCAGGACCTCCTCGATCTGCTGCAGTATCCTACGTTTATCCATCGGGGCTATCTTCTTCAGGTCACGAGCGACGGAGGATTTGTAGAAGACCCTACTGGTCAAGTTCGAGAAGTTCTTTCCGCGACACGGCCTTGTCGTCTTTGTCGTTCAGCCGGTGAAGAGCGACCAAGTAATCCTCGTATTCCTCGAGATACTCCCGCAGGGCCTTGGTGACGATGTACGTCTTTGGCCGGTCGAGGGACTTCGACAACCTGTCAAGGCGCTGGGCCACATCTCCAGGAAGCCTCACTGATACAGGCTCGCTCATACATGTAATACAACGCAGACTTGTATTTAATGGTTGCCGACGTGCACCCGCAGAATCTCAATCCCTAGGTCATTTCCAGCTCACCTTGAAATATCACACGAGTGGCTTGGAATCCGATGAGCGAAGTAAAGGACTTCTTCAGAATCTGTCCGGCCTGCGGGCGTAGGTTCCATATCAAACTGGTAAGCAAGACACTGGTAGACGACCGAAAGGAAGTGAGGGAGGTCCCGCAGAGCATTGCAATACGATCCTCCTCTGGCTTCAGAGGTATTAGTGCTCCCACGTTCCCAGTTGTACTTACTGAAAACGTCCCGGTCACCTTCGACGTGGAATCCTTCGAATTCTCCTACAAGTGCGGGCATTGTGAGCACGTCTGGTCGGAAGTGCACGTAGAAGAGAATAAGACCTAAGCAGCTCTTTCAGCGTCGCTTAGTCCTTGCTAGTGTGGGCCCCTGCTAATCGGACCCATCCAACTCAACGACAATCGATTCTCCCTCTTTTTTAACTGGAAACGTCCTGACTCTAAGAGGAGGGATCACCTCGAACGACCCTGTTCGTACATCGTAGGTCCAACCATGCCAGGGACACGTGATATTGTAGCCCTCAAGCCGTCCTTCTCCTAACGGACCTCCCCTGTGTAGGCACCTATTTTCAAGGGCAAAAAACTCATCTTTGACTCTGAAGACGGCTAGTGTTAGTCCTTCGGCCCTGACGATTTTGGCCTTCCCATCCTCGATTTCATGGGCGTCAGCAACTTTGACAATTTTACTCAAAGACTACCCTCAGGTCAGAGTGTGCTTTCCGCTGACTTCGATGGGCTCCTGATGCTCAGGATGCGAATGTTTCTCCGACTCCAAAGTCAACCATTCTTCCAGGGCCCCGACCTGCCTGCTCTCTGCTCCAAGGGCATCCAACTCCTTCTTGATGAAACGAACGGCCACCATAATCACATGCTCTATGTGATCGACCTGGGTCTCCGTCGCATGTCGCGGATGGATTTCCATGACGTACTGTACGTCTTCCTCCAGGTGTTCTATCTGAGATATGATGCTGGCCGTGGTATGCTCGATCTCGACCGTCAGGACATTGTTGTAAACGCCGAGCAACATCTCCAAATCTGACTGGAAAGATTTCAATCGAGAGGCGTAGAGCTGCGCGACCTCGCGCGACATGGCCTTCTTCTCTTCCATCGACGTCCGCACGTCAATGGCCAGAGTTATCAAAAACGTCGTCAGAGACCCCACGCCCAGCTTAGACTTGAGCCTCTCCTTGGCCGTGATTTCTATCGGTTTCAACCTGTTCCGCTCGTTTCGCTCAACTATTCGGTCGACCACGAGGTAGGTCACAGGCAAGGTAAGCAAGAGTCCAACCAGAGCCCCGATGACGCTGAGGTCGATTTCGTCCAGAGTTATCGGCAACGGGACCAAGGGAGAGCCGTGGCCGTGATTAACCTATGTCTAAATGGTCTCTACGGCGTCGATGCAACCAGACACCGGCCAAGCTGACAAAGACGCCCAAGAGAAGAACGACCAGCCCAACGGTCTGGAGGTCGAAGGCCAGAGGCAAGGCTGACAGCGCGCCGATTCCAATCCCTAGATACACGGCTCTCTCCCCGTATCCCACCCGGAGCAATTCATCTTTGAGTTGTTCCCAGTAACGGACCGCGAGGAACAACATAATGGCCACACCAAGGCCGACCACGAATACGACATAAGTCAATTCTGAACGGTAGTCCCCAAAGGTCAGCAGGAGGCCCGTCTCGTCCCCCACCAGTCCGAGTCCCAACCCGAAGATTACTGCGTAGGCCCTGTCGTGTTCGGGCCTGTTCGAAGCGATTCCCAGCCACCCCGCCACCACCAGCATCAGGAGCCCATACCAGAAATGATGGAAGTGTATCCCCGACGATTGGACGACGACACTCGGGTAGACCGTGGCGAAGATCCTGGCAGCAGAGAAGCCGACGACGAAAGAAAGCAACGCGAGGAAGGCCAGACCTTGGGTAGAGCTTTTCGCGATTCGAGGCCGAACCTCTGAAGTCGCCGGGGAACTAATTTGCATAGACCTTAATTCCCTCTTACGAACCGACGACTCCAAATGTCTTTTTCCGCCGACCTCGCCTGGGAGCGCGTCAAGACACTCGCCCCATTCCCTGCGCGACTCGACCCATACTACCAAGACATACTTTCGCAGTACGAGGCCGCACACAGCGCCGCATCGACCGCCAGGTCCAAGGGCCTCGACCCGCGCGACGCCGTCGAGAGCAAGACGGTCTTCGACCTGGCAGACAGGGTAAACCAGATGCTCCGCCTCGACCAGTTCGAGGGCCTCGTCGGCAGGCTCCGCGAGCTCCTCCATACCACTTCAAAAGAACGTGCGGCGCTTACAATTTCACAGGAGATAGCTCTGGGAAAATTCGGGGCCCTCGAGAGGCACGAGGCCCTGAGCTACGGGGTCAGGGCAGGCCTTGCAGTTATGACCGACGGCGTCACCGTGGCCCCACTCGAAGGAATATCCGGCGTAACGATCAAGCAAAACGACGACAACAGCGACTATGTCTCCGTTTCGTACGCAGGCCCTATGCGCTCCGCCGGAGGGACCGAGGCTGGGTTCTCCCTGGTCATAGCAGACGTCACTGCCAAGAAGCTCGGCCTGAGCAACTACAGGGCCCGACCAGAAGAGATCGACAGGTTCGCGGAGGAGCTCAGAATCTACGAACGCGATGTTGGCAACTTCCAGTACAAGGTGACCGACG
>DASYXJ010000013.1:0-7193 GCA_035935095.1 Nitrososphaerales archaeon | reverse complement strand
CCAGCGAAGAAAGGATTTAAATAGAAAACCGTCTCTCGTAGAAAAAGTATGCAGAAATTGCAACCTTTGGTCATGTTCACGCCCCTCGCAAGGGAGAAGCTAGGAGAGGTCCTTGAGGCGGAGAACGCGACTGATTCATACCTCAAAGTAGAGGTCTACCAGGGCGGAGGGTGTGCTTGCAGCGGAGGGTTCAGGTACGCGTTGAGCCTGGAGAAGGCACCGGCCGAATCTGACGTCGTCGAGGAAGTCGGCGGGCTCAAGGTACTTGCAGCAAAGGGAGACGCAGAGATGCTCAGAGGCTCAAAGATCGATTACATCCAAAGCCTGCAGAAGACCGGGTTCAAGATCGAGAACCCGAACGTCCACGTGGAAGCCTGCGGCTGCGGCGGACACTGAGCAGATTCCTGAGCAATTCGGCCAATACCTTAAGAGCACAGGCCTTTTCCGCGACCCACCGTTGAAGTATGTAGAAGGCTCGAAGAGGGTCTTTCTCAACACCGGGACGAGGTTCCCGCGCGAAGTCATTTGGGCAATTGGAGCCATAAAATTCTCCGCGGCGAAGTCGAACGTTCAGCTGGGCCTGCTTGACA
The DNA here is from genome assembly GCA_035935095.1 of Nitrososphaerales archaeon. Classification (GTDB taxonomy): domain Archaea; phylum Thermoproteota; class Nitrososphaeria; order Nitrososphaerales; family Gagatemarchaeaceae; genus UBA183. The sequence goes on along the minus strand of DASYXJ010000013.1, from coordinate 6,603 downwards.
GAGAAATCGGTGCGGCCGTCCAGCTCAAGGCCAAGGAATTGATGAAGGGAACCCATGATGAGCTCATCTCCGTGGACGTCTTTCAGACTGGGTCGGGGACCGGCCTCAACATGAACGCCAACGAACTGATTGCTGAGCTGGCCTCAAAGGAGATCGGGAAACGTGTCCACCCGAACGACCACGTCAATATGAGCCAGTCCTCGAATGATGTCGGGCCGAGTGCGATCAGAGTAGCTGCGGCCTATGTCGTTAGCCGACAATTGCTCCCTGCCCTCGAGAAGATCAGTAAGAGCTTGAACGCCCTTTCAAAGAAGTCGGCCACTGTTTACAAATCGGGAAGGACGCATTTGCGAGACGCACTACCCGTCACCATGGGGCAGGAGTTTGGGGCCTTCGCCGATGCGTTCACCAGAGACGCCAGAATGATAGAGCAGACAATGGAGTACATGCTTGAGCTCCCCATCGGAGGCACCGCAGTGGGAACCGGACTGAACGCTGACCCCAGGTTCGGAGGCCTTGTCGCAAGGGAGATCGCAAAGCTAGCCAGGCTTGACTTCACCAGCGCGAAGAACAAGTTCCGGGCAACGAGGCTTCTCACGGATATGTCGTCGCTTAGCGGGACGATGAGGTCAGTCAGCATCGACATGTACAGGCTCTGCCAGGACCTGAGGCTGATGTTCTCCGGGCCGATCACCGGCATCGGTGAAATTGACATCCCGACCCAGGAGGAGGTCGCGGGGAGCAGCATCATGCCTGGGAAGACAAACCCTGTCACGATTGAAGCAGCGCTGCTTGCCAGCGCCGAGGTGGTGGGCCTTGACGGAGCCAACGCGTTCACCGCTTCGCTTGGAGAGTTCGAGCTCACGATGGGAGTCCCGCTGATGGGCTACAATGTCGTCCTTCAGGCCAAACTGCTTTCGGAAGCGCTGAGGAAGCTTGCCTCACTGGTCGTGGACCATATCGTTCCCATGCGGGAGAAAGCTAGGACCTACGCGGAGAACAGCCCTGCGCTCATTACCATAATCTCGCCCAACATAGGATATGACAAGGCAGCAGTGCTTGGCAAACAGCTTGCAAAGGGCGTCTCAATCAGGAGCGCCCTGAAGAAGCTCGGCTACAGTCCCAAGGAGATAAACGCGCTACTGGAGATGAGGGACCTAGTCCGCCCAGGGATTCCAGCCAAGAAAGTCCAGTAATCACTCGGCACATTCCAGGAATAGTTCGTTCGGGGATTCGGTCAGATTTCTCGCGGTTTGAACGTCCTTTCAAAACTGTTGGATTAAGATGTAGCGTGAGCGGATATGGTTCGAAAGTCATTGCAGAAGCCCCTAATTGATGCCTACATGCCTTCCTCGGGTTTGAGGGCGACCAGAATCGCCTTCTTTTTCGTCATGTTTGCGATCTACTTGACACTAGAGTTCGCCCTTGGAGTCTACATTGTCAGGTGGGACCGCGCCACGTCCGTGGCGCTTTTCGGCGTCCTCTCGGTCCTCTTCCTTGGGGCTGCCTATGGGACAACGAGAGAGTTGCTAGGCCTGATAGACAGGCCTCCGGTCCCTTCAGTTCAGGCTTTGTCCAACTCTCCCCGAGTGGCGCTGCTGTATGCTACGATGAATGATGTTGTCCCCGAGTGCCTCGCATCCATGGCGCAGGACTACCCCTCAGATGTCTATGTGCTGGACGATTCGACGAACCCTGAGGCCATGGCCGTAGTGGACAGGGTCTCATCTGAGAAAGCCTACACAGTTGAAAGAAGGGCGGCCAGGAGAGGGTACAAGGCGGGCGCAATCAACGACTGGCTGGCCAAGCACTGGGGGTCATACGACTACATCGTTCTTTTCGATGCTGACTCTTACCTTCCTCCCGACTGGGTCGGCCGGGCTCTCAGGTACTCCGAGCATCCTGCCAACGCCGATATCGCAATCTTCCAGGGAATGATCAACATCTGGAACCTTGATACAAACTTCGCCAGCACTCTGGCGCCAATGTCTAAAATGGGGCGCTTCGTGTGGGAGAGGAACCTAGCCAACTCCATGGACGCCGTTTTTTGCTACGGTCACAACGTCCTGGTTAGAGTCTCCGCCCTGAAGCAAATCGGTGGCTTCGTAGAGGGCTACGTCTCCGAGGATTTCGCCACCGCGGTCGCTCTCGCCCAGAAAGGGTGGCACTCGAAGTTCATCCCTCTTCAGACCTATGAGGCGGTGCCGGAGAACGTCCGTGGCTTCATCAGGAGGCAGAACAAGTGGACACGCGGTTCGATGGAATTCTGGGGATTCGCGTCGAAACCCTCAATATCCGCCAACAAGGCATTCCATCTTCTTCAGACTCCTCTGAGCCACATTGTCAACCTGATGCTCCCGCTGGGAGCGTTCCTGACAGTCTATGGGTTCGCATCGACTCCAGCGGCCGCGGGCTCTTTCCTGATTTCCCTGCTTAGGAATCCAGCGGGAATCATCTGGTCAGTCCCCATACTAAAATTCCTGATAATCTGGGGACTCCTTGGGTCAGCCCTGGGGGCGGTCATTCGGTACCGGTCCGGCGTTACCACCCGCGAATACCTGAGACACAGGTTCCTGAGCGGAGCGATAAGCGCGGTGATGATTCCATATGAGCTGAAAAGCATGGCTTCATATTTCATCACTGGGCTCCGTTCGATTCCGGTTACGCCCAAGTCAGAGAAGCCCCTCTCCCTAGGGGACGTGATGCGCATCTCTTCCTACTCACTCATGTTCCAGGGCATTCTTTGGATAGGCCTCCTCGAGTTTAACCCTCTCGGAACAGTCTTCAATTCGACATGGCTCATCCCCATGCTATTGTCTCCGTTCGTATTGATGATGTACAGTGGCTATGGCAGGAAGGTTAGGGGAGCCAGCTTGGAGACTTACAGGGTGCCCGTTTCAGCTCTCAAGGCAGACCCGGTCCGTGTGCATGAGCTACTCAGCACCGTTGTGTCGACAGAAGAGGCAGCGCTCAAGCCCCTGGTTGGCTAGACACAAACAAGTTTGCAATTGCAAACGGTCGTATTCAGCGCCGTACCTTAATTCCGATCTTTTCCATCAGCTTTCCTAGTTCGGAATCATCCGCTGCGTCCATCCTCAAGTACTTCAGAATCTCCTCCTCGCCCATCCCCAGGCGCCTTGCCTCCGCGACGGTAGTCCTGTAGGCCTCGAGCTCTGTCGGCCTGTCAACATACTCGAATGCTTGGTCGTAGAGTTCCTTTCCCTCAAGGAACTGCCTGACATGTACCAGCACGTGAATCACGTCGAGGTAGAGAAAGTTGCTCTTTGCCGAAGTGAGGTGCTTTGAGCCGATGCAGATTGTCCCTGTGTCCCTGTCGAGCCAGAGACCCGAGTCGTGGGGTTCGACTCTGAGCTTCAGATGCTTAACAATTTTCGTCATCTGACTTTTCGAGCCGAAGACTTTGGCCAGCGCAGAAGAAGTTTCGAGGCCTGCGAAGACCTCGGTGAGTTTGTACTCCCCAATCTTTGTGGTTCTTTGGACTCGGAATGACTTTACCCGCAACTTTTACTTTTGGGGCCTTGGCAAATCAAAAGAGCGGAACTCAAAAAGACATACTGCCACGGTGAAGATTGGTTCACATGTGTTCTTGGGCGAGCTGAATCCCTTTACTTTATCTGAGCTACAACCGGGAAAGGGGAGGGGTCGATTTGATAGCTTCGCTGAGCGGCATTAGAGGGATTCTAAACAGTGACCTCAGCCTAGCCGAGGTGTCAAAGTTCGCGACAAACTTTGGGAATGCGACTGGCTCCCTAGAGTACCTCCTCGCAAGGGACTCGAGGACCACCGGCCCCGCCATGAGCAGAGCAGTGGCTGCAGGTCTGTCATCCTTGGGGGCCACGGTGCTGGATTACGGGATAATCTCGACCCCTGCACTTTTTCGGGAAAGCAGGTTGAGGCAGAGACCGGCGGTGATGGTCACGGCTTCGCATAACGAGCCGGAGTTCAACGGCCTGAAGTTCGTAGTCGACGGAGCGGGAATAGAAAAGGAGACGTTTGACGCCGTGGTAGGGACATCTGGACAGGTCGGAGAATTCAGGGCCGGTTCGATAAGAGAAGGTCGTAATCCGTCCTACGTCGCCGACCTGTTGGAGAGGTTCGGCCCAGGGTCGTGCGAAGGCGTCAAAGTGGCACTGGATTTGGGAGGAGGAGCGGCGATTGCCCACGCGGTCCCGCTCTTGACGCGACTCGGATGCGAGGTGGCATCGGTGAACGACAGCTATGGAATCTTCAACCGAAGGGTAGACCCGGTCGCCGACGACCTCGCCCTTCTGCGGAAGGTCGTCAAAGAGAAAGGGTCGGACGTAGGCCTCGGATTCGACTGCGACGGGGACAGACTTGTCATCGTCGACCCGTCCGGGAAGAAGAGGACGGGCGACTTTATGCTGACACTCGCTCTTTCTGAGATGCTCGCAGAGACACGGGAGAAGAAGGTAGTTGTCTCCCTGGACACAACGCAGGCGATAGATGACGTGGCAAGGAAAGCAGGGGGCGAAGTGTTCAGGTCCAAGGTTGGGGAGGCCAATGTTGTCACACTGATGAAAGAGAAGGGGGCAAGATTGGGGGGCGAGGGGAGCAGTGGAGGACTGATCGACGGCGCATTCAACTACTGCAGAGATTCGATGCTTGCAGCCCTGGCGATCATTGGGGCCCTAAAGCAGAAGGGAAGGAGTTTCTACGATTCGGTCCCAGTATACCAACAAGAGAGGGTGGCAGTGGGGATGTCGAAGGTCAAGGCACAGAAGGGGATAAAGAAGCTAGGAAGCAAATACGAGGAAGCGGACCTGACGGATGGGTTCAAGCTAATCCTGCCCGGACGGTCCTGGGTCCTGGTGAGGCCTTCGGGGACAGAGAACCTTGTCAGGGTTTCGGCCGAAGCACGGACATCTGATGCCGCCGCCCAGATTGCGAAGTCGTTTGCAAAGAAACTCAGGGAGCTGAGCGGGTAGCACGCCCGACGAAATCAGCGTCATCGAATCGATAGTCGGCAGGACAGGAAAGGTCCCCAAGGGATACACAAGAATCGGGGATGACGTCGCATTGATTCCCGTCGGGCCAGGGAAACTTGTTGTGAAGGTCGACATGCTGGTCGAAGGGACGGACGTCCCAATGGGCATGACCTACAGACAGGCTGCTCGCAAAGCAGTTGCGATGTGCGTAAGCGACTTCGCAGCGAAGGGAGCAAGACCAGATTCGTTCCTCATCTCCCTAGGATTGAGGAAGGGGGTGACCCAGGAGCAAGTGGAGGAGCTGGCTCAGGGCCTCAGAGACGCGGAGCGCGAATGGGGGACGCACCTAGTGGGAGGGGACACGAATGAATCTAGGGAGCTCATCATAGACTGTGCGATGGTGGGGTTCGCCAAGAAGCTGGTCACGCGCGCAGGAGCCTCGCCAGGCGACAAGGTCGTAGTGACGGGCCCCTTCGGATACGCACCGGCGGGCCTGAAAATCCTGATGGAAGGGGCATCGGCCGAAGCGAAGTTCGCGGAAAAGGCCAAGGTGAGCGTTCTCCATCCGACCCCGAACCTGCAGGTGGGCCTTGCCCTAGCCCCCTACCTCACGTCGGCCATGGATTCGAGCGACGGCCTCGCCAGGAGCCTCCATACACTGGCCAAGGAAAGTGGGGTTGGGTTCGAAGTGAGCGCCCTGCCCGTCACGCCGGGGGTAGACAAGTTCGCGAGGATGAACGGATTAAGCACCGAAGAACTGGTTCTGGAAGGTGGCGAGGAATATGTGATTGTCGGGACGGTCAAAGGGTCAAAGCTCGGCTCAGCGGTGGAGGCGGTCAGGAAGGCAGGCGGGGAGTTGACCGAAATTGGGAGGGCGACGTCGAGGAAGGGGCGGGTGGAGTTGCGAGCCGAAGGCTCCTACAGGCCGATACGCGATGAAGGCTGGACGCATCTACGCTGAGGCTGTCTTCACGACCTTGCCGAATTTCTTCAAGAGCTGGTCCGCCTTCTCCTGAGTGTCCGACTCGGCGAATATTCTCACAATTGGCTCCGTGCCGCTAGGCCTGACAAGAACCCAGGATTTCTCGTCGGTCCAGATTTTGACCCCGTCGACCCTCTCGACCTCATCCTTTGTCTGCCTCTCGATGGCCCTCATCACTGCTTCGACCTTCCTTCGGTTTACCTCGAGCTTGGTCTTGGCCTGGAAGAACTTCGGGACCACGAAGGAGAGGGCCTTGGAGAAGGACATCCCCCTGGCAGCAAGACATTCGAGCATCAGGGCCGTCGTCATGCCTCCGTCACGGACAGGGATATGCGGCTGGTAGATGCAGCCCCCGTTTTCTTCGAAGCCAAAGACGGCATTCCTTTCAAGGATGGTCCTGGCGATTTCGACGCTCCCTACCCTGGTCCGCAGGACCTTTGCCCCGTGCCTCTTGGTGACTGTCTCAATAGCTTGGCTCGATGCGATGGAAGTCACGATTGTACCTCCCGGATGTTTTTCCAGCACGAAATCGGCCAGCAAGCAGCCGCTCTGGTCCCCCCAAAGGACCCGGCCATCCTCGTCGCAGAACATCGACCTGTCCCCGTCTCCATCGTAGGCCACGCCCAGGTCCGCGCCAACCGATTTCACAGCGGC
>DASYXJ010000012.1:0-23046 GCA_035935095.1 Nitrososphaerales archaeon | reverse complement strand
ATTAATCTCTGTCATGTGATTCTTTCAGAATATGTCGGAGATTCCCTACCAATTCTTATAACAAGAACCGATTCGAGGCGGCAGACGTGGCCGCGGTGGTGCAGCTTGGTTAGCATAGGAGGCTGTGGACCTCTCGATCGTGGGTTCAAATCCCACCCGCGGCCTCTCATCTAGAGTTCAAATTCTCGTATGCGAGGTCAGTAACCTTCTGCCTGTTGATCAGAAGCGGGTTCCGTCTCACGAACCAACGACTCGAAATCTTCGTCCGCTTTCTGTTGCTCAAGGTCTTCCTCGGGGTGAAAACGTCCTGACTCCCCGAATTTTATGATTGTGACGAAGTATTGCATGGCCGTGTCCCCGAATGTCTTGGTCAATTCTTTGGCGAACTTCTTGGGATTCTCGAAGGTTTGTTGCTTGATACCACTCAGCATGCTGTTAATCTCTCCGCCGTACTCTGCTTCCATGGCCTGCCTGACAAGTGCGACGAAAGTGGGACCGTCAAAGTTCCAGCGGGCAACGTGTTCCACGAAGGCCTTTTCGTACTGGTCCAGCCGATTCTCCTCGACTCCTGAAAGCGACCTTCGGGTTCCTAAAGCTTGCGTTTTCCAAATACGGAAACGAAGACACAAAACATATCGATGAAGGCTCTCAACCAAGCCTGATGGTTGCCTGGACCTCCGTGGAACTCGATGTCGTCGATTCTACGCAGGCGATTGCCAAGGGCCTCGCGGCCAAAGGGGCGCCCGAGGGGACGACGGTAATAGCGAAGTCTCAATCATCCGGCAAGGGGAGGCTGGGGAGGTCATGGATTTCCCCAACTGGTGGTCTGTACATGTCGTTAATCTTGAGGCCAGCGGGCATCTCCAAACCTGAGCTGATCACACTCGTCACCGCTGTCGCCGTCGTCGATGGCATCAAACATGCTACAGGCCTCAATACTGTAATCAGATGGCCCAACGACATCATGGCCAGAGGAAAGAAGCTGGCAGGTGTGATTGCGGAGGCACAGGCTGACAAGCAGGCGATAACCGAGGTCGTGATAGGAGTGGGAGTGAACTGCAACGCAAGTGTCTCGGACTTGGAAGGGCTTGGGAAGGAGGCGACCAGCCTCGCGGAGGAGCTGGACAAACACACTGAATTATCCGAGCTGAAGAATTCAATCCTCGATTCCTTCTCATGTCTCTACGAAAGGTGGCGAGCCGGTGAAGACATGATGCCGCTGTGGAAAGGACACGTAGCCACGCTCGGGAAGTCTGTTTCGATAAAATTGAAAACCAATGAAACCGCATTTTCATACCAGGCAGTGGGCATCGACCCCGAAGGGAGTCTTATGGTCACCAAGGAAGGCAAACAAACGGTCGTGCGCGCCGAGAACCTCGAGTGGCTAAGAGAACAGGCCTGATTCTTCGTCAATCGGCTACAGGCCAACACAAGCCGGCCTTTCAGAGCCCACTGTTTTTATCAACGGCAGCGCGAAGGCGCCCAATTGAGTTCTGACGTCGAAAGGCAGCTCGACGAAATGAACCGGGCCGCCGAGCTTGGGGGCGACAAGGAGAGAATCGACGACCAACACAGGAAGGGCAAGCTCACTGCCCGCGAGCGGATTGGGCTCCTCCTCGACCACGGGACATTCAACGAGCTCGACAAGTTCGTCACGCACAGGTCCAACGACCCCGTGATGGACAAATCGAGGCCACTGGGAGATGGGGTCGTCACTGGCTATGGCAAGGTTGACGGGCGCCTGGTCTACGTCTACGCTCATGACTTCACAGTCTTCGGTGGTTCTCTTGGGGAGGCCCTGATGAAAAAGGAGGTCAAGGTCATGGACCTTGCGATGAAGAACGGCGCCCCAATAATTGGGCTCAACGACTCGGGTGGCGCAAGGATACAGGAGGGGGTTTCCAGTCTGGCAGGGGTAAGCGAGATGTTCTTCAGGAACACACTCGCTTCCGGAGTGATCCCGCAGATTAGCGCAATCTTGGGGCCCTGCGCCGGGGCTGCGGTTTACTCCCCCGCCATGACAGACTTCACATTTATCGTGAAAGGAATCGGGCAGATGTTCGTCACAGGACCCGACGTCGTCAAGGCAGCGTTAGGCGAAACCATCACCTTCGAGGAACTGGGCGGGAGCATGATCCATGCCACCCAGAGCGGGGTCGCCCACTTTATTTCGAAAGACGAGCAGGATTGTCTTTCAACAATAAGGAAGCTACTTTCCTTTCTTCCTCAGAACAATTCCGAGTCACCACCGAGTTTCGAAGCACCCACCGATGTGGGTGCCGAAGACCCAGAGCTGAGTAGACTCGCTCCCGATGAGCCATACAAGGCGTACGACATCAGGAAGATAGTCCAAAGGATCGTCGACGGTGGCGACTACCTAGAAGTCCACGCTGGATGGGCCCAGAATGTCACCGTCGGTTTCGCCCGTTTGGCAGGTCGGAGCATGGGCGTAGTCGCGAATCAGCCAATGGTCCTCTCTGGGGCCTTGGATGTTGACAGCTCCGACAAGGCCGCCAGGTTCGTCCGATTCTGCGATTCGTTCAACATACCCATCCTCACACTCGTCGATGTCCCGGGGTATCTCCCGGGCTCCGACCAGGAACACCGCGGTTTGATCCGCCATGGCTGCAAACTGCTCTATGCCTACTGCGAGGCCACTGTCCCGAAGGTTACCCTGATCGTGAAGAAGGCCTACGGAGGCGCGTACTGCGCGATGGGCTCCAAGTACAGCAAGGCCGACATCAACTACGCCTGGCCTGGCGCGGAAATTGCAGTCATGGGTCCCGAGGGAGCCATCAACATAATCCACAGGAAAGAGATTGAATCCTCTGCGGACCCTGAAGGAATGAGAAAGCAGCTCGCCTCCGACTATCGAAAGAAGTTCGCGAACCCCTACGTCGCCGCCAGCCGAGGCATAATCGACGAGGTTATACCCCCTGCCGCAACTCGCTCCAAGCTGGTCGTTGCCTTCGCTTCACTGAACAACAAGAGCGAGTTCAGGCCCTCCAAGAAACACGGAAACATCCAGCTGTGACATCCTCCCACGAATGAAACCAGTGGGCTTCCAGCGGAGAGATGGTTGTGGCTGGCATCATCCCTGTCGCGTGTAGTTCCTGCTTCACCGACCAAGTTTGCCACCATGGTTGTTCCCGGTGGTATTTGCCCGGTCTCCACAGGCTTGAGTTCGGGCGTGTCCCGCCCTACCTTAACGAGGGCCAAGCCTCGCTTCAGCACAATTCGTGCGGCGTTTACGTCACGGTCCAGAATTCGATGGCAGTTAGAACACTGGAATTCCCTGATTTCCAAAGTCATTTTGTTCAACGCGCCGCAGAAATCACATTCTTGAGTCGAGTACTCCGCGGGGACTCTAACCGCTACTTTTCCTCTTCTTGAGAGTTTGTACTTGGTGAAATCCACCAGTTGGCTCCAGCCTGCGTCGCCAATCGACTTGGCAAACTTGTGGTCAAGAACCATTCTACTTACCTCCAAGTCTTCAAACGCAACGAAGTCATGGTCTCTGGCTAGTTTCGAACTAAGTTTGTGGGCGAAATCGGTACGTTGATGCCTAACCTTCGAGTGCAGCACTGCCAATGAATGTCTTGTTTTTTCACGGTTTTTCGAGCCCACAAGTCGAGCGGACAGCTTGCGCTGGATTCTCTTCAGGCGTTTCTCCGTCCTTCTCAGGAATTTCGGAGCCGCAATCTTCTCGCCATCGCTTGTTGTAATCAACGATTTTAGTCCCAAATCGATACCAACGGGTGAAACGAGAGGCGAGGGAGACCGTTTTGCCTGTTCCTGAATCTCGTAGATTAGTATTGCATACCACTTTCCATCAGTTTCTTTTCTTACGGTGCAAGTCTTCAGTTTGCCATCTGATGGGATTGACCGATGTTGGACAATTCTGACGTTCCCAACCTTCCCAAGAAAGAGCTTTCTTTGCGACGAAAGAAGTTTGACTGATCCATTCTTGTAAGCCTGAGGATAGGTGAACGAGCCAGACTCACTGAATTTCTTGAATTTCGGGTAGTGAGCCTTACCACTGAAGAACGCCCGAAACGCCTTGTCTAGCCGTCTGAGTATATCCTGAGCACATTGCGAATATAATTCCCCTAGAAGCGAATTTGCTCTCCTTTCTGCGGTCAGAACCAAACACTGCTGATAGTACGACGTCGTTAGCCGGTGCTCATTCCAACGCTCTTTTCTGTGCTCAAGAGCGGCATTCCATAGGAGGCGTGAAGCATCAATCATTCTGGCGAGTCTTCTAGTCTGATTCGTGTTAGGGTATAGCCTGAACTTGAATGCGGCGTTGATGCCAGCCACAACTCCAAACTTCGAGATTGCATTTAAGCCCCCATATGTCAGGGCGCAGTCTACAATGGAAGTAGCCGAGCTCCGCCGGTTCAGGCTGTAGTTCGATTTGTTCAACAGCGTCCTCATAGCCAACCGCGGAGAAATCGCCGTCCGGATCATCCGCACCTGCAAGCTCCTCGGGGTGAAGACCGTGGCCGTCTACTCCGACGTCGACATCAATGCCCTCCACGTCAAGCTGGCCGACAGGGCCATCAGGATTGGCCCGGCCGACCCGGGGGACAGTTATCTGAACATCGACAGGTTGGTTGAGACTGCCGTCGACTCGGGCGTCGACGCCCTTCATCCCGGCTACGGCTTCGTCTCCGAAAACTGGAACCTGGCCGAGACCTGCCGACAGGCAGGAATCAAGTTCATCGGACCGAAGCCCCGCACCCTCGTCATAGCTGGCAACAAGGTCGACTGCAAGAGGATCGTAAGAAAGGCCGGCGTCCCAGTCATCGACGGAGGAGAGACCGTGTTCTACGATTCAGAAGGGGCCCTGGAAGCAGCCCACGAGCTGGGATACCCGGTCCTCCTCAAAGCCGCGTTCGGAGGAGGCGGGAGAGGGATTAGGGAGGCAGCCGACGACAGGCAACTTCTCCAGGGATTCAATCTCGCCTCCAGCGAAATGAAGCGCTCTCTCGGGAAGGCAGGCCTCTTCGTGGAGAAACTGGTCAAACCTGCGCGCCACATCGAAGTTCAGGTTGTCTCCGACGGGTCCGGTAAAGTGATTCAGCTCGGAGAGAGGGAGTGCAGCATCCAGAGGAGACACCAGAAGCTCCTGGAAATGACCCCCGCACCCGGGCTGGACGAGTCTGCCAGGGCAAAGGTCGGAGATTACGCGGTGAACATTGCTAAGGCCCTGAGCTATGAAAACGTAGGCACCATCGAATTCCTGATGGACGCGAACCATAATTTCTATTTCATCGAGGTCAACTCTCGGCTCCAGGTCGAGCACCCCGTGACCGAGATGGTGACAGGGCTGGACCTAGTCAAGGAGCAGCTAGAGATTGCCGCGGGGGAAGGGATCGACTACGACCAGTCAGACGTCGAGCTCAATGGGGCCGCCATGCAATGCAGGATCAACGCCGAAGACCCCGCATCAGGCTTCGCGCCATCTAGCGGGAGAATCGAGAAACTATTCTTCCCCGGTGGGGCCGGGGTCAGAATCGACACCGCTCTCTACCCGGGCTACGAGGTCCCAGAATACTACGACTCGCTCCTCGCGAAGCTGATAGTTCGTGGAAAGGACCTGGAGGAGGTCAGGAAGAGAATCATCATCGCCCTCGACGAGTTCGAAATCGAGGGTGTGAAGACGACAATCCCCCTTCAGAGGTTCATCCTCCGCCACGAAGAGTTCTCAAAATGGAACCTGGACGTCCTGTTCATGCAGAGGAACAGGATCGTAGAATCCCTCGCAGAGAAGCTCTCAGGCGAGAGGGCCGTGCTCGCAGAACGAGGTGCGGCAATCGCCGCGGCCATCATGGAATCGGGATGGACAATTCAGGCACAACGGACTTCTGCCGCAAAGATCGCAAGACAGGCCGCCCGCAAGGAGGCAAGGTTCTCTGACACAGTATAGGCTCCAGGGGCCTGACGGATTGTTTGTGGTTGAAGCTGTCCGCACCAGCGATGGCTTTCTGGTGACCGTGGGGAAAAACACCTACTCTCTGAAGCTCAAGAGGGGCGTGGCGCAAAACGAAATCGTAGCCGAGGTATCGGACAAGCCGGTCACCGTCGCCCTGCTGGAAGCCAACAGCCAAAAAGTCGAGATTTCTCTAAACGGGGAGCGCTTTTCTTTTCAGCGCCCTGCTGCAGCGATAGAATTCTCCCAATCAGAAGCGCCGGTGGCAGCCGTCAAGAAGGACGTCGTCGTCGCGCCCATGCCAGGGAGGGTCATAGGAATCTTGGTAAAGGCAGGCGAGAAGGTCCGAGCCGGCGACCCCCTGGTGATAATCGAATCAATGAAGATGGAAATCGCAGTCAGGTCCGATCGCGACGGCGAGGTCGAAGAGGCCTTAGTAAGCGACGGTACTACTGTGAAGCGCGGTCAGGCCCTTGTCAAACTAAGAAGCTAGAGTGCCTTCTTGACAGCATCCAAGTCAGGGAACTTCCCAGGGTCCTCTGCCACCCACTTGAACAGCACTTTGCCCGAGTCGTCTACTACGAATATCGACCTGTTCGCGCAGAGATAACCCTCCACCCCTCCCAGGTTCTTCCACACTACACCGTATTTCTGAACCGTTTCACGATTGAAATCACAGAGTAGGGGGAAGGTCAGGACGTGCTTCTCAGCGAACTCCTTCTGCGCAAAGGGAGCATCGACGGAAATCCCCACCACCATCCCATTGAGTTTCTCGAGCTCCCCGTACATGTCCCTGAAAGCGCACATCTCCTTGGTGCACACGCCCGTGAACGCACCCGGGTAAAAGGCCAGAATTGTCCTGTGTCCCTTGACCAGGAACTCTGACATGTGGCGCAGTTTCCTGTTGTAGTCATAGAGCGCGAAGTCTGGAGCCCTCTCACCAATTTCTGGCATTATTCTTCGACGACAGCGGGCGGTGTATTAACTCTCCTCTTGATGCGAAGCAGTTAAAGCCAAAAGGCGAACCTGAATAGTGCAAAAATGCAGACCGGAATCGAACCAAGAAGCCTTAGCGGTGTAGGGCTCTTTGGGGTCTTCCTCGCTGTCGCCGGCTCCATTCTAGATTTCTATTCGGGCTACCAGATCCTTGCACAGTCGACGACCAACGACATGGGGGTGGTTGTAATGCAGTACACCAGCTCCGGACTCGCGTGGGGGGTCGGAATCATTATCTTGGGCGCGGCGCTCGTCATCACGGCTCCGGCCGTGGTCTCATCATTCGGGATGCGCCGGATGAGGACATTTGGCACACTGATGGTGGCTTACGGCATCATCATGCTTTTCGTCGGAATCTCGATGTACAGGGGGGTCACTCCAATGATGCAGGGGATTACATTCTCGGGTCTGGGAATGTTGGTCGTCGGTCCGTTGATGGTTTTCAACGGTGCCATAATGTGGCGCTCTCGAACTTTCCATGCGGCTTCCCAGCCGAAGAGCGGACAAGCCCTTAGGAACGCCTCTTTCGTCATTGTTGGGATAGCCATCGTGATAGCGGCATCTTTCGTGGCCGACCCTTCTTTGATTCAGGGCCCGACGCCCACCTTGGGGGCTAACACGACCTCCACTCGCACTTCCGCCAGCGGCTCTGCACACGTCGCCGCCAGCGCCGCGAATTGCTCGTCGGGGTCCACCGAGCAGTGCAGGATGATGCTCACCAACTCCGGGACCGGCGGGACAGCAATCACCGGGGCGGGCACCCTGACATATAGCGGAGCCGGTGGCATGGGCATCGACTCAGTCGGTACGCAATCAGGGTGCACGGCGCTGACGGGTAGCCTCGGCCCAGGTCAGTCGGAACAGGTCAGCTGTGCATTCACAGTCGCCGAGTTACCAGTTTCGGGGACTCAAATGACAGGGACTGTCGCTCTGAGCAACGGAGATTCGGTCTCATTCACTGGCGCCGCTTCGTAGTGCAACCTCTCTCGTGGTAGGGGTCGCTCGACGGAAGTGGGCGAATTACTAGCCCTGCGGACGGACACGAGTCTTGAGATATCCATTGATCCTCTTCTGGAGGTCGGCGTTCACTTCAGGAATAGGCCTCCCGCCGTCTATCCTGACGATGCCATACTTCGATTCCATGTGCTTGAACTCCTTCGCGATGTTCCTCTGGTAGATTACGAAGGACTCGAAGAGGTCGTCCGACAACCCCATATCTGCACCTGCCTCATAGTAGTCCAGCGCCCTGTACTTCTGGAAGACCCTGTGGAATAGCTCCTCCGGTGGGACATCGAGGTAAAAGACTAGGTCGGGCTTGACAGCGAACCCGAACAGGTCGTGGGACCATGCCCTGCTTAAGCCTCTGACGCTGCTCCTCGCCATCAGTGTGTAGATGTACCGGTCTGCCAGAACCACATACCCTGCGTGTAGGGCAGGGATTATCTTGTGCTCCAGTTGGTCTGCGAAGTCCGCTGCGTAGAAGAGGGCCAGGGTTTTCTTCCCCAGGGGGAGTTTGTGTTTCGCCTCGAGGATTCCAGCGCCAATCAACTCCGAGCGCTTCAATCCGGTGGTGATGACCGCGTGGCCGGCGGCCTCCAGGTGGCTGATGATTAGGTCGATCTGAGTGCTCCTTCCCGAGCCGTCTGGGCCCTCGACTACGATAAAGCTCCCCTTGGATTCGAGCCTCTTCAGATAAGAAATCCCCTCGCCGAAGAACTTCAGTGGATGAGCGGCCAGTTGCGAGGTCATTCGACCTCGGTCTCCTGTTTCTCCTCGAGTTCGAGCACCGCAGGCACCTTCGTCGCAGGGATGAGCTTCGTCACGTAGCGCCGCATCTGATTCTGCTGCTCCTCGATGTCAAGAGTCCCATCGATGATTACAAATTTGTCTTTCTGGACCATCGACTCGTATTGGTCGACTATCCGCGTCTGGAAAATCCTGTAGCTTTCATATTCATCGTTGCTCAGATTCAGGTCCATTCCTGCTTCGTAGTACTTCAGTTTGGGACGCCCTTCTAGTATCCTGTCCATCGCCACATTCGGCGGGATCTGAAAGTAGAACGATACATCCGGGACAACCGCGAACGAGTACACCTTCCTGACCCACGCGGGAGTGCAACCCCTGACCACGTCCCGGGCAAAGGCAGTGTACACATACCTGTCCGCCAGGACGAAGTAGCCTGCCTCCAGCAGGGGGGAGATGTTTCTCTCGTATCTGTCGGCAAAGTCTGTGGCGTGGAGGAGGCTGAATGTTGTCGGAGTCAGCAGGGCCTTCTTCTTCCCCTTGGAAGTTATCTCCTTGACGACGTCCGAAGAGTTCCATTCCGTAAAGAAGACGTAGAGTCCCAGGCTGCGAAGCCATTTGTCGAGAAGGTGCATCTGCGTCGATTTGCCCGAGCCGTCTATCCCCTCGACGACGATGAGCTTGCCTGGATAGCCCGTGCGACCTACTTCAGAGCGCGCGCTGCTTTTAGCCAACCTCTCTTCCTACTTTCACAAGGCCGATGTGACGCTCCCTTTCCTTGGCGCTCACGAATATCGTGACAGGCTTTCTAATTGCGGAGGCGAACGCAAGCGCTGCCATCCTCGCAAGTTCGAGGGGGAAGGGGCCTTTGCTCGCTATGACGCTGATCCTTAGCCCCCCCGAATAGGCCACTCTATACTGCGCCCTCGAGCGGTCTAGGACTTCTATCAACTTCAGGCATGCGCCCAGCTTCTTTACCAGCTTAGTGTCGTGCGAAAGCACACGGTCATACCTTCCCATTAGCCAGTTGGCCGTCCGAGGCCTCCTCGCCTTTACAACAGAGACTGCCATCAATAGCTGGTCCCTATGGCTTATCGGGAGGTCTTCGCTCATGAGGATTCCGAACACCGCGTCCGCGTCGGATTCGAAACAGTCCGGAGCTCGCGCCCTCCAGACACCGGTCTGCACAATCCTCTTCTCGCGTTCATCGAACAGGCCGTTCCTGACAAGACATTCCAACAGTTCAGCAGCGTCTGCGAGGCCGGCTGGTCGGTCTGGACGAGAAAGCAAGCGTTCAACTTCTTCGCTACGGTGATCCCCATTCCTTGACCGGACTCCCCCCTCAAGAAATTCCTCAAGGATGCCGTCCCTCAGGCCATGGGTGCTCACCGTCAGTTGCTTGAAACCCAACCTCTTCATCAGAGTCCGCACCACCAGAGCCCCAGCTGCGATGGTCTCCGACCTCCCCTCCCCGATCGCGTCGACCTTGTCCAGATCCCCGGCCTTTAGTTTGAAGAACTCCCTGCTCATCTGCTGCACCGAATCAAATTCAATGGAATAGTTGTGGACCTTGTCGAACGGGTATTCGATAATGTCTTGGTCGTACCTTGCCATCGCTCTGACGGTCCCTCCCGTCCCCACTAGAACCGTGTCGTTGTCGAGGTCGAGTTCGCGCCTCGACGGCAGGAACTGTTCGACATGTTTCTCCATCTTCGCCCGATCCTTTCGCGAGAACGTCCCGTTCTTCCCGGAATACATCGACGTCAGCTTCAGGGCTCCGAGCGGGAAAGAGAGAATCCTGCGGACCCTCGACTTCTCCGCATAGGTGAGTTCCAGGCTCCCGCCTCCAAGGTCGAAGAAGAGCGCGTTGGAGGCCTCCATTGACCTCGCGGCCCCGACCAGACCATAGAGGGCCTCCTCGTTCCCTGAAAGCACCCTCATCTTCAATCCCGTTACCTCATGTACCCTCTTGAGAAACTCCTCTCTGTTTGCGGCCTCGCGGACTGGACTGGTGCCTATCGATAACACATGATCAATCGACTCGAGCGAGGCGGTTTCACGGCAGAGCCGCAGGGCGTCAATCGTCCTTGAGATGGGTTCGTTTCCAAGATAACCCGTCCGCTCGAGGCCTTCGCCCAGCTTCGCCATCACCCCGAGTTGCCCGTAGGACTTCGCCGTCCCGTCGGGCTCCACCTTGTACTTGACCATCTTCAGTGAATTGAATCCGACGTCGATCACGGCTACTTTCATTCTGAGTTAGTTCTCCTTCGACTCCTCAAGACCTTCATCAGCTCGCCTTTCAGGCCATCTTCCCGATCTGTTTCGGTGTAAGGAGCCAGCGGAGCTCCCCACTTATTCTGGGGCTGAACCCGACCACCGAGAGTCGGGCGAGGCCTCCTTTCTTTAGCGCAATCCTGAAACCGGACGAGTCTCCGTTTCCCTTTCCTGTGATTTCGCCGATGGCAGTGGTCAGGAATGGCTCATGACCCACACACATTACAGCTGAGCCCGGCTTGATCTTGGCAAGCCTCTTATAGAACCTTTCTCTGTCCCCTTCAGGAGAAAGCTCAGGCCACTCTTCGACGCTGGACTTCCTCTTCAGGGCCTTGTTCACTATGGATGCGGTGTCCTTCGCTCGTTTGAGGGGGCTGGTTGCGACTACGTCGAACTCATATCCCATTTCCGCCAACGCTTCGCCGACCTCTTCAATCTCTTCCTTCCCGGCCGCAGTCAGCGCCCGTTCCAGGTCCCTCGTAGCCACGGGGACTCTCTGGCCTGCTTCACCGTGCCTTAGGAGATAGATTTCCAATGACTAACCGCCTTCCGGCGAAGCATGAGAACCCACACATGAACGTTCCTCTTTCAGGCGTCAGTATTTCACTAGGGCCCACGAATCATATTGTGGTCTACTGATTGTATATAGCCTCAATCGGCCAATTCCAAGCACCAATCGACTTTTGTGTGGGTCCCCTTAGCAGTCCATGAATGAGCCGACTACGGGTCAACTCAAGTTCTTTCGAAGAGCGGTATGCAGAAAAATCGAAGGCGCTGTTGGAGCTAGCCAGAACCCTCCCAGAACGTCCCTCACCAATTGCGATCCACGACCTGCGAGTCACAGCCCGTCGGATTCAGGTGATGTTCAGGCTCCTGCCTAAGCGGGTCCGCTCTTCCGAGAGCTCAATGATGCTCGCCCTAGTTTTGAAATCGATTCTGAAGGCGACGTCGCAGCTCCGCGACCTCGACACGTTGATGGAGACTCTCGAGTCCTACCGCTCCGAGCTCCCTCCCGAGGTCTTCCTCAGCTTAGAGAACGAAAGGAGCGACTCTGCAGCGCGTGCCAAGGCTGCCATGGGGGTGTTGGAAGAGGCACCTTCATCCGACCTGGACACAACGGAAATACGCAGCAAGCGACTCTCCAGGAGACTGCGGAAGCGTGTCCGCAAGCATGGTCGAAGGGCCGCCGAACTGCTGGGCGACGTACTCGAGAACGAATCAAAGGTCAAGGACCTGCACGCTCTTCGCATCGAGGTCAAGAAACTGCGATATCTTTTGGAGCTTGGGAGCAGGATTCCACCGGAACTGCCTGTCATGACCAAATGGCAGGATTCTCTCGGTGCGATTCACGACCTAGACGTGGCGATGGATTACATCCAACGTAACAGCCTGGAGTTCGCCAAGGAAAGGGTGACTCGAGAGCTCCACGGAAGGCGCCATTCAAGTTATACGAAGTTTGTCTCCGAATTCGGAATCGATTCCACTGCCGCACTCGGGAGCAGCAAGGTACTGGGGCCAGTACTGCCCTCTCGACCTCTCTGAGTCCCTACTCCGGTCTCCAGTCTCAAAGTGGCCCGTTGTCAAGCGGTTTGAATGACAGCCCTTCCATCGTACAAAAACGCTGTTTGATATCACCTTGAGCCTGGTTCGTCTTCGCGATGAAGCGTGAGTGGATGACGATCTCTGCAGAAGAGGGGAACCTCCGCGCTTACTGAGAGTGCCAACTCAACATGCAACAAGAAGCTCAGACCCGCCAATCCAGGCGGAGGACCAAAGGAAGAAGGACAAGGCGGGCTCTCCGGCAGTCCCTCATTTTGTCCGCAGCCCTCTTCCTGACCGTTTCGACCGCTTTCTCGTTTCCAACGCTCGCGAACGGATACGCCGACTCGTTGTTCGGCTATGTGACAATCCTCAACAGCCCAAGCCTCGTTTCTGCTCTGCGAACCGCCCAATCGAGCGGCGTGGTCATGGCGGTCCACGGCTGGAGGCACGAAAATTTTTCCCAACTGAGCCCGGACCAGGCGAAACAACTCGTCGCCCAGTCAATCCACGTCTTCGACCAAGCCGGTCTTGTACCCAAAGCCTTTGTCGAACCCTACGATACCGTCCTCCCGCCCGCAGTGGCCTCGGCCATCGAAAGCCAAGGGCTCCCAATTACACTCCCACACACCCAGCCCTACGAATTCCTTAATGCCTCCTACGAGTATCTATACACCTGGGGGTGGCGCAACATGACAAGCTACAACGACCCCAGGCTCGTCGGAGCCGAAGCAATGATCATTCAGCAGCAACCGCGGTACGTCGTTTTGCACGTTCAGGACTGGAATAATTATTCGAAGAGACTCATGCAGGTCTACCTTGGCTCGACGGCGAGGACAGACGTAGTGGTGAGAGTAGACGACCTCAGCCCCAACACGTCCCCGGCGGCAGTCAATGACATGACAACACTAGTGAGTTACAAGTCTCTCCAGGTGTTGGCCTTCGCAATTATCCCCTCCGCACCTCTCGATGACAATCACCTCGTCGCCGGGGTGGGCACCAGCACCATACTGGACGGCTACTGGGTCTTCTATGTGGCCACTGCCTTCCTCCCAGCCTGCTTCCTG
Source organism: Nitrososphaerales archaeon (assembly GCA_035935095.1). Classification (GTDB taxonomy): domain Archaea; phylum Thermoproteota; class Nitrososphaeria; order Nitrososphaerales; family Gagatemarchaeaceae; genus UBA183. Next base: position 9,492 of record DASYXJ010000012.1, on the reverse strand, counting down.
TTCATTTGGAGATACACTTCAGACGACGATTCGGACCCTGACGATTCTCCGAAGCTGGGGGTCTTCGAGACTCCAAGTGTCTCGGTCATCATCCCAGCGTACAACGAGGCGGACGGGATTGACGACTGCCTTAGTTCGATTCTCACACAGGACTACCGCGGGACGGTCGAAGTCATTGTGGTCGACGACGGATCGACCGACTCGACCGCTGCTGCAGCCTCCCAGTATCCTGTCAGACTGATCAGCCTGCCAGCCAACAAGGGGAAGGCAAACGCCCTCAATACAGGAGTCAAGGAATCGACCGGGGAGATTCTGTTGTTTTCAGATTCTGATTCGCGCCTGGAGAGGAACTCACTGAGGCTCCTGGTCGAATATCTGCAGAGAAACAGGGACGTGGGGGCGGTCGCAGGCTGCCTGCAAGTCAACGGAAGGGGGAAGAATCTCCTGACATACTTCCAGGCGATGGAGTACAGGATTGGCCAGGAGGTCGACAAATTCCTTCAGGGAAGGTCAGCAGGGGTCCTGGTGTGCCCAGGCCCGCTGTTCGCAGTAAGGCGGGACGTCGCTTTGCAGTTCCCGTTCAACGAGAACAGCGTGATTGAGGACGCGGACTTCTCAACGAGGCTCCTGAAGGCAGGGCTGCAGGTAGGTCTTGAGAACGAGGCCTTCGTTTACACCGATGTCCCACGGTCCGTCGCCGCCTGGTCGAGACAGAGGAAGCGATGGTGGGCCGGCTTTCTGGAGCTTTGGAAGACGCACAAGCCCTGGTCCAGGAGAAACCCGTGGATGCTGCACAATTACATCCTGGGGTATGTTACGAGTCTGGCCTCTCTAGCACTTCTGCTGTTCGTGCCGTTCCTAGCAGCAACCTACGCCATTCCCGGCATAGAGATAGAGCGGGGCCTGCTGTTCGCCCTGTTCCCGGTCGCGTTCTTCATGGCGCTTTACGCACCTTTCTTCGTCAAGGAAAAGAAGCTGATTCTCCTGCTTCCTCTTTATTCAACCGTCTATTTCTTGATGAAGACAGTGCTGCTGGCGTCCCTGTACGTGAGGTATCTTTTCGGGGTGAAATACAGGGTCCAGTTCGGCAGTAGAAGAGTCTTGGTAAGGTGGTGACCTCGTTGGTCCAACCATCTTCGGAGGTCAGCCGGAGTGAATAAGGGAAGGGCTGCCTATCTTGTCGTCTTCATGTTCGTTCTGGGGACGATATTCATAGTCGAGGTTCATCTGCCTGCCGGCTTCCCCTTCGGGGGCACCACCACAACGACCACGGGCCAGCACGAGAGTTGCACTGCAGGATGGAACGTCACCGGCTACTTTACGCCACTTGAGACGGACTACTCAGGGCCCACACAATCCACCACGGTCAACGGTACGATAAGGACATTCTACTCCTCGTTCCTCGCCAGTGTCCAGGTGGAGGGGTGGGGGAAGACCAGGGCAGGGGACTACATCAACTACGACAACGCTGTGTACTCGGCCTCGGCCGCCCCTGAAAATTCACTGGGCGACCTCTTGAAAGTAGGCGACGCCGCCGTGGACTTCGCAGTGATTCAGGCTGGAACAAACATCACAATTCCCTCGCTTCCCGCACCATGGAACACGACCAGATTCATCGCTGACGACTCAGGTGCGGGGATTGTCGGCCCCCATGTGGATGTGTACACAGGGTTAGGGGCAGCAGCAGAACAAGAAACACTCCGCATTACTGGAAATGACCAGACCGTCTGTCACTTGGTCGGCCAAGTTCTCGCGGACCCTCAGTCTGGTTCGCTGACCATTCGATTAGCGCAGGACACAGGGACCGGGAATACGACGGTGGCGAATCCCAGGGCTATTTTTTCGCGGCAGCCAGTATGACCCTTGCGTCGACCGAGAGTATTCCGTCCTTGCTCACCATCAACGGATTCACTTCAATCTCTCGTATTCGAGGATTGTCGAGCATGATTCTCGAAAAGCGTGAAACGACACGCGCCAGCCGGCCAACGTTCATCTTCTGCCCGCCCCGGTAGCCATCAAGGACCCTGCCCAACTTGTTCCGGGTGATCATCTCCGCAGCTTGTTCAGGCTTCACCGGTGCAATTGCGAGCGAGTAGTCCCGGGTCAACTCTGTGTAAATTCCACCGGGGCCTAACATGACAACGGGACCGAAGGTCGGGTCCCGTTTCCCTCCAAGGATTATTTCGATTCCATCCTTCACCATCTCCTGGACAAGCATCCCGTCGAAGGCCAACTTCCTGGTACCAGCGAGCTTCTTCAGATGCATCATCGCCGATTCGACTTGGTCGGCATTTTTGACGTCCAGGATAACTCCGCCGACATCCGTCTTGTGCACCAGCTTCTTCGAAAGAAGTTTGCATGCCACAGGGAAGACGAGGTTCTTGAGCTTCCTCAGGTCTCGGGGCGAGTGGACAACGACCGACTTCGCCTCGCTAATCCCATACGACTGCAGGAGCCTGCTAACCAGCGGCTGAGCTAGGGACCCTGAAGAGCGGCTGGAGATTAGAGGTCTTCTCGGTCGGACATTGGGGGCTTCAGCACTCTTCGCAAGGCTCTGGTACGCGGGGACTGCCGCCAGCGCACGTGCGGCCCTCTCCGGCGTCGGGAAGGTAGGGATGCCTCTCGCCATGAATTCTCGTTGAATCTTGAACGCAAATTCCGCATCGCCAATCACGCACATGCACACTGGCTTCCCCGCTTTCGAGATCACATCTCCGAGTTTCGATGCAATGTCAGAGCCGATTGCCGGCGTCTGGTGGGTGGGGATCACGATGGCGAGGTCGTAGTTGGGGAGAGCGAGAATCGCTTCGGTCGCCCTGACGAACTCGTCCGTGGATGCGGACGCGGTGAGGTCGACGGGATTCTTGAGGCCTGCGTTGGAAATGAATCCCGATCCCTTGAATTCCGATCGGAAAAGCCGTTGGGAATAATCGCCCATGGGCTCGACTTTCAGCCCTGACCTCTCGGCCTCATCCGCAGCGATTGCGCCCACGCCCCCGGCGTTGGTCACAATTGCGAGCCTCCTCCCAGCGGCGGGCGCAAGCATCGATAGCGAGATACAGTAGTCCTCTAGTTCCTGGAGGCTCGATGCCTCGAGCACCCCTGATTGTCGGAAAGCCGCCCGGTACACGTCATAATCCCCGACGAGCGAAGCAGTATGCGTCAAGGCCGCGCTCGCCCCGACGCTTGTCTTTCCGACTTTGAAGACGACCAGAGGCTTACGCTTGGCAGCATACGCAGCTGCCCTCATGAAACTCCTTCCTTCACGCAGGCCCTCGATGTAGACGGCAATCACTGCAGTGTTCTCATCTTCAGCGAAGTACTGAATCACCTCTTCGACCGATACATCGAGTTGATTGCCAGTCCCCACGAGTGCCCTGATTCCTATGCCGTTGGCAGCAAGTTTCTCCGAGATGACTTGTCCCAAATGTCCGCTCTGCGTTATGATGGTCACTTTTCCTTCAAGCGGCTTCAGCATCGAGACGATTTCTCCGCCCCTTGGGAGGGACTTAGTCGACCTGAGGAAGAGCGAATCCACTCCCGACCTGGTGTCGACCACGCCGATCGTGTTCGGTCCCAGAATCCTCATTCCCCGTCTTGCCGCTATTCTTCCGATTTCTTTTTCCTGGGCTCCTTTCCCAACTTCAGCGTACCCACTTGTTATCATGATGACAGCTTTCACACCCGCGTCCGCGGCTTCTTTCACAAGATCGAGCGTGAGCGCCAGGGGAACTGCGACAATGAGAAGTTCAGGCGTCTCGGGCAACGCTCCAATCTTGGGGTAGCAGGGCTGGTTTCCGATGTGGTCGTGCGTCGGGTTCAGTGCGTGGACGGATGCTTTGAGCAGCCCCCTCCTCACATTGGCCAGGAGGTTGGCGAAGATTATCGAACCAAGCTTGTCCGGGTCCGTCGATACCCCGGCGACCGCCACGGATTTCGGTTCAAAGAAGCTCCTGACCCCTTTGGAGCGGTCGCGGGACATTCCTCGGTGGACTAGGCATTTCGACTTGTCTAAAAGGTGGAACCAGGATGAAAAGTGAGGTTGAGAAGCGGAGCCCTCTTAATACCCTCCAGCGATTGGCCACGTTGAGGAGTGCATCTGTGGCACTGCTTGAAGTTAAGGGAGTGACCAAAGATTTCGGGGGACTCGCCGCCCTCAAAGGGGTGTCTCTGGAAATGAACCAGGGCGAAATCGTGGGCCTCATCGGGCCGAACGGCGCTGGGAAGAGCACACTGTTCGACATCATCACCGGGATCGAACGACCTACCGCCGGGAGTATTATCTTCGACGAAACGGACATCACAGGGTTCAAACCATACGATGTGACAAGGATGGGCATCTCTAGGACGTTTCAATCAGTCCGGCCATTTCTGAACTACACGGTCGAGGAGAACATCAGGGTGGGGGCTCTCTTCGGCAAGGAAGATGGGAAGAGCGTCGAGGAAAAAGTTAGCAAGGTTCTGAAAGCCACTGACCTGGAGTCGAAGAAGGATTCACAGGTGGTGTCGCTTCCCACGGAAAAAAGGAAGCTGGTAGAAGTGGCCAGAGCTCTGGCCGGGTCACCACGGCTACTGTTGTTGGACGAGCCCATGGCCGGACTGAATCCTTCTGAAGTGGGCGATTTCACACGGCTCATCCACCAGGTCAACGACGGAGGAATCTCTGTTCTGATAGTCGAGCATGTCATGAAGGCAATAATGGGCATCTGCAAGAGGATTGTCGTTCTGAACGCGGGATTGAAGCTCGCCGAAGGGAGTCCCGACGAGATACAGAAGGATTCCGAGGTGATCAAGGTCTACCTGGGGGAAGAGTATGCCCACTCTTGAAATCTCCAACCTCAACGTATTCTATGGCCCCATACAGGCACTCTGGGACGTTTCACTCGACGTCGAATCAGGGTCTATTGCCAGCATAATTGGGTCCAACGGTGCGGGAAAGAGCACCATTCTCAGGTCAATTATGGGGATAGTCCCGGCCAAGTCGGGAAAGATTCTGTTTGATGGGGACCAAATCGACGGACTTTCTCCAGATCGGGTCGTGGACAGGGGCATAGCGTACGTCCCCGAGGGGAGGCACATATTCTCCGACCTCAGCGTCAGGGAGAACCTGAAGATGGGCGCCTACCCCCGACGCGCGCGTAGCTCTTTCAAAGCCGAGATTGAAAATGTGTTTGAAATCTTCCCACTCTTGCGGGAAAGGTCCAAGCAGAAGGCAGGAACTCTTTCTGGCGGCGAAGCTCAGATGCTGGCGATCGGGAGAGCTCTGATGTCAAAGCCCAGGATCCTCTTGCTGGACGAACCCTCCGCCGGCCTCAGTCCCATCATGGTCCAAAGGATTTTCGAGGCCATATCGAGGATCAAGACCCTGGGCATCACAGCGCTTCTCGTTGAGCAGGATGTCATCAGAGCGCTGTCCAGCAGCTCGAAGTCGTACATCCTCGAGAACGGGCATGTGACGAGGTCCGCCAAGGGCGAGGAGCTCCTGAACGACGAACAGGTCAGGGAGTCGTATCTCGGAATCTGACCTACTTCACTATCTCGCCGTAGGCCCACTTTAGCAGACTACGAATCCGCGGCGAACCTACGATACCTCTCGGGGCGAAAAGACCCACAGCAATCAACAAGATGCCAGTGATTGCATTGGGGAAGTACACCGTCCCTGGGAGAGCCGTCCCGAGGTCTCCCAAGAAGTAATTCTGAAGGTAGATATAGATCACGCCTCCGATAATCGGACCTGTCGTCGTCCCGGTTCCGCCGAGCAGGGCCAAGGTGATTGGTATGAAGGTAATGACGAAGCCGAAGGCTGTCTGGGGACTGATCGCTCCTCTCCCCCAGAAATAGATTGCCCCATCCAGACCAGCGATGATTGCGCTGATAACGAGTGCCCTTCTCTTCATCCGGGGTACGTTGATTCCCACCGTTCCTGCCACCTGCTCGTCCTCCTTTATCGAACGGAGGGCAAGGCCGAATTTCGACTTCGAAATCGCCAAGGAAGCCAGCACAGAGAACACGATGAGGCCAAGAGCCGCATAGTAAGGCAGCAAGACATTGGACTGCACGAATGATATTCCATCGAAACCATTGGTCAAAGGCTTCGCATCACTCGATCCGACCAGGAGGGATGCGAGCTCCACCAGAGCGAGTCCTGCCACGGCAAAGTAGAAACCCTTCAATCTGAAAATCGGAAAGCTGACCAGGAACGCAAAAGCGGCAGCAATGATTGGGGCAAGCACAATCCCGAAAGCGAGCGAGAATTCGAGTTTCCTGAAAACAATCGCGGCCACGTAGGCTCCGATTCCGAAGAAGACCACATGGCCCAGGTTCATGTATCCCGCGAAGCCCCCAAGAACATCATAGCTGAGGGCGAGAATCGAGTAGACCAGGAAGAGGAACAGCACGCTCCCGACGACGTACGTATTGAGAAAGCTGGGAGCGACCGCCCCGACCAAGGCCAGGGGCACGAGAAAGTAAACTGCCCTCTTCAGGTGGGGATAGCCCTTGGCAAAGCCTGCCATCTCAGCCAATCCTGCCTCCCGTGAGGCCTGTCGGCTTTACGAGAAGGATTGAAATCAGGATGAAAAGAGAAACGGCTGGCACCCAGTAGGCCCCAATGACCGCCGCCACGGCAAATTCGATTACGCCCAGGGAGAGTCCTCCAATCACCGGTCCGAGCGGGCTTCTGACCCCGCCGAGGACCATCACAGTCAACAGTTTGATCGTGTAGCCCAATCCAAGGTTGGGATCAGCTGTCTGGTCAATCACGAGAATGAAACCCGCGAAGCCTGCGAACACAAGCCCCAGCGCGAATGTGATCATCGAGATTTGGCGCAGATTCACCCCGAGCATCATCGCTCCTTCCTTGTCCAAGGATATCGAGCGCATGGCGATTCCAAGGTAGGTGTTCTTGAAGAAGAAATACAGCGCAACGCCCGAGACCACAATCACGACAAGGGAGACAAGCTTCGAGGCTGCAAAGACGTATCCTCCGACCACGATGGAAGACAAGTTCGGGATTGTCAGCGAGATGGTTGTGCTTCGAGCAACGTTTGCCGGATTGGTGATCAGGAGGTATCCGCCAACGTCCTGAAGGACCAGTGCCAGTCCCAAGGTCACCAGTATCCCGCTAATCAGGATATCTGACGAATTTCGAAGGATTCGTCTGATCAGCGACACTTCGACCGCCGCCCCCATCAAAGCGAATATCACGAGGAGGATGGCGAGGGTAAGGACTAGGTCGAGGGGACCGTGGAAAGGCGCGTACGAATAGACGGCAAATGTCACGACGGCGCCCAGCATGATGAAGTTCCCATGAGCCAGATTCAGAACATTCATGACAGAGAAAATCAGCGAGATGCCGAGAGCCGCTAGGGCGTAGATTCCTCCGAGTAACAAACCGTCAATGAGGATTGGCCCTACCGTTCCGAAGTCGACCAAGAGAGATGCCTAAGGATAGGCGAAGGTCGCGTTCGAGAGACCGGCGGGGAACACCGTCTGGATACGTGAGTTCTGCCACTGAACAGGGACCAGACCTATTGTCCCATAACCCTGAGGTCCGACAACCAGTTGACCTGATACTGTCGGAATGTTCAGGACGTGCAGTGCCGTGTTGAGGGTCGCCCTGGTCGGGTTGTCCGTCGCAGCGACTGCTGCACTGATCATTTGGAAGATGACCATCCTCAGCTCTACGTTCTGGAACGCATACCATCCAGCCTGGGCACCTCCATACGCAGTCTGCAATAGTGTACTGAACGTTGACTCATCTGAGTAGCCGCCGCCGCTCTTGCTCAGGTAGGTGGGCGTCCAGAATGCCTCGGACGTGACATGGTTCACGTTTTGGGCTCCGCCGAGAATCGGTGCAAACGCAGCGCCCCACTCAATCGTATGCCACTGCTTGGGCTGGAGCCCAGCTTGGGCCGCGGCCTTCATCCACAACGCAGCGACAGGTCCGAACGTCGCAAGATAGATTATGTCAGGATTGGCTGCCTTTAGGGCGGGGATTATCGCCGAGAATCCCGCCACTGGGTCGGTGAAGGAAGGCTGAATCTTGTTCTGGTAAACAACCTGCAGGCCTGCCTGTGGGGCTAGGTGAAGCGAGCTGTTGTAATCATCTTGTGCCCATGTTATGTCCCATCCGACCAAGGCTATTGTCTTCGGAGCGGTGCTCGGGCTGCTCGCGATTTGTTGTTTCAACATCGCGAAGTACTGGCCGCTCCAGCCTGTCGTGTAGTCTGTCGCCCAGTAAGGAACCATCGACGTGACCGCCCAGTCGTGGGGATTGCTCGAGACCCACATGCCAGCGGTGGAAGCTTCTGCCATTATGATCGGGACTTGGTCTGCCTGAGCAACGGGGATGAGGTCCTTTCCGATGTCCGCGCTGTACGGGCTGACCATGACCATGACATTGTCTTGCTCGGCCAGCTTGTGATACTGACTGACAGCAAGGTCGTGCTGACTCTGGTCATCATACCAGACAATCGACACATTATGGCCAACTCCTTTCGAGTCCTTCAATCCTCCATTCGTGTTCACCCAGTTCTGCCAGGCCGTGTTGAACTTCGTGTAGTTCCCGTCCAGAGAAGCGAAGGTCCCCGACTGTGAAAGAGTCATCCCAATCTTTATCGTCGGGCCCGACTTCGGGGCTGCGGGTGTGAGATAGAGGTACGCACCGACCCCGCCAACAACGACGATGACTATGATGACTATTACAATTCCGATTCGTGAAACCGCATGTCGGTCCCTACCCGGGTAGGCAACCATCGCAACGACGTGACGCATTTCCTTATTTATACGTTAACTTCCGTTTTAGTTTCAGGAGGGTCCAAGCCCCTAAAGTGGTGGTCACTGGGACTTCTCTATCATCAAAGGACCCGGCTGGTCTCTAATCAGCTCAAGTGTAGCGCAGTGAAGTCCCGCGATCGCGAACTTCTGGCTCTCAGAAAAATCGACCTGGATGACGTCCACGCCCTTCCTTTCCAGTTCTTTCGTGGTCCGAGGAGAGCCATTGTTCATTATGACCTTGCCAGCCTGAAGAGTCACCCCGTTCACAGCTAGGTCCCAGTACTCCTTCTGAGGCACTTCCACGATTTCGAACTTCATCTTCTTGAGGTACCTAAGAAAAGAATAGTTGACGAGTGCTGGATAGAGCACGACGACCCCCAGGTCCGCTACCATCAGGAACATATCGGCATGTGATGTCCCGATGTTGCCCTCGCCTATGTCGTTCATCCAGCCCGGACTGTGCGTGACAATGAATTCAACCCCCAGTCTTTTCAGCACGAAGTCTATCTGCTCCAACCCCTCCTCGTTGGCTACCACGGATTCGTTGAAGACGAAATGTGCGCTGTCGAGCCACCTCCCCGCCCCCGGTTCGCCGATTCCTTTGCCGTGGATTGTCAAATAGATTGGAACTCCCAGGGCCGCAAGCGCCTTCGTCCAAATGACCTCCCTTCCTCTCTGCCAAGACCCAAGCCCCATCCTGTGGATGATGGCTCC
>DASYXJ010000011.1:0-20415 GCA_035935095.1 Nitrososphaerales archaeon | reverse complement strand
GCAAACCCCCCCACCGAGTCGCAGAGGCTGTTCCAGTAGGAATGTGCCGTCAAAGCACCAGCCGTGCTTCTGCCTGAATCATTTCATCATTCATTTCAATCCCTGTGTATTGTGTTGCCTCAAGATCATCCAGACGGAGTTTGTCCGTTGTTTAGCCGTCTCGTCGATTTACCCGTCCAAGGGACGCACAACTGCTCCTAGGCGCCGGCTGAACGGCGGCGGGAAGAAAGGAGGTGGCGGTCGCTCCGCCCTGCTCCCAGGTCTTCAGGATTCGAACCATGATCCAGTAGACAACCCGGGATAAACCAGAGTATTGTTGCTCGTGTATTTTCGCTCCCCAGCGTCGAGCATCGACCTTCTGGCAGGTTCGGAGAAAGACTTCACAGGCCGCTTTCCAAGTCCACCGTTCCCGACGCGCCAAGGAATCACGGCTCGGCCCCCTCTCTCGGGGCCGGCCCAGGGCAACCACAAAAAGGAGCGTGATGTGCATGGAGAGTCCACAAATTCTAGGAACGGACGGAAAGCGTAACGTCGAAAGGTGCCGCGAGTGTCGTGGCGAGCTCGTCCAGGCGGGCGAGGAGATTGCCTGCAACACATGCGGCGTCGTGGCCAGAAGGGACTTCCAATTGGATGTCCCTTTGAAGGCCCCCAGCCAGACTTCGATCCGAAGGCTCGGTTCCTTCATCGGAACAAAGCTGGACGAGGGCTCCACGGCCGACTTCAACGGCAGCTCCACAGTCGGCTACGTGAAGCGCGTCTCTGACAACATGGGCCAGAACCAAACCGCGTGGAACAGCGCAGCCATGATCAGGAGAGTGGCTGACAGGCTCAGCCTCCCCACCTTCGTCAGGGACAGCGCCATTGCCCTGTCTGAGAAGATGCTGGCCGACAGTAGGTCGAACGAAGAACCGATGAGGCATCGGACCTCGGTCCCCGCCATCTCTGCCTATGCCCTCCTCTCGGCCTGCAGGGGAGCAGGGATGGACCATATCAGCGCCAAGGCCGTCTTACAGGCGTACACCAATCTGGGCCACAGGGTCACCAAGTCCAAGCTCCTGCGACTGGGCACTGAGTCTGGAGTGCCCTTCAGGTCTGCTGACCCGGCGGCCCTCCTCAGGACTGTGGTGAGCGGCCTCGAAGCCAACAAAGACGTCACCAAGAAATTGGCCAGCAAGGGGGTCGAGCCGGGCCCGTACTTCCGGAGAGTCCTCCAGGCCTCCCTGACCATCGTCAGCGCAATCCGCAGCAAGGAAGAAGGCCGCAGCCCCAGGACCCTGGCGGCAGGCTCTGTCTACATCGCCTCCAGAGAGGTAGAGCCCAGGGCCGTCACACAGAAGGACATCTCCGAAACCCTAGGGGTCGCGGAGTACACGGTCCGCGAGTTCGTGGCCACCGTCAGCCGCGAGCTCGGCCTAGGCCCGTTAAATGGAGGCAGCCGCTAGGAGGGCATGGCAGGGAAGAGGGGGCGAAGGAAAATGGAGACGCCATACGCCCGCATCACCGAGATCAGAGAGGCTGGAACAAGCGCCGAGGCGAACGAATGCCTCAGCAACGGCTTCGTCCTGATCAAGGCCGTCGAGAGGAGGGAGACCGACCCCCTCGGAAGGCAGGCAAGCAACATCGTCTACGTCCTCGGGAAGCTGAAGACCAACGGGAATGGAAGCGCGGCACAGGCGAAGGCAGAGCCAGTCAACATCATGGACGACACCCCAACCCTGGACCCAGCCATCCTCGAAGACCGCCCCTGGAAAGCCTACGCCAGCGGGGATGGGGAGTGGACCTTCGTCGTCAACCAGGACGGCTCCCCGGTAGCTGAACTGGAACCCGCCAGGGAGTTCCTGGAGCGACTGAAAGGTGGCGAAGACCTGGTGGTCGGCGGCTACAAGTATCGTCTTCGGGACAAGTTCCTGAAGCGGTACCCGGTCAACGGCCAGAGCCCATAGGGGAGGCCGCGTTCTCTTGCAAACTACCGATACCCCCGCGCAAGCCATCGTCCAGGAACCAGCCAAATCTTCATGGAGGGAGCGAGCCAACACCGAGCTCGAGAAGATCGTCCGGCTCTTTTCGTCGCAACAACTCCCCGACCTCTGTGCCAAAGCTCTCGTCGCGGCCCCTGAGAAGCCATCGTCCAAGTGGTCCTTCGGCAATCAGCTGTTGATGCTCCTTGCCGGGACCGCTGACGCGAGGGGATACAGGCAGTGGCAGGACGTCGGCAGATTTGTCAGGCAGGGTTCGAGGGCCTTCTACATCCTTGGCCCTGTCCTTGTCGAGAAGCCTGTGGACAAGTCCGCAGAAGAGAAGGACGAGACGGTCGAGGTCCTGGTGGGCTTCAGGACAATCCCCGTCTTCAGATATGAGGACACGGAAGGCACTGAACTCCCTACCTACACGCCTAGGGACCCTCCGCCGCTCCTCGATGTAGCCGAGATGTTCGGGCTGCGGGTCAACTACATACGTCTCTCAGCCGGGATCTATGGCATGACCGACTACGAGAGGAAGGTCATCAGTCTCTCCACTGAGTCCTGGGACGTCTTCTTCCACGAACTCGCACATGCCCTCCACAGGAGCTTCGAACCAAAGACAGGCCACGGCCAGGAGACAGAAGCAGAGACAATCGCCCAACTGGTCGCAGCCACCCTCGCCAGACTCTATGAGAAGCCCGCCGACGGCTTCTCGTGGACGTACATTGCAAGCCAGGCCCAGTCCAGCAGCCCACAGCAGGTCGGCCGACTCTGCCTGCGCGTCCTCGACCGGACGAAGAAGGTCCTTGACCTGATCTATCCAAACCCATCGGCCGCGTTATAACAACCATGACCGCACATCTTCATGAGAAATGTCCGTGGGCTGCGGACGAGGCTCTGCCCCAAGTGCAATCTCCTCTCTCGGCACAGGACAATCTACACCCGGACCGAGTCGGGTGGCAGAACACGATGGCTCCGGCTTTTCTGGGCATGTATGCTGTGCCACTCGCTGAACCACATAATCATACCCACCTACAAGCTGAAACGCGCTTCCCTTCCATTGCCAACCCCACTTGCTCTGGGAGTCGTCAAAGCCCTGGCGGACGAACAACTCGACTTCGACGAACTAGTTGCAAATCTGAGGCGGAGAAGGGCTCACGGAGCCGGTCACATCTTCAGCTCGGAGGTAGCCATGACCCTGGACTATCTCAAAGGGCATGACGTAGTGGCGGAAGAGTTCCAAGACCGGACCGAAAGGACATTTGACTCCTTGAGGGCCTTGTCAACCGAGTCCAGACGGGCCTGTCCCGCCGAAGAGAGCCTTGGGGTCACGAGAAGGTCCCTCGCCTCACTTTACGCGCAGAGACGAACAGGTACTGGCGCAGGAGTAAGACTCGTACCGATTGGTGCCTTCTGTCTGCACTGCCATTACCACCGAATCTCTCTGTGACCACTTCACCCAAGCGTCCGTAGAGAGTTGCGGCTTGTTTGTATGCCTCCCCCCCTTCTTTTTTGCACCCTTTTCATGGTCTATACGGGCTCATGGGTGCTTATGTGTCCACGCCCGTGAGGGGCACCGTTGAGGCTGCTCTTCTGGGGCCTTCTCTTCCTGATGGTGCTCTTCGGGTCTTTCGTGGGGGTCGCGGTCTCCCTTAGCAGCCTCGCGCTTGTTGCGGTCTTTGCGTTCCTCTCCCTGGTCGGCATCGTCGGATTGGTTGTTACTGGACCGATCTACATGGTCCGGGCGGTCCAGTTCGGCCGAAGGGAGGCGTACGGACAGCCGTCTGTTGCTCAGCGGGGGGAGGTCGTCAGGAGCAACTCAGAGAGGACCATCGCGGATTACTTCAGCCGGAGCGGCATCAGATATGTCTACGAGCAGCCAGCCATGAGCCGGTGGCGGTTCAGGAGGATAAGCAGGCCGGACTTCTACCTTCCCGACTACGGCGTCTACGTCGAGTACTGGGGCCTGGTCGACCTTCCCGACAACTTCACACGATCAAGGTACGAGCGGAGCATGAAATGGAAGATGGCACAATACCAGCGAAACGGAATTAAGTTCGTTTCGCTCTATCCGGGCGAGCTCCATGGTCTTGATGTCGCCTTCAGACCAAAGCTAGATCAGGCGTCGGGAAGGACTTCGAATCCACCTCAGGCGAAATCGTTCTGCACTGCCTGTGGCCAATCTGTTTCTCATCCAGCAAGGTTCTGCACAAGGTGTGGAACCAAGTTGTGAAGGCATGTCTGGCTCCCCCATTATTCCCTCTCCGCCTCTCTTCTTTTCTTGCTCGACTTTGTCTACATCAGCACCGATTCCGTTGTCAAGGCTAAATATCAATAATCTACAATTCGTGTCCCAGAGTTGAAAGAAATTGGGCCAAGTCCAGCAAACCTTGCTGAACGATGCAGAGGCAATCTCCGCAATGGTTTCCGCCTTCCCCACCCTAAACAAGAGCCAGATTGAAGCAATAACAACAGTTGACGGCCCGGTCCAGATCGTAGCAGGCCCCGGTTCTGGCAAGACACTAGTTCTGGTTCTGAGAGCAATGTTCTTGCTCCTCACCGGGCGAGCTCAACCGAATCAGATTCTTCTCACGACTTTTACAGAGAAGGCTGCATTCGAACTCAGAGACCGCATCAACGAAAGCGCGCGGTTGCTTGGATATCACGGACCCCTGTATGAGATACGTGTAGGTACTCTACACTCTATGTGCGACGAGTTCATTCGGAAATACATAATCCATACGCCCCTGAAGAAGAATTACGAGACGTTAGACGAGTTAACTCAAGCTCTTTTCCTCAATGAGAATTTCAGCAAGATTGTCCCAGATAGTATGAAGGTCGGAGACAAGTACTTCGGCAGGTGGGAGTACAAATGGACGACCATCAACGGATTGATTCCTTATCTGAACAAGATGGTAGAGGAAATGCTCGAAGTGGACACCCTCATGAAGTCGGCCGACGACTTTCATTCCCTCCTCGCCAAGGCGTTCCAGAACTACGAGAAAGGCCTCTTTGCTGCGAATCGACTGGACTTCGCTCATCAGCAACTCATATTCTACAAAATGCTTGAGAGTGCGGAGCTTCAAGAGAAGATTCGAAGGAACCTGAAGTACATCATGATTGACGAATATCAAGACACCAACTACATCCAAGAGCAGATACTGTTCAAGCTCACCTATCCAGAGAACAACATCTGCGTCGTGGGAGATGAGGATCAATCGTTGTACAGGTTCAGAGGCGCAACGGTCAGAAACATACTTGAGTTCCAATCGCATTTCGCAGGATGTCGGCAAGTAGTCTTAGACATCAATTACAGATCTCACCAGGACATAATAGAAGCGTATGACAAGTTCATGCAGTCGATTGATTGGAAGAGTGCTGACGGTCGCACAAACTATAGGTTTCACAAGAGCGTAAAGCCCGATCCAGAAGGGAAATTCCCGGATTATCCAGCCGTTTTCAGCATATGGGGCACGACCAAGAAGGACGAAGGGCGAAGATTCGCTGCCCTGGTCAAGTACCTGAAGAGCACGAACATCATTCAAGATTACAGTCAGGTCGCGCTCCTTCTCCACAGCGTACGACTGGAACATTCTGAGCACTTCCTGCAAGGATTGGAGGAGCTTGGAATTCCATACTTCGCTCCACGCGCAAGAGCCTTCTTCGATAATGAAGAGATTCGTTTGATGATTGGATGCTATGCTGTCATATTTGGATTCTACAAACAAATGGCGGACCTCAGTGGAGTCAGCTTCACAGACTTGCGGAGTTACGTTAGTGACTCCATTGGAAGGCTTGGTCCCTATTCCCAGACAAGTCCCGGGCTTACATCCTACATCAGGCAGAGCGCAAAGGAGGTCGAGGAACTCAAGGGTCCAGAAACACTCGACATGACGATCTCGGATTACTTCTACGAGCTACTGGCGTTCGAGCCGTTCAATGCGTTCCTCAAGAACGAGAACAGGGCCAGGAACCTAGCAATGTTCTCTCAACTATTGACGGCCTTCCAGAACTACTATCATACAAAACTGGTGACGGCTAGGAACAAGGACTGGATCAACAAGAAACTCTTCGTCAGCTTCATGAAGCTGCTACTGGAAAACGGCATTGATGATTACGAGGACCCGTACAACCCCATCCCAGCCGGTTATGTGCAGATCATGACAGTGCATCAGTCAAAGGGACTTGAGTTTCCAGTGGTGGCTGTCGGGTCCTTGAGCGTAACCAAGAGGACTGGCAAGAGAATAGACAAGGACCTCGGCCAGTTTTATCACCGCGAACCATTCGAGCCAGAGGATCGCATCTCTCTGTTCGACACAATGCGTCAGTATTACGTCGCGTTCTCGAGGGCTGCGAAATTACTCGTGCTGACGGCAAGCGAGGAACCGAGGGAGTACTTTGATTCAATCTGGCAGGGACTACCACAGTGGCCCTACGTGGAGAGAGATATACTTGAGACCTTGAGGTTCAAAGCCAGAAGACAGTTCATCCCGAAGAAATCATACAGTCTCACTTCGCACATCAACGTCTTCGAAGTATGCCCTAGACAGTACCAATTCTACCAAGACTATGAATTCTCGCCGGCCAGGTCGGCGACAATGACATTTGGGACGCTAGTCCATCAGACCATCGAGGACATACATCGAAGGGCAGTTGAAGGGCGCTTTGCGGAGATAACTGAAGGCTCAATCTCAAACGAGTGGTTCGAATCTAACTACCAGAGCCTGATACTCGCCGGTATGCGCCCTCTTGCTGAGGACAGGAAGCAAAGTGCACTGAATCACATCTTGAATTACTATCGACAAAGCCGCTCAGAACTCCATCGTGTCCTTGAGACCGAAGTGGACGTTTCGGTCGAGAAACCAGAGTACATCCTGACCGGAAAAATCGACCTGATACTTGGGAAGGATGGCAAGTTAGAGCTGTTAGATTTCAAAAGCCAACGCCGTCCAGCAACTAAAGACCCGCTGCTGGACCGGTATTACAAGCAGCTCTGCCTATACGCCCATATCCTTAGAGAGCGATATGGTAAGAATCCAGAACGCCTCTCTATCTACTGGACGGGTGAAAAACAACGATCAAGGGCGTTGATGGAGTTTCCAGTCGACGAGAATGCCATAGGGAACGCCGGAGAGCATTTCGACAAGATAGTTAGCACCATCCAAGGCCAACACTTCGAGGTGACGACTCCTCCAGCGTCCACAATTTGCAAGAACTGCGACTTCAGACTCTACTGCAGCACGGAAGGAACCATTAAGTTCAAGCTGAAGCACTCGAAACGGAGGGCTTCTTCCCGTTGATGTAAATTGACAGACATAGAAATTGATGATACTCAGCTCGTATGGCCAGGCAAATTTACGAAAGAAGGAAAACTGCGAGATAAGCCAGGGTGGAATCTACCATTTCAAATTATTGAAACCGTCAACGAAACACGAGCGACAAGGAAATCCAAAAACAGTGGTGTTCAACAGAGCCTCTTTGAAGTATGGTCCGGGAATGAGGGAAAGACGACAGACACGGGTTGGAAGAACAAGCTCATCTGGGGCGACAATGCATTTGTCATGTCTTCTCTCCTGGAAAGGTTTGCCGGGAAGATTGACCTGATCTACATAGATCCTCCATTCAACACCGGGGATGATTTTTCCCACAGCGTCAAGATTGGAGACGACGAGGTCATCAAAGAGCCATCAGCGTTGGAGGTCAGAGCTTACCGAGACACATGGGGAAGAGGCACCTCTTCCTACCTCGATATGATGTATGACCGACTATCACTAATTAGACAGTTGTTGTCTCCAAGCGGCTCAATCTATGTGCATTTGGACCAGAACATAGGACATTACGTAAAGATCATGATGGATGAAATCTTTGGAAGAGAGAATTTTGTCAACGAGATCGCATGGAAAAGGTCTCACGCACACAGCGATACAAAGCAAGGTGCAAAACACTTTGGAAGATCTCATGATACGATTCTCTTTTACTCCAAAGACAAGGAAGATGAGGCGAATACATGGCGACAGCAGTTCACGCCACACGAGAAGGAATACTTGGATGGCTTCTACAAGCAAGTCGAATTGCCAAACGGCACGCGCAGACCATTGACAAAGGAAGAGAGGGCCGACAGAAGTTTGGTGAAGGGTAGAATATACAAACTTGACAACATGGAGGGACCAGGTGGCGCTTCCAAGGGGAATCCGCGGTATGAGGTTATGGGTGTAACTCGTTACTGGCGTTATAGCAAAGAAACCATGCAGAAGAAGATAGACTCGGGTAGAGTAATACAAACCAAAGAGGGCAACGTCCCCATGGAGATTCGATACTTGGATGAGTCTCCCGGGATTGCTGTGCAAGACATGTGGACTGACATAACACCCTTGTCAGCATTCGCAAGAGAAAGAGTAGGCTTTCCAACCCAAAAACCTGAAGCTTTACTTGAGCGAATCATTACAGCATCATCAAATCCGAACGACTTGGTAGCCGACTTCTTTTGCGGTTCAGGAACCGCCTTAGTCGTTGCTGAACGATTGGGAAGACGTTGGATAGGGTGTGACCTCAGTCGTTTTGGAATTCACGCAACCAGGAAGAGGCTCTTGGACATCGAAGGGTGCAAACCATTCGAAATCTTGAACCTTGGGAAATATGAAAGACAGATTTGGCAGGGCATCAGTTTTTCCGGGAAGAGTGGCCAGTCGCTAGTCTCCGAGTACCTCGCTTTTCTCCTAAAGTTGTATGATGCCCAGCCGATTTCTGGCTTTCAGTTTGTTCATGGGCGCAGACAATCTGCTCTAGTACACGTTGGTTCGGTTGAAGCCCCGGTCACGATTTCCGAAGTCCTTGATACGGTGAATGAGGTTGTTTCAGCGAGACAATCAGAGCTTCACGTTCTTGGCTGGGAGTGGGAGATGGGTATACACGATTTAGTTGAAACAGACGCTAGGAACAAGGGAGTGAAGGTGCGATTGCTTCAGATTCCTAACGAGGTGATGGATCCGCAAATACCTCGGGAGGATGTGAAATTCTTCGACCTGGCTTACATCAAGGCCAGGACAATTGCGAAGAGGGAGACAGCTCAGGTTGAACTTCAGGATTTCGGGATCCCGAGCAGTGACCTTATTCCTGCCGAAGTCCGGTCTCAAATAAAGCACTGGAGCGATTTGATTGACTACTGGGCTGTTGACTTCGACTTCAAGAATGATACATTTCTGAACAATTGGCAAGCTTATCGCGCAGACGGCGATGCGAGACTCGATCTCAAGTCAATGGTACACGAATACAAGGAGCATAGAAAATACAAGATTCTCGTTAAGGTAGTGGACGTGTTTGGGATTGACAGCTCAAAGGTGCTAGAGGTAGAGGTGTGAGTGTCGGGGTCAGTCATCCCTTACGAAAGGCAACTACCTTTCAATCCAGATCGAAATCCATACAAGCAGCCAACGTCGTACCTCGTAAAAGACCGACAAACCTACGCAGTTACGCAAGGGCGTCGACCCAGCAAGATGCTGCTGGTAGACAAACTTCGAACCGCCGTAGGTGAATGGAGATCCAAAGGGTACGAAGGTGCCTCCGAAACTACGAAGGACCTGTTTGCATACTGGTTTGAGGAAGACCACCTTGTTGATGGTAATCCCTTCCAATTCTACTTCTGTCAGAGGGAAGCCATCGAAACCATCGTATACCTGAAAGAAGTTGAGGGCTTTTCCGACCTGATTCCTGTTGTCAAGAAGTACTCGACCTTGTCGCAAGGTACCCTATTCACAGAAGATCTGTTATTTGAGACGCCCGATGGTAAGAGATCAATACGGAGATACTTCCCTGAACTAAAGTCCGAAAGCACACAGGATCTACCTGAGCGTAACCTTCTTCGATTTGCGACCAAGATGGCGACTGGTTCAGGGAAGACCGTTGTCATGGCATTGGCAATGGTGTGGTCTTACTTCAACCGCACTCTCGAGAAGCGGGACGACCTCGCTGACAACTTCCTGTTGATTGCGCCCAACGTAATCGTCCTCGAACGCCTTGAAAAGGACTTTCTTGACGGCGTCATTTTCAAGAGACTCCCTATGATTCCGCCCTTCATGAAGGGTCAATGGAACTTCAAAGTCATTACGCGAGGGGACACAAGTCTTCCCCACCCTTCAGGAAACCTTTTCCTCCAGAACATTCAACAATTATACGAATCGCGTGACGTCGATAGTTGGACGCCTGAGAACGCAATTCAGGCACTTCTAGGAAAGCCCGCGCGTAAGGAACTCGAACGATCAGCGCTTTCCGTGTTGCACCATGTCAAGAAGTTGAGAAACCTGATGGTGTTAAATGACGAGGCTCACCACGTCCACGACGAAGACCTTGCTTGGCACAAAACGCTTCTGAGTCTTCATCACTCTGTGCCGGGAGGATTGAAATTGTGGCTGGACTTCTCAGCCACTCCAAAAAATCAGAACGGAACTTACTTTCCTTGGATAGTATCTGATTATCCTCTTGCCGAAGCCGTTGAAGACGCCATCGTTAAGGCCCCAATCATACTTCACACAGTCAAAAGAAAAGACCCCGAGAATGTTACCCAAGAGAACGTCACACGTGTGTATTTTCCCTGGATTGCTGCCGCATTGGAACGTTGGCGCTATCACGTTGACTACTATGCGAAATTTGGGAAGAAGCCAGTCCTCTTCATCATGGCGGAAAAGAATATCCTCGCTGACAAGATTGCGGAGTTGGTTAGGCGGCAATCAGGGATTGAACCTGAAGAGGTCCTCGTCATACACACGGATAACGAGGGCGAAGTCAAGAAGAGTGAAATCGAAGGCCTCAGGATAAAGGCAAGGGAAATCGATGAGCCCGATAACAAGATAAAAATTGTAGTGAGCGTCCTGATGTTGAGGGAAGGTTGGGATGTTCAAAACGTCACCATAACACTTGGTCTTAGGCCCTTTACTGCAAAAGCCGGAATCCTACCTGAGCAAGCCATAGGAAGAGGTCTCAGGATCATAACAGGCATTGGCCTGGATACAAGGCAAACACTTGAGGTTGTAGGCACGGACGCCTTCGAAGAGTTTGTTAGAGAGCTGGAGCAAGAAGGCGTTGGAGTCAGTACTTTCACTGAGCCACCTCCTCTTCCAATTCATATTGAACCTGTTAATGCAAAGATGGATTGCGATATCGAGATTCCTCAAACTGACCTGATTTACTCTCATAACTACAAGCAGCTATCAACGATTGACCCGCTCTCATTTCCTAGTCTGAAGGAATCAAATCTAATTGCAGTTTCGGAAAAGATCGAAATTGAGATGGAATATGCCACTACAGAGACGTACCTCGGGACAATAAGGATTGACCCCAGCTACATACCAACTGCGGCTGAGTTGCTCTCTCATATAACCAATGAAGTCATTCTAAGGGCTAGTCTTGTTGGTAGCAACTTTTCTGAGCTCTATCCAATAGTGAAAAAATATGTCGCTGAACGAAGCTTCAACAAACCTGTCGAAGTGGATGATGAGCGAGTAAGACGAAGGCTTGTTGACCCTGATGTCCAAAATGCCATCATATCGATTGTCGCACGATATGTCGGTCAAGCATCTGTCGTAATCAGTCCTATCAGGTTGAAACAGGGTGGCCTGCTATTGTCTAGAACCCCCATCTTTGTATGGCGCCGTAAGCACATCAAATCCAAACGGACCATCTTCAATTTCGTGGCAACTTACAACGACTTCGAATCAAAATTCGCCGAGTTTCTCACCGGAGTCCCAGATATCGAAAGATTCGCATCGCTTGCAGAAAGAAACGTGGGTTTCAAAATCGATTACTTGAGTTCTCGAGGGGCCATCAAGCTCTACTACCCCGATTTCGTGGCCGTGCAGAGGACCGACGAAGGCCTAAGGAATTGGATTATCGAAACAAAAGGCAGAGAGTGGCCAGATACTGATAAGAAAGATGCGGCAATAGAGAATTGGTGCCGGGAAGTTAGCAAATTGAAGAAGGCAAGGTGGTCATATGCCAAAATTCCACAGGAGACTTTCGAAAAACATGATTACTATGACTTCGCAGAATTGGTGAAGGCGATATCACGTGCGGAGAAACAACCGTAAGGCTTGGGGTTGGGGTCATGAAAGCCTATCCGAAAGGCGTGGTTGACCAGATAGACTTGGAAACGGCCGTGGACCCGGCTCCGAAGAATCCAGAGTTGGAAGATCTCAACGAGTTAATTTAAGACTACTTCGAATATGACAAGGACGCTCTTCGTAAATGCAGGCATGCAATCGGGAAGTAGAATGTCACCTCGCGTCCAAACCATTCGAAATCAAATTCTTCTTGCAACTACATTAAGACGCGAGAAATAGTCGGGCAACGCTTTCATGTCGCTGAGTATGGAACGTATTTCACCATAGCCGTATAGCGACACTGCGATTGCCAGGAACAAAGTTACCGGGTCGTCCACAGTAAGCGGAACACAGGGCAGAGTCTCCGGAAACCATGACAAAGCTCCGGGAACCGCACCGATAGGTGAACCTCCCCCTCCAGTCAATTGGAAATGCCAGTAATCGTGTCTGCCAGCGCCGGGTCCTTCGAACCTGAAGCCAATCGCGTTGCCGTTTTCGTCCTGATCCGAAGCGCTGTGGAACTCGATTCTGACGCTTGAGGAAGAGGCTTCAAAATCACAGGTGCCCAACATGACGGGAACGAATTGTTCGTCGTCGGGGAGCGGAGGAAGATAGAGGAATTTACCTTGTCCGATAAGAATTCTGTGTCTGGGAGACCTCCTAACAGCTTCACGATACTCGCCAATTTGCCACATGGGCTGCCTAACGCGAGCAGCGTGTTCGAGGCTCTTGGTGGTCGCTTTCGACAGAGACCTGGCGTTTGCCCATCTTGCCTTGCCCTTCAAGAACAATCTTTCAAGGAAGCTCACGAGGAAGACGTAGTCCTTCTGGGTTCTCGTAGAGGTCACGGCGTGATCTCAACCCGCCTGAAGCAAGGTGACCGCGGGAGCGTACCTGAAGACGGAGAACTTCTTGATGTATCTATGCACATAATATGACTCGACGCTTGCCGTGAACTCCTTACATTCGCTCAGTCGGAAGAACGCACTGGCATCCTCGCAGAACACAAACTGGTTCTCCCGGCTTTTCCACGGCTTGTCGACCTCGTCAATTTCCTGATTGTTCGAAAGTTCTGGCCAGAGCCACACCGGCCTAGAAACCCAAGTCTCGGTCTTCAGCCTGAATCTTTCAATCTTCCTGTGATTCAGGCCGAGTTGAGTCCGAGAAAGGAACTTTGCGGTCTTGTTCCAAGAGGTCTTCCTGCCGGGGTCTCCAGAAAGCAAACTCGGGTATCTTGACACCAAATGTGGTGCGTCGACTAGGACTTCTTGGCCGGGGAGGACGAGCGTCTCAAGGCATTTCGAGATCCTCGCGGCTGCCACCCTTGCTGCTGCGTTTTGGTCCAACGGCTTGTCACCATCGCGAAATCCGTATTCGGATTGAGTGACGAATTCCTGAAACGTTGCGTGGAGGGCGTCACTGCCCAGGAAGTCCAACGCTGAGGAGGGGAGCGAACTTGCGACCGACTCCAAGCCGATTGAAGAGACGACCGGAGCGGACATGTTCCTGCGCACCAGGTCTTCGTTCTTTCTGAACGAATTGAGCATTTGAGGTATGACTGGCCAGACCCAAGGCCTGAATCCGGACCAGGAGTTGGCCCACAGACCGGGGTTTGCTACTTGGTCGCTCTTGATGCCGAGATCGACGAAAGAGCTGGGCTGTTCCCTCAGTGTTAAGTCGAAATCGACCTTCCGAAACTTGCTGAGACCAACTATGATGCCACATTTTGAGAAACAACGAACCAGGTACGCGATTCTGTCGCCGGTGAGGAAAGGATTGTTCGACTGGACGAGGTCTATGTCAACGAGCAATACGTCTGTTTCGTCAAAAATCGAGTTTTCCCGATGGGCACGAGCACCATCTCTGGACTCCGAACGGCGGTCGTTTAGGATTGAAAGTTCTCTTTGAAGCCTTTCGTTCTCGATGTACATTACGTCGAACTGCGAATCAACGGCCTTTAGGTCCTCAAGTTGCGACTTGTACTTCCTGGCCAATTGCTCGGTGTCGTCGTAGATTGTCAAGGATTTTTTCAAGGAGATTCGCTCCATCTAATCGAAAAAGCAGTGCTGAAACTTTTCTCCGGTGCCACAAACGAAACCTCGCATTGAATACGGCTTGCAATTAGGCGGACAATAGTCAAACCCAAACCAGTTCCGCCATATCCGATGGATCTCATCTCATCCGATAATTCAAGCTTTCTCACGAACGGTTCGAAGAGAGTCTCCGAATCCTTAAGGTCCACACCGATTCCTGAATCCTGCACTAAGATCTCTTGAAATTCGCCCGATTTCCGCGAGCTAATGTCTATGTCTTTCCAAGAGGAATCTAGCATCGCGTTGTATGCGTTTAGTATGACGTTTTGGAAGACCGAGCTCCATTCCGCATAGGTTGCCCTCGGCAGCAGGAGCTTTTGGTCCACCCTGACGGTCTTGATGTTGATTCCCCTCATCAAGACCGCGAGTTGATCAGCTATCATATCGATAGTTTTCTTGGCTGGCAACCGCCTCCTATCGGAAAGATCACGTGCGTCGAAATTTGAGAAGAGGTTGTATGTTTGCTTCAATCGGTCAAAGAATGCCTTTAGATCCCTTTGCAACGATGCGAGAGTCTCTTTGGATCCGGCGTCCGCAGGTCTCACTTTCCCGAGTCTATCCAAAAGGTCCTCGAAAACTGAAAACTGCCTCTTGATTTCGTGTTGGGCAGCCAGAGTGGTTATGCCCGCGGTCGCTAGGGGGCCCAACGAAGATGCTTTGTTCTTCTGAATCTCGGCCTTCGTCTCGTATTCTTGAGCTACCTTGAGTGCTTCTCGCTCTATGTTCTTGTAGACTTTCCCATCGATCTGGTCTTCGTATTTCTCAAGGACCTGCTGTAAACTCGTCGCCTTGAGGCTCCTTACGTCCCCCTCCTTGCCACGAGATGCACTCTCTCGCTTCGCCACCTCGTATGCATAGAAGTCGAGAGCCCAGCGAACGAGAAAGACGAGTTGCTCAAGAGCCCTCCCTTCTTGAAGCCTGTCTCTCGTTATCTGAAGTTTGAGTTCTTTCTCTCGGCTCGTGTCGATGTTGACGACACCGTAAAGACGGGAAAGTGTAGGGAGGAAACTCATTCCTCCTTCGTCTCTGATGTCTTTGGGGAGAAGTTGTGAAATCGAGAGTCGATGGGAATGATCGAACTCGATACGAAGCCAATCGTTCTTCGGATCTCCGTAGAAGTATAGGTGAAAGCCTCCGTCGTACACGTGAACGCCCCCGAACTTGTTGAAATACGACCTAGCCTCGTCAACCGATATTCCTCCCGGGAGTTTCCCCTTGAGTCGGTAAACGCGTATCTCATAGGATCCGTCAATTAGCCGACAATCATCGATTCCATATTCTTTGACAACCGGACTCGATTCGCCGCGAAATTGAATCGATGTGACCGCCCGGCCTTGGTCGTTCTTTCCTACGAGCTTCGCTTCCCAAGCGTCCATGACCGCTCGCATCTTGGTCTCGAAAATGCTCTTGTAAGTCGCATTCTGAGTTCTGAATTCGATGTCGAATCTTAGTTTAGGGTCCTCTCCTGCCGAAAACCGACCCCTGAACGGTGGAGTCAGCATCCATATCTGTTCGGCCAGGCCCTCTACCTCATTCGCTCCCCATGGTTGCTTCAGGTGCGTTAGTACAATCCTAGTTCCTTCTTTGAAGGTCTCCGACTTTTCTATTGCATATTCGACCTTCGCTTGCGTCAGGTCGCCCGCTTTGACAGCTTCGTCCCAGTTCACGCGTGCTGTAAGTCGGAGAGTTGGATCCTTGTAGTGCACGGTCGCCAGCGACAATTCACCTGCGAGGTACTGAACCGAAAGCCTGCCCACGCCTTTTGACCCAGTCATCTCTCTCTTGTAGCGCTCCGAATAGCGATCTCGTTCCTTTTGCCTAGACCCTACTCTCATCCAGAATTGGTCAAACTCCTTCTTGCCCATGCCGATACCGTCGTCCTTCACTACGATCTGTTCTTTGGCCATGTCCAAGTCGACGGTCACTGAGTTGGCGTCGGCGTCGTAGCTATTCTTCACGAGTTCCGCTAGAGCGATGTACGGAGCACCGATCAGACGCTCGCCCAGTTCACGCAAAAGCTCGGAGTCGACTGTAAAGTTAAGGACGCCCTTTTCTTTCAGTTCAGGAGGTTGATCTGATTCTTCTCCCGCCATTTGGCGGGCTTCAATCATGAGAGTAGATTTAATCCTATCACAGACGAAAGCTTCGAGGGAGCGGCGTTTCCTATCATCTCAGCCAACTCGGTACGTTTGGTCACAGATGTGAAGTCGAAATAATCTGGAAAAAATTGAAGCCTAGCGGCCTCGTGTGGAGAAAGCGTCCTTCGACGGGAAGGATGGATGAATCTTCCTTGTCCAGGTGAGCCGAAGCCACTCGTGATAGTTTGTGCCATTCCGTCATATTTGAGTCGTCCGTACATCGACTTGTAGGAGTGAACCCTTCTGTGGCATGGCGGTCGAAGCCAGTTGGGGAGGTCGTATCGTCGGGTTCTACGCAAGTAATCTATTCTTCGAAGGTTTTCAGCTGCGAGTCTTGCAGGCGAGGAAAAGATGTCCGCAGATCTTTCTTTTTCCAAGTCCCAAATCGCCCACCACACAGAACGGCGTGGAGTTCTGGAAGCGGCGACCATATCTCCAAGATTTACTCGCTTTGTTCTGGAAGCGACGAGAACGTGACGCTTGCGGGCCTGGGGCACGCCTATTGCCGACAGGTCGATTACAGAGTGGTCGACTGAGTATGCCAAACGTTCGAGTATGTCTCTGGTTATCCCTACGACGTCCAGTTCGCCGTTGAGAACGTCGGGGACGTTCTCGAACAACAAGTTTCTTGGAAGAGCCAATTCGGTGAGACGCGTAGCTCTGAGATAGAGCGCATTACGAACGTCCCTTCCCCTGGTACGGTTATTGAGTGGTGAAAATCCTTGACATGGACTTCCGGAAAGCAAACACCCGAGCCGTCCCAGGTCCTGGACGAATTTGCGTTCAGTGCGAGTCGGCCGCCCGCCAAGGCGTCCATCAAGGACCTTCAATATATCAAGTGGTATGGTTCTAGCCCCCGGAAAGTTGTGCGCATACACCCTCAATGCCGACGGGTTGTTGTCCACTGCGGCGGCAGATTCGAACCCAATTCCAAGTCGGCGGCAAGCTTCCCAGATGCCCAGCGACAAAGACCCCGCTCCGCAGTACAAGTCCGCGACCCTAAGATAGGGCGAGCCTGCAACCGACGGCGGTCTATTCTTCAGTCTCAGGTAGTTGTAATCAGAGGGTGGTCCTTCGGCTGGCCGACAGAGCTGAGTAGTCTGGCTCATTTCTTGTCTCCGCCATGACTAATTGCTTGCAAGAAGCGCTCTACCTTCGTCGTCAAGGCGACCCGCTCTGAAGTTTCGCAACCCCAAATTGTCAGTATCGAATAACCTAATTTCTTCAATTCGTCGGCGTTTTTTCGATCTCGAGCCCTGTTCGCCACAATCTTGGATTTCCAGAACTTTGAATTTGACTTCGGGAGCCGGCCCAGGCGGCATTTGTGGCCATGCCAGAAGCAACCGTTGGCGAAAATTGCCCACTTTCCGAGCTTGTCGGCGAAGTCGGGCGTCCCTGGCAATCCGACCACGTTTTGTTCGTGGCTCGCGCTCGTCTTTACGAGAATCGTTTCCACGATTGCCTCCAAAGTGGTTCCTTTCTGCCGAACCCTCGACATGAGGCGTGACCTCTCAGGGGTGGTGCGAAGTTCGATTTGGAATGATCTTGACGCAACAGGCGAGACTGTCTCTTGGTCGACGCGCAAGAGCTAGCCTTCACAAAAGTGTGATAAAATCGTTGTTCGAAGGATTGACTGCCAATCGACGTCTTGTGAACTTGTCTGCGTGAACTTAGCGCGTTTAACCATCCAATTCGAGCTGGGGCTTTCTCCGGGACAGCGATTGGGCGGTCCGATGAAGCTCCATCGAGAACGTGCGCATGTCGAGCAGGTTACGACTGTTTACCAAGAGTGCCGTTCCCTCGGGTGTCGTGTCATTTACAAGCCCGACCCCAGTCTTTATGGCGGCCTGAACTAGTTGAGGCCCCCTCTCAGGGGGTGCGAAGAAGACCACCTTTGGACAATCTTCGGTATCCCCAACATGACCTGGGTGCCCTCTACAGCTGGTGAAGGGGAAACACTTGAACGCGTAAAGCGCGAAGACAGGGCTGATTATCCCGAGATCTAGACCATCCGAATCATCGAATTCCTCGAATCGCAGCACCTCCTCAACCTCGCCCGCAATCTGCTCGAATTCATCATGGGTTGTCGCCCTCGATGCGATCGAATCAAGCGCCTGCCCCTCCGCCCGGAAGGCCTCTTCGAATCGCTTCCAGCCAATTGGCCCAAGATACGAATAGAAATGGTTCGACATCAGTCCATCTTTGACGTGGATAATCCCTTTGGGAGGCAAATGAATCAAATCCAAATCGACGTCGACGATGGTCGGAACATCAAACTGGGGTATCATCGTTCGCGGGGTCTTGGTAGGCTAACTAAATACGATGTCAATATTGCCGAGTCCCAGATTCGATCTCACGAGCGGAAATGCGAGACGGTTTCAACATTCGTCGCGCTATCAATCTTGTACCGGTACCAGACGATTGTTCGGACCACACAGCTTTCGTATCCCAGCAAGTCCCGCTTCCGCCATTGCAATCTTGGCAGATTTCACTAAGACAAGGATAGCGTGGGAAGGCTATTCTTCCGTGATGGCATTAGGAGTGACAAAGGCTTCTGAAGCCTCGCCCTTGGAGGGCCCCATAGAGGCTGGGAGCAGCAACTCGCCGCACGCGGAGCACCTGAATTCTTCGTCATTATCTTTGATCAGGTAGGCGTCCATTCCTGTCACTCCGCACCTCGGCCAACCAGTTTGCGTCTGCACGACCCGAGAGGTTCAATGACGATTTAAGGCGGGGAGGTGTGATTGCGAAAGAGCTCCGCGAGTCCTGGGGTGTTGAGAATCAGGTCAAGGGTCTCCTGCTGGCGCCTCTGCTTGTCCTTCAGCTCCGCCAACTCCTGGTCCTTCTCCAGGGCGGCCGTCAGCGTCAGGGCCATGCCACACTTCACGCAAAGCTCGCCGTTCGCGTCATTGAGGTGGCTGCACCGCACGCACTTCCGCGGAGCCCTTGCCTGGGTCTCCTCTTCCTTCTTCATGCCGTACATCTTGAGCAGGGCGTCGTCGACATCCCGACCCGAAAGGTGGACGTACATTCGGGGCATGTCCGACCCTATCTTCCAGCCTGAAAAGATACAGAGCTGGGCCTCGGTCATGTACTTCGCCAGGTGGGTAAGCCGAGTGTGCCGAAAGAGGTACGGCGTGACACGCTTCTCCAGTCTGGCCTCCTTCGCCCACCGCTTCACAATCTTCCGCCACCCGGTCTGCCTTAGCTGCTCGAAGGTCGTGTTCGAGCTCTGGTCGACCCAGAGCGGGGCGTCCCTGTCCCTCAGGGGGTGGTTCTCGATCCAGTTGGCCAGCAAGGGCGAGGCGTTGATCACCCTCACCCTGCGGGCGCCTGTCTTGGCATTCGATTCGGCCGTCGCAGGCCGGACGTAGATCACTGCCCCGTATTCGTCGAACATGACGTCGCTCTTCCTCTGCCTGAGCAGCTCGTGAGGGCGGAAGGCCCCCTCGTAGGCCGTCGAAGAGAGCGCCTTGTCCCGCAGGCTGTGGCACGCCTGGTACACCTTGAACAGTTCCTCGTCGCTGAGGATGTCCTCGGGGCCCACGGTCTCGTCGCACTCGCCGATCTTGAAGCCCTTCACGAACTCCTCGTTCCTGAGCCACCTGTAGAAGCGCTTGGTGATCAGCCTGTAGTCCCGGCGGGTCCAGGGCTCCGCGGGCTTCTCGATCTTGCCGTTGCCCACGGTCACCTTCAGTGTGTCGATGCTCCTCCATACGTGCAGCAGGTCCTGCCTGGTGGCCTCCACGAAGGGTTTCTGCAGCCACATCACCCTGACGTTCCTCAGGTAGGCCCTGTACTTGTAGGCCCTTACCTCGCTGATGGGCATGATCGACTCGACGAACTGCTCTATGGTCTCGCTGTCACCTGCGGGAAGGAGAGCCTGCTTCTGTTCGGTCACGTTATTGTAGCGCCCGGTTGCCATTTAACCACCCCTTGCCCCTTGGAGAAGTGAACCCGGTGTTGGGGCATTTAACCCGCAGGGCTATTGCCCGGCCGGGGCACGACTTTCACGTGAGACAGAGGAGATTTTGAAAAAGCTAGTAGGGTTTTGAACCCGAGGGGTGATGTACACTGTCGGGGCATTAACCGACTTATTCACGATTGTTAATATGTTTGACAAGACAGTGAG